>JBBQJF010000502.1:0-3113 GCA_038325665.1 Dehalococcoidia bacterium | reverse complement strand
TTGGTCACCGGCGCGTCGGAGCTGCCTGCCACCGGCACGCCCATCGCGATGAGGGAGCGCGCCGGGAACATGGTGTCGGCGCGGTGCTGGCCGTAATTGGCGATGTAGCCGTCGCCGAACTCCCAGAAGAAGGCGGGCTGCATCGCCGGTACGATCCCCTGTGCTTTGACGCGTGCTTGAAGGTCGGGCGGGGTGATGCCGCAGTGCTCGATGCGGTGCCGCAACCCCTGGCGGGGGAACATCACTTGCGCGCGGGCCATCGCGTTGAGCGTCTGCTCGATTGCCTTGTCGCCGACAGCGTGCACCGTGCATTGGAAGCCCTGGCGATGGGCGCGGCCGATCAGATCGTCCAGCTGGTCCTGACTCCAGTAGATGATGCCGAAGTCGTCGGAGTCAGACGAGTACGGCTCGCGCGTGGCGGCCGTCGGCCCGCTGCTGGAGCCGTCTGTGATGACCTTGAACGCGCCCAGCCGCAATCGCTCGTCGCCAAATCCCGTGTGCAGGCCGCTGTTGAGCATGCCAATCAGTGGGTGGGTGACGCTGTTAACGGTGATGAAGGCGTACAGTCGTACCTGGATCTCGCCGGCGTTCACCATGTCCTGGCAGACGGAGAACGCCGGACCGACGAGGCCACCGGCATCATGCACACTCGTGCCGCCGGCGGAGAGGTACGCGCGGTTTGCCCGCCGCAGCGCCTCACCATATTCGTCGCGCGACAGCACCGTCACGGCCTGGAAAGGTGACTGCGCCGTCTCGTACACCACGCCGAGAAGCTGTCCGTCCGCCCGATCAAACCGGCCGCCTTGCGGGTCCGGCGTGCGGTCGTCCACTCCCGCGAGCGCTATCGCGCGGCTGTTGACAGACAGGATGTGGCCGCAGGTGCGGGTGAAGATCACGGGATGGTCAGGGGCGACCGCATCCCAATCGTGCCGGTTGGGATGGCGCTTTTCCGCGAGGCGGGTCTGATCATAGCCCCGCCCCCTGATCCACGACCCCGTTGGCAGTGTCGCCGCCCGCTGCCGTACCGCCTCTTGCAGCGCGCTGATCGAACCCATGCCCGGCGCTTTGCAATCGATCGCCGCCATCGCCGCGCCGACACCGGGGAAGTGCGCGTGCGCGTCGGTGAAGCCAGGTAGCAATGAGCGTCCGCGTAGCTCCACAACCCGCGTGTCCGGCCCGCGCAGCGGACGCACGCTCGCGTCGCTGCCGGTCGCGAGGATACGCCCGCCGCCGACGGCGACCGCCTCGGCAATGCCGTTACCGGCGTTGACGGTGTGTACCCGTCCGCCCGTGAAGATGATTTCCGCCGTGTCGTCCTGCCGCCGTTCGGCCATGTTAGTGCTCCTCTAACGATGGGTGTTAGGTGTGGGGTGTTGGGAGACGGCCTGTCTATGATGTCCAGTGGCGTCCCGGTGGGCTTGAGTGACTCGCGTGTGTTCGGCGTTCGCCGGGGTGGCGGCGCCGGTGGGTATGGGCGTCGCGTGACGTGCCCACGCGTGCCCGCCGCGAGGATATCATCTCGCCGCCGCGGGCGCGGCCCGTGACAGAAGGCGCCGGCGCTACCGAGCCTCGTTCGATCACGCGATAGGCGCAGGCCGGGCGGCGGCCTCGGCCGGGGGGATAATCCTCGGGGGAGCCGAGTGCGCCGGCACGGGTCCGGGGCCAGCCGCTCGGGTGGTTGCACGAGGCCGGCGGTGTCGCGCGGACGTTGCGCCGGAGCCTGAATCGACGATCGGATATTATGGGCAAAGTCGCCAGTCACTCATGAGGGAGCGTGCCATGTCTGAGCTGACCCACCGGTTCGTCGAAACCAACGGCATTCGCATGCACATCGCCGAGCAGGGTACGGGACCGCTGGTGGTGCTGTGCCACGGCTTTCCGGAGTCGTGGTACTCGTGGCGGCATCAGTTGCCGGCGCTAGCAGCCGCCGGGTTCCATGCCGTCGCACCCGATATGCGCGGGTACGGCCAGACCGACCGCCCCGAGCCTATCGACCAGTACACCCAGCTTCATCTCGTGGGTGACATGGTCGGATTGGTCGATGCACTCGGTGAAAAGACGGCAGTGATCGCCGGTCACGACTGGGGCGCGCCCGTGGCGTGGAATTCGGCGTTGATGCGCCCCGACCGCTTTCGCGCGGTGATCGGACTGAGCGTACCATTCGCGGGCGCGCACGGGCCGATGCGGCCGACCGCCGCGTTCAAGATGCTCGCCGGGGAGAACTTCTTCTACATCCTGTACTTTCAGGAGCCGGGGGTAGCCGAGGCGGAACTGGAGGCTGACCCTCGCGCGACGATCCGGCGGATGCTGTACAGCGCGTCGGGTGACCCCGCCCCCGCCGAGCGCTGGCGGCCGGGATTGCCCAAGGATGCCAAGTTCCTCGATGCAACCACCGACCCGGCGACGTTGCCGGCCTGGCTGACCGAGGAAGATATCGATTTCTACACCGAGGAGTTTCGACGTACCGGCTTCCGCGGCGGCCTCAACTGGTATCGCAACATGGATCGTAGCTGGGAGCTGATGGCCGCCTACAACGGCGCGACGATTACCGTGCCCGCGCTGTTCATGGCGGGCGACCGGGATGCCGTGATCACGTTCGCGGGCGCCGCGCTTCAGGCGATGCCGAAGACGGTCGTCAACCTCAAGCAAACGGTGATGCTTCCCGGCGCCGGGCACTGGACCCAGCAGGAGCGTCCCGCGGAGGTCAACGAGGCGATGATCGCCTTCCTGAAGGGGCTGTGATGGCGCCACGCGCCTCACCTCGACACGCGGCAAGGCCGGTCCGCGCGTTGCCCGCATAGGCGTGGCCGGTCAAAGGCGGCGCGTGAGCCGGTGTCATGGGCCAATTGCCGGCGAATGCCGCGGCGCGGCTTGCCCATCGCGGACCGCGGCTGAGGATGACTCTCCACCGGCCGCCGGTAGCGTCCAACCGCTCAGATTACGCCCGCGCCCATCAGGATCGTGCTCTGCTCGCGGGTGAGGCCCAGCTCACCTTCGAGTACGTCAAGCGTGTGTTCGCCCAGCAGCGGCGGGCGACGGGAGATGCGCCAGGGCGTCTCGCTGTGATGGTAAGGGGCGCCGGGATAGGTGATCGTGCGCTGTAACTCGGGATG
>JBBQJF010000501.1:0-3139 GCA_038325665.1 Dehalococcoidia bacterium | reverse complement strand
GATTGATGATATCTGCACGCATGACGGCGGCTCGCTCGATCAGGGCGAACTGATCGGCGCCGAGATCGAATGCCCGCGCCACGGCGCCCGCTTCGACGTGCGGACGGGCAGAGTGCGGCGACTACCCGCCATCATCCCGATAAAGACCTATCCCGTGCAGGTGCAGGACGGGTCGGTCGTGCTCGACAGCTCACAGCTCCGCTGACACCTTTCCCGGCGTGGCTCCTGGCTTCCTTGTCTTGTGGCGGGAACAGTGCTGAGCGGTTCAACCGGTTTTCCGTCCCGACGTGCCGGCAGCGGGAACCGGTCAGGAAGTAGGTTGAGGGTTGGGTATGGACATTGGCCGCATCCGCGACGACTTCCCTATCCTGAGACGGACCATCAACGGGCGCCGGCTGGTCTATCTCGACAATGGGGCGACCACACAGAAGCCGCGCCAGGTGATCGACGCGCTGGTGCGCTTCTACGAGTGCCACAACGCCAACATCCATCGTGGCATTCATACCCTGGCCGAGGAGGCCACGGCTCAGTACGAGTCGGTGCGTGGCAAGGTAGCCGCGTTCATCAACGCTCCGGACGAGGCCGAGATAGTCTTCACCCGCAACACCACCGAGGCGATCAACCTGGTGGCGACGGCATGGGGACGCAAGTTCCTGCAGGCGGGCGATGAGATCGTGGTCACCGAAATGGAGCATCACTCCAATCTGGTGCCCTGGCAACTCACCGCGCGGGCCACGGGGGCGCGCGTGCGCGCTATCCCGTTCCTGGCCGGCGGCACGCTCGATATGGATGTCGCGCGCGGGCTGATCGGCTCCGGCCGTGCGCGGCTGGTGGCGGTCACCCACATGTCAAACGTGCTCGGGACGATCAACCCGGTGGACGAGTTGGCGGCGCTGGCGCACGACGCCGGAGCGCTGTTCCTGGCCGACGGCGCGCAGAGCGTGCCGCACATGCCGGTGGATGTGCAGGCGCTGGGACTCGATTTCCTCGCTTTCTCGGCGCACAAAATGCTCGGCCCCACCGGTGTGGGCGTGCTCTGGGGCCGGCGGGAGCTGCTGGACGCGATGGACCCCTACCAGGGCGGCGGCTCGATGATCGCGACCGTGGAGATGGAGGAATCGACCTGGGCGGAGACGCCGGCCAAGTTCGAGGCGGGTACCCCCAACGTGGCCGGTGTGGTCGCCTTCGGCGCGGCGCTCGACTATCTGAGTGCACTGGGCATGGCCAACGTGCGCGCGCACGAGATCGCGCTGACCGCCTACACGCTCCATGCGTTGGCGGGCGTGGAGGGCGTGGTGGTACACGGCCCGCGCGAGCCGTCACGGCGGGGCGCGATCACGTCGTTCAGCTTCGGCGACCTGCACCCGCACGATATCGCCCAGGTGCTGGACGAGTACGGGGTGGCAGTGCGCGCCGGCCACCACTGCGCCCAGCCCTTGCATCGCCGCCTCACGCTGGACGCGGGCGCGACCACCCGCGCCAGTTGCTACATTTACAATGACCGTGATGATGTGGATGCGCTCGTCGATGCGCTGCGCGCGGCCGGCCGCTTTTTCGGTGTGGCCGCCGCGCCGGCCGGCAGCCAGATCGGATAAGCCATGGTGGACCGGGTACCAGAGCCGCACCTTGATGACATCTACCGCGAGATCATCCTCGATCACTATCGTCGCCCGCGTAACCGCGCGCTGCTCGACCCGTTCGACGTGGTCGCCGAGGGGGTGAATCCCTTCTGCGGTGACAAGGTGAAGCTCACCCTCCGCTTCGATGGCGACCGGATCGCCGCCGTCGGCTTCCGTGGCTCGGGGTGCGCCATCAGTCAATCGTCGGCGTCGCTCATGACCGAGTCAATCAAAGACCAGACGCGTGGTGACGCCGCCCGCATGAAAGGTGAGTTCGAGGCGATGCTCGTGGACGGCGCGGAGCCTGCCGCCGAACTCGGCGACCTCGACGCCTTCCACGGCGTGGCCAAGCTCCCGGTGCGCGTCAAGTGCGCCCTGCTCGCCTGGAAGACACTCGGTGAGGCGCTGGCGCGCCATCAGGGCCAGACCGTCGCGGTCAGCATCGAGGTCTAATCGATCGCGGCACGGATCGGCGCCGCGCAGGACACGCGGGGCGGTCCTCTGGCGCCCGCGCCATCCGCCACCCATATTCAACAAGGGAGTCGCGCATGCCCCATCGGGGCGCCACTGGGCATGGGAATCGGGTCCGTGCCCCCAACACCTAACACCCATCACCCGATACCCATTTCCATAGGAGTACATCACATGGCAACGAACGAAGAACTCATGGAGCGCCTCGCGACCGTCGAGGACCCCGAGCTGCGGATGAGCATCACCGAGCTCGGTCTGGTCTACGGCGTTGAGCAGGACGAGGATGGCAACGTTGAGGTCGAGATGACGCTCACTAGCCCCGGCTGCCCGCTCGGTCCGGTGATCCACCAAGAGGTCACGCGGGCGTTGAGCGACGCCGACGGCGTCAAGAGCGTTGACGTGAAGCTCGTCTGGACGCCGAAATGGGATCCGCGCATCCACGCGAGTGAAGACGTGAAGATGATGCTCGGTATCTGGTAACGGGAACGCTGATCCCGCCCTCGCGTGCGAGACGCGCGATGCGGCGTCGCGGCGGTGCGGCGTGTCAGCGTCGCCATTCTCGATCGCGCGGGAGCGGACGTCGCACCTCGAACCTGGGCGCGCGTCCGGCGCGGGCAAGATTGGACCGATGTTCCCGCGATTGGGCGTGAACCCCGACGTGAAACCAACCATGCTAAACGAGTAATCCACCTAACGAGTAGTACACTCGGTATGTGGCATGGCCGCGTAGTGGTTGGGGGTGTGTTCGTGACTTGGCATGATTCAGCGTTTGTAGCTGGTTGCCTGACAGTCGTTGGCTTTGTGACGTGGTTCGCCGTCGCGGTGTTCATGATGTAACGCCACCCGGTGGGTTCCAACCGACAATGCCTCGTCGTGTCACCCTCCGCGCGTGGTCACGTCGGATCGGCGGGGCCGCGTTTCGAGCGTCAGCATGGTTAGCCCGATCACGCCTGCCAGCACGACCGCTGTTTGACGAACGAGCGGATCGTCGAACAAGGCGCGCGTGCCGAGCCAGCTCACGATGAACGCATCGCGGATGCCGGCCGGGA
>JBBQJF010000500.1:0-3143 GCA_038325665.1 Dehalococcoidia bacterium | reverse complement strand
CGTCCTCGGGCCGCTCGTTGTACGGGGGCGGTCCGAACGCGGCCGCGTACACCGCGACGACCTGGTCGCGCACCGGCGCCAACTGCTCCCCCGACAAGTGACTGATCGAAACGTCCATCGGGCGGTAACTCCCTGGGTGATGGGTGTTGGGTGTTGGGTGTTTGGGGGTCACGGGGGACGGCGCCAGGTTTCGTCACTGGTCGCGCCACGGTGGGGCATGGGCGGCGGCCATCGCGATGCGGCCGTGCGGTCCCAAGCGACGCATCCGCGTACCAGCGCTCACCCACATCCACCCGCGCGGGGACCGCGCGTCAACAAACCAGTCGGTGCACGGGTAGACTTGCCCGCATCCGCTCGCGCGGGAGCGGCGCCGGTCGCGTGTGCTATAACCAGTGTACGGCCATGCCCCCCGGCAGACGCGGCCGGAGGCATCAATTCAGCAGGTCGCGGGAGGGCAGCGATGACGACCAAAGAAACCACCCCATCGAGTTATGCGCCGCCGCCGCTCACCGACGCGCAGCGGGAGGCGACGATCGCGTGGCTCCGCGCTCGGTGCGACGGCGACGCGGAGGATCAGCAAGAGCAGCGGGAGACATGGGAGTATCTGAAGAAGGCGCTCGACGAGGACCGGCCGGCCGGATTCAAGCTGTTTGAAAAAGCATGATCGCGCTCCTCGATAGTGGACCACTCGGCATACTCACCAATCCACGCGCGACTCCCGAGACCGTCGCGTGCAACGCGTGGGTGGCGCGCGTGGTGTCAGAAGGTAGCCGCGTTCTCGTGCCCGAGATCGCGGACTATGAGGTCCGGCGCGAGTTGCTTCGTGCCGGCAAGATGCAGGGGATCGCACGCCTCGACGACGTGGCGACGCAACTCGGCTACCTCCCCATCACCACCGCTGACATGCGCCGTGCTGCCGACTATTGGGCGCTCGCGCGCCGGCGCGGCCGGCCGGCTGCCGGGGATGGGGACCTCGACGCTGACATGATCCTGGCCGCGCACGCCGCCCTCCTCGCCGCCACGGGGCAGGCCGTCGTGATCGCCACGACCAACGTCCGTCACCTGGCGCTGTTCGCGGACGCCCGCCGCTGGCAGGACATCGGGTAGCGCGCGTGCCACGGGTCGGGACCGTGGGCGGAGTGCTACCATGGAGCACATCCGGCGCGCGGTGACCGCCGGCGGTGAGGAACAGGCATGACGCTCCCCGAATTGGAGTTCCCGGTTGCCACGGTCGATGACGCATATCCAGCCTGCGACCCGGAGGCGGCGCTGGAGCGGGGCGACCCACGCTGGGTTGACCTCAACCCGGCGCGCGGCGGATTTGACTTGGCAATGATCGTCGCCCAGCGCATCTCCCGTACCCGATTGCCGTCTTTTCACAAGCAGCTCGTGACCGGACATCGCGGCAGCGGTAAATCGACCGAAATCAAGCAATTGCAGGCCCGACTGCATAATGACCTCGGCTTCTTCACCGTCTACTTCGATGCGTTCGATGTGCTCGACCCGCAGGACATCGAGTACGTCGATGTCCTGCTCGGCATCGCCCAGGCCGTGTACGCGGCGCTGGATTCAAGTGGCATTGCCATATCCCCTGCATTGCTCTACGGCCTCGAAGATTGGTTCAACGAGACATTCATCATTACGGAAGAGCGCGAGGATAAAGAGACAACGGTCAAGGCAGAGATTGGCGTTGGGGTGAAGGTACCGTTCCTGAACCTGCTCAGCAACCTGAGCCGGACGATGAAGGTCGGTGGCGCGCGGAAGCGCGAGGTGCGGCAAAAGCTGGAGCGCGAGTTGCACACCTTCCTCTCGAACTTGAACGAACTGTTGGACGACGTTCAGGTGCGGCTGGCAGAGGCCAAATGGAAGGGCTTGGTCGTGCTGGTCGATAACCTCGAGAAGATGCTGTATCAGGTGCGGCCCGACGGGCAGACCAACCACGCCGCCCTGTTCGTCCACCACGCCGAGCAACTGAAGGCGCCGCGCTGCCACATCGTCTACACCGTACCGGTGTCGCTGGTGTTCAACCTCAATCTCCTCAACGATTATCAGGCGGTCGATATCATCCCGATGATCAAGCTGTTTGAGTCGGACGGCGCAACGCGGTATCCACGTGGACGGGACGCGCTGTTGGACGTGGTCGCGCGGCGGGTAGCGATCGCGGAGGTGTTCGAGGCGGAGGCAAGCGTCAAACGGCTGGCCGAGATGAGCGGCGGCGTGGTGCGCGACCTGATGCGGCTGGTGCGCTTCGCCTGCGACGAGGCCGACACACGCATCACCGCGGCGCACGCCGAGCGCGCCGTTCGCGAGATGGTACGCGAGTACGACTACCTGGTGCAGGAGGCCGACCTCGACCGGCTGGTCGATATCGCCCACGAGCGCAACGTCGCCGGCGACGAAACGTCGGGACGGCTGCTGTACAACCGCCTGGTGCTCGAATACCGCAACGACGAACGTTGGTACGACCTGCATCCGGCGGTGCGCGCAGGCCGCCGGATGGGTGAGCGTCTGAAACGGCCGGCCACCGAATCCAATACAGATGGACGGATGACACCGGAGGGCGAGGGCCGCCCACGCGAACGACGGAACGGCGGATAGCCGGTGCAACGCACGCAAACGCGCCTCGACCCGGCCGAAAACGGCGACTTTCGCCGCCTGTTGCGCGCGTTGCGGCGGGCGCGCGGCTTCGCGCTGTACTTCGTCGAGATGGAGCTGGCGGCGGAGACGGACGACCCCTATCCCGCGATCGCGCGGGCCGCGGCGGACGCCGCCCCCGACGCCGCGCTGTTCATTCACGGCTTGCCGCGGGTGCTGTCCATCTCCGCGCCGGAGCGGGCACGGGGCGCGCTCGCCTGGCTGAACTGGCGCCGCACCGACTACCGCGACCTGCGCCGGCCGCTGGTGTTCTGGGTGTCGACCGCCGCCGTGACGGCGCTGGCCCGCGGTGCGCCCGACTTCTTCGACTGGAACAGCGGCATCTACCGGTTCGAGGTTCCGGCGCCGGTACGCGACGCGGCTCTCGCCACCACCGCCCTAGACTTCGGCGAGTTCAGCAACCTCGACCTGCCGCACACACGCGAACAACTCGCCCTGTTGCAAGGGCTGGAGCAAGAGTACGCCGGCGACGGACCAGCCGCGCTCCG
>JBBQJF010000499.1:0-3144 GCA_038325665.1 Dehalococcoidia bacterium | reverse complement strand
GCCGCCCAGCTTCTTGAGAAAGACGACGAGATCGCCCCGCTGATTCGGCGGAACCTGGAGGCCTTGGGCGCCGGCGGCGCTGTCGAGCGCGGCGCTGATCGCGGCATCATCTTTAGCCTGGCCGGTGATCACCGGCTGGGTCGCTTGCAACACGACGGCCGATGCCTTGGTTAGGTCGCCCGACGGACCGGCGAGCGCCACGGTGCGCGCGATCTGCTCATACGCGAGATTGATGCGCGCCTGCTCGGGCGCCTTGCCGCCCTGGCACTGGGGGAATGCCTTGAGCACCCCGGCCAGCGCTGTCTCGCCGGTGACCGGATTCGATTGGGGCGCGGCGATCAGCACGTTGCCGTCGCCCACGCCCGCGGTGACCATCGCGTTGGCGTAGAGCGGCGCGGTGATCCGGGTGATATTCTGGGTACGCACGTCCAGTCCGTCGCCCTTGTTGAGGCAGGTGATCACGGAGCTAGAGATGCTCTTGTCGGTGGGCGCGACGGGCAGTCCCGTGCCCTGCAGCGACGTGATCATATCGGCGGTGGTGATGGTCGCGGACGGGGCAGTTGCTTCGACGCCGAATATCTGGGCAAGTTCTTGCTTCTGGGGCGGTGTCAGGTCAGCGCCGTACGTGACGATCTTCTCCCCGGCGGCCATGGCGGTGGATAGAATAAGCAGAGTCAGCGCGGCCACGGCGCTGATAGCGCCGGCGCGCGTGCGACGGTTCATGGGTAGCTCCTCGTGATGCAGGAAAGTGGAAGCGGGGACGTGAGTGATGGGCAGCGGAGGCGTTTGGTAAACTCTCCGCTGCCCGCGAATCGCGGGTATTGGATGGGCGGTCGGGAACTGTTGTTTGACGCCGGTGTTCTCTCCGCGCTGGACGGCCGTGACCCACGATTGGCGGCGCGCCAGGGGTGATACACCAGGGGCGACCCACGGGGGCGCCCCTCCATGAGAAGTACGGGTTGGATGACCGACGGCGACGTCAGCGCGTGGTCGATCCGTTCGCCGGCGGCGGACCAGAGCCGGCAGCCGACACCACGGTCTGGCGGGAGCCGGTGCCCGTGGGTGTCGAATTGGGCGGCGCCGCGCGCTTGCCCTCTTCCTTCTCCTTCGCGAGCGCGGTCTTAGCCTTCTCCTTCATCTCGTCGCGCTTCTGCACCTGCTTTTGGTACTGCTCCGGACTCATCTGCACCGGCTGGCTGGTCAGTTGCGTGTTCGGCACTTTGACGATGCCGCCGGCCGTTTCCAGCGTGGTGAACAGCGAGCCGATGGCGCGTACCTTGCCCTTATATTCGCCGGCCTGGATTTCCGAGTCAGGCTCCAACTCCGCTCGCAGCAGGCGGCCGAGCGTTAGGTCGCTCGCGGCCTGACGGCCGCCCAACCCAAAAGCAAGGATCAGGGTGCCGACCACCAGCGCCAGCATCGCGGTCCACAGGCCGCTGACGACGGTCGGGGCGATTTCCAGCATGTCGAGCGCCGCGATGGCCGCGAAGGCGATCACCGCGAACCGAGCGACCGTGCCGAACACATCAGCGTTCTGCAGGCCCATCGACTTGAGGCTGCCACGCACCACACCCGCCAGCAAATTGCCGGCCAGGGCGCCGCCCAGCAGGATGATTAGCGCGACGATCACCTTCGGCATGAACGCGAGCACATCGTCGATCACGGCCGAGATCTGCGACAGACCGAGCGCATCGAATGCCGCCAGGAAGAACGTCAGATAGATGAACCATCGCACGATCGCGCCGACCACGGCGGAAGGATCCATTTTGACGCCGGCGTTTCGGAGGAAATCATCGATCTCGGCTTTTTCCGCAACCTTGTTGAACTGTATCGCTCGTAGTCCGGTGGTCACGAGCTTGCCGATGAGTTTACCGACGAACCAACCGACCAACAGAAGGATCAACGCCCCGAATAGTTTTGGAATGAATGTAAAGAGATCTTCGACCGCGCTTTGAAACGCGTTACGTAATGTCAGGCCTATGTTGTCGAACATGCCGCCCCTTTCGCGCGCCACCCATTTGTCTGGTGGTATGACGGACGCTGTGTACACGTCCCTATACGTCGCTTAACCCTACATCGCTCTTTGAAGTGTTCCGTGAAAACTCGCGAACGCCCATTCACCTGGAGTAGTAGGCATTGTGAGAATTTCCCATCTTAAGAAGGTATAACACTGAACAATAGTCTGGACGTGCCACTGACCACTCACTGCCCACGGTGGTGAAGTCACTCGACCACTCACGCGGTGACCGGCTCGCTATCCGCGGGCGACACGCGTGAAACCGCGGCGCGGGGCTGACACGTTATTCGATGAGAGTCAGACCCGCGCCGCGGTTTTGTACGCTCGTGCGCGTGGTGGCGTGAATATGGTGGCGCGGAACGGTATCCGCGCCACCTGATGGGCCGCGCTCTTCCCTGATTTTGGTTGGATTTCCTCCGTGGGGACGATTCACGGGATCACGACCACGGGCGTCGCTCATGCCCTGCCGAGAGCCACGGGGCATGACACGCGGGGCCGTCCCCCCAACACCCCCACTTTCAAAGGATGACCCAACGACGGGTCAGGAGGCACGCCGGGCGCCACTAATGACGGCCGCGGGCCTTGTCCCATGCCTCGCGGGCGCCCTCTTTGGCGCGCTCCCAGCCGCTATCGTTGTGTTGGTAGCCCTGGTCGCGCGACCAATCACTGTAGCCGGTGCGAAGGTCGGATTCGGCGTCGGTCCATTCCCGACCGCGATAGCGCGCATCGGCCGCGCTCTCGTGACCATAGCGATAGGCCGGCTCATCGTCTTCCCACCGGCGACCCGAGCTTCCATGACGCTGCTGCCAATCCTGATGGTAGCGAGATCGGGCCTGCTCCCAGTTCGCGGCGACCGGTGGGCTGATCGGCTGAGTGGCGGTGTCGCTGGTGTACCCGGTCGTATCGTCGCGGGTTGTTCCAGTCGTTGTGCCGGTGGTAGGCGTGGTCGTGCCAGTGGTCATCCCGGGCGTGCGCGTTGTGCCGGTGTAGCCAGCGACATCGTCGCGTGTACCAGTCGTCCTGCCGGTCGCCCCGGTCATGAGGGTGGTCGTGTCGGTTGCACCCGTGGTCGCGCCGGTGTAGCCGGCCACGTCATCAGTCCCGGTGATGCGCGTCGCGCCAGTCGT
>JBBQJF010000498.1:0-3161 GCA_038325665.1 Dehalococcoidia bacterium | reverse complement strand
CAAGACCGGACCGTGGCAAATGTCCCGGCCTCCCCTGCATACGGGGGAGCCATGTTCTTCGATCGGGGCGACTCGGCGGGTCGCCCCCGTTCGCGCCATCTACTGATGGCTGAGCCGAATACGCGCTACCCCGTGGGCCGGACGGCGTCCAGGGTCGCCGGCTCGTCGCGGGTCGCGTGGTCGCGGGCTTCGGTCACGGAGGCGACGACCCGATGGCGAATGAACACCGCCGCCAGTGCCGCGACCGCGGACATGACCGACGCGGCAACGGCGGTCCGCACGAACCCCTCGACGATCACCTGCCGCGCCACGTCGCGCGTCGCGCCCTCACCGGCCGGAACGAAGTGGTCTGCCGCCGCGGTCACTCGCACGACGTCAGCCGCGGGCTGACCGGCGAGGCGCGCCGGCATCTCGGTGTTGACGTGCTGCACGAACACCGCGCCCATCACGGCGACACCGACCGCCGTGCCGATGTTGCGCGCCATGGTCAGCGTTCCCGAGGCGACGCCGGAGCGGCCGAGCGGCACGGCGCTCATCACCGCCAGCGACGTGGCGGACATGACCAGGCCGATGCCGATGCCGCGAATCATGAAGGCCGGCAATAGCCCGGCGGCATAGGTGCTAGCGGTGTCGAGCCGCAATTGGTACAACGCCGAGGCGACCACCGCGAGCGAGCCGGCGATCACGATCAGGCGCAGACGCGTCCCGAATCGCTGTCCCATGATGCCGGACAGCGGCATGACCGCGGCGACCAACGCGGTGGCAGGAAGGAAGGCAAGACCGCCCTCGAGTGGCGAGAAGCCCCAATAGTTTTGCATGAACAGGCTGACGTACGGTTGGGAGCCGAATACCGCTGCCGAGAAGAGGAAGGCGCTCAGGCAGGCCATCACGAAGGCGCCGCTCCGGAATAGCGCCGGGTCGATCAGCGGCACACGGACCCGCCGCTCGACGATTACGAACGCCAGCAACAGTAGCGCACCTCCGAGAAAGCAGGCAAGAATGCCAGGGGAGGTCCAGCCCGCATCGTTGGCGCGGGTGAAACCGAACATCGTCAGGACCAACGCCGTGGTCAGCACCGCCAACCCCAGCCAGTCGATCACGCGCGGCGTCTGTTCATCGCGTGATTCGGGCACATAACGCACGGCCATCGCCAGCGCGACCAGCCCAATTGGCAAATTGACATAGAAGATCCAGCGCCAGCTATCACCGTGTACGAGCAGCCCGCCCAGGATTGGCCCCGCGACCAGCCCTAGCCCGGAGACGCCGCCCCAGATGCCGATCGCTAGACCACGCTCGTGCGGTGGGAATGCCTGTGTGACGATCGCGAGCGTGCCCGGCATCATGATCGCCGCGCCGACGCCCTGGAGCACCCGGAATAGGATCAGTTGGTTGATGTGTTGCGCGGCGCCGCACAATAAGGACGCGACGATGAAGATTACCAGACCGGCGAGAAACACCTTGCGCCGGCCGAGGATGTCACCCAGCCTGCCCATCGCGATCGGGAGTACACCCAACACCAGCACATACCCGGAGATCGTCCACTCGGCGGTGCTCAGGCCGGCATTGAGCTGACGGCCAATGGTCGGCAGCGCCACGTTCACCACGAAGGTGTCGATCATGAGCATCCCGAGACCAAGGCAGACCGCGATCAGAGTGCGCCACTTTGATGGCGATAACGGCGCGCGGAATACCCCACCGCGGCGGTTCAGCGACCATCCGGCGGTCGAAGACGTCATTGATTCCTCCCCATCCACGCGGGACCGCCACGGTCCCGCGGTCAGCGCTGGTCGCGCCGAGCAAATGCGTGCGAGTGGGCCGGCGCGTCTCGCCGCGGAGGCGGGAGCTAACAACCGTGAACATTCGCTTCTGATGGATACTATCTTGTAGAAAGTATTACTGTCAAGGGGACGCCCAGGCGGCCGCATCCGCGCGCTCGGCGTCGCGCTGCTCGGCCGAGCCGGAGCGCGGCGGCCTGGTGCGTGTGTCGCGGCACGAGCATGCGCGCCGCTCAGCGCTCAACCGCACCCCCGGACCAGTTCAAGACGACGGACACCTGATCGGCGAGCATCCGGCGCTGATCGGGCGGCACGCGGAATTGGAGATCGCCCAGATCGTGCTCGATCCGCTCCCAGATGTGCTGGGCTTCCTCGATCTCACCGTCCACCAGCACCCGAATCACGATGCTCTCACCGTCCACGTCTTCGGCGGTGTCACCGCGCTCGATACGAACCGCGAGCACCGGCTCGCCACGCAGCCGGCTGCCCAGCATCACCGTTATCTGCTCGATCAGCGCGGCGTAGCGCTGCACCAGCGCGCGTGCCTCCGCCTCGATACTCACCCGTTCGTCCATGACGATCACTCCGTTCGGTCGCGCGCCACGCGCGGGACCCGCGACAAACAGCCGCCCGCCCGCGCCAGCTCGTGCGCGACCCGGCGCGTCGCCACTGTGGTCACTCCTGCCGCGATCATCGTACCGCTCTCTGGCCGAGCCCTACTGATGTCCGGGCGGCACCCCTGACGGCGAGAGGCGGCCGCCATCCCAGGTATACGTGATAGTTACCGGCCTCCCGCTTGGGCAGCACCCCGGATCACCCGCCAGATAGTTGGCGTACGTCACCGCGAATCTGCCGGTACCAGCGGGCGCGATCTCGATGACCCGCGCCGACGGGTTGAGCGTGTCGGTACCCAGGTAGCGGTCGTTCACGTAGATGAACACCTGCTGACAGCGCCCGTTGGCCGAGCCTTCGCAGATTCCGCGTTGCGCGGCCATCACACCGCCGTCGGCCGTGGCGACCCGCACCACCGGACCATCGGCGGTGAATCCTCGCCCTTCAATCGTGGCGCGCATCAGCGCGACGACGTTCGAACCGGGCACATCCGTCGCCGGGGACGCCGTCGGTGGCGGTGTTGGCGGCGCCCGCGTCGGTTGGGGCGACGGCCGCGGCGTCTCCACCGGAGGCGGCGAGGGCGTGGGCGTCGTGGCAGGTGTGATCGCCGGCGCCGCGCTCGCGGGGATGGCCGCCGCCGGCGACGCGGTTGCGGCCGGAGAGGGGGCAAGCGTGACGCCCGCGGCCGGCGACGCCGTGGCCGGCGCCGTGGCCGCCGGCCCGCGCACTTGGCGGTCAGCGCTGTCGCCATCCCCCAGCCGTAAGACAGCGAAC
>JBBQJF010000497.1:0-3172 GCA_038325665.1 Dehalococcoidia bacterium | reverse complement strand
CCGGCGGTGTCTCCTCCGACCCGCTCCTGTTGATCTCACCGGCGCTGTTCACGCTCGGGGCGGCGGCGCTGCTGTTGCGCTTCTATCCCGCGGTATTGCGGGTCGCGGCGGCGCTAGTTTCGACCGTCGCGAGCGTGCCGGTGGTGCTGGGACTGTGGCAGGTCGTACGCAATCCCGGCCAGTACACGCGGCTCGCCCTGCTTCTGATGATGGCGGTGGCGGTCGGAACGTTTGCCGCGAGCTACAGCAGCACCGCCGAGCGTTCATACCGCGACCGTGCATCGTTCGAGGCCGGTGTCGATCTGCGGTTCGGCGTCACCGATGACATCTCGACTAGTGCGCGAGAAGTAGTCGAGCAACTGTCGAAGGTGCAGGGCGTCGAACGGGTGGCGCCGGTGGTGCGCGTCAATGCCACGACGGCCGCGCCGGGGAGCAGCGTCCAGGATATGGCGCTGCTGGGACTGGATCCGGCGGCGGCGACCGAGCTACTGTGGTTCCGCGACGATCTCGCCGCCGAGTCGCTGCCGGCGCTGATGGACCATCTCACGGGACCGCCGCCGCGCGGCCGGCCCGTGCCCGGTGCGCCGGCCGCGATCGGCGTGTGGGTGAACCCGGCCGAGCCGCGCGAGAATGTGACCATGTGGGTGCGCCTGCGCGACGCCGAGGGCCGCACCGGCATGTACGAATTGGGCAAGCTGGACTTCAGCGGCTGGCGGCAGCTTCGCGCCGATCTGAACGAGCGCTTCGCCCCACGGCTGACGCCGCCGCTGGCGCTGATCAGTTTGGTTTTCAGCGAGCCGTCCAACATCACGGTCACGCAGGCAGCGCCGGTGTATGTGGATGACGTCACGGCGGAAGGCCCCGACGGGACGGCGATGGTCGAAGACTTCGAGGGGCCGTTGCAGTGGGAGGCAGCGCCGGTGCGCGCCCCGACGCGGGGCGGATCGGTGCAGGACGAGTTCAAGGCGACGACCGACCAGAAGCACGGTGGTAACACCGCCGGCCGGTTCGTCTTCCGTCCCGGCGCGGCGACGGGATTGCGCGGCATCTTCGTGACGGATGTCTCCGTGCCGCTGGCCGTGGTGGTCAGTCCCGGCTTTGTCGCCGCGACCGGCGCGGGTTTGGGTCAGACGACGCTGCTTGCCGCCGGTGATGTTCTGGTGCCGGTGATCGTGCGCGGCATCGCCCGTCTGTTCCCCACGGTGCCGGCCGGCACGCCCTTTGCCCTGGCCAATCGTGACCAGTTGACCGCGTGGGCCGGCGTCTTCAGCGATGGCCCGTTGCGCCGGCCGAATGAGGCATGGCTTCGCCTCGAACCCGGCGCCGACCGCGACGCGATCACGCGTACGCTCACCGGGCGGCGGTTCGTGGCCGGGCGGCCGGTGGATCGCGCCGATGTGCTCCGCTCGATCAACGCCAATCCGCTGATCGCGGCGGGCGGCAGCGGCATCCTGGTGACCTCCTTCGTCGCGGTGTTGCTGCTGGTCGGCGTGGCGCTGCTGGTGACGCTGGTGGCGTCGGTGCAGCGACGGCGCACCGAGTTCGCGGTCATGCGAGCGATGGGCGTCTCGCGCGGGCAGATATTTCGGTTGCTGGCGTTCGAGTACGCGCTGGTCGGGGTATTCGGGCTGAGCGCCGGTGTCGCGCTCGGGCTGCTGATCGGCCGGCGGATGCTCTCGTTTCTCGAAGTCACCGCGTCCGGCACGAAGGTCGCGCCGGAATTCATCCTCCAGACGAACTGGACGATGGTTCTACTTTCGCTCGGCGGCATCGTGCTCACGTTCGTGGTCGGTATGGTGATCAGCACCGGCTTGATCGAGCGGCAGGCGGCGGCCCAATCGCTGCGGCAGACGGAGTAACCGGGAGTGGGGGACAGCAATGCGGCTCGTCGGTCTGGACCACGTTCAGTTGGCGATGCCGGCCGGCGGCGAAGAACAGGCGCGGCGCTTCTATGCCGGCGTGCTGGGGATGACGGAGGTGGCCAAGCCGGAGCCGTTGGCGGCCCGCGGTGGCTGTTGGTTCGAAGCCCCGGCAACGGTGGTTCACATCGGTGTTGACGACGATTTCCGTCCGGCGCACAAGGCGCATCCCGCCTTCCGTGTTACCGATCTCGCCGAATGCCGGCGGCGGCTCGCGTCGGCTGGCGCGCCGGTCGTGGCGGATGACACGCTTCCTCACGTCCGACGCTTCTATACCGCCGATCCCTTCGGCAACCGCATCGAAATCCTTCAGGACGGCGACGGTTTCGCCCAGAATCCCTCGGAGCGCTCGTGACACGAGGGCCGCCTTTGCCCTCCGGCCATATCGGCGCGAGTAGGATTCAAGCGGAGAGCAACCCTGTTCTCCCCCTCAACCGCACGCCTGCCCCGGTACGGCGGGGTGGCCGCGGTGTAGCCGCCCTCGCCAGCCCTCACCCCACTATCGCGCCGAGGGGAGCACGAGCAGCGCACGGGCGTCACCGGCGCCGGCGCCTGGTTGTGGCGGGAGGTAGGCGATTCGGTCGCCCTCGCGGATGTCGGCGAGCGTGCCGGCGGTTAGGCGCTGGACAGGGCTGCCGGCCCCGACATCGAGCGTGGTGATGCCGCTCCGCGCCGCGATGGTCAGGGACTGCCCATCGGTGCGCTCGACCCGTCCGGCGAGCAGCGGTCGTTCGCGCGGGTCGCGGTTGGCCTCGTGACCGGCCAGCCCGTCCGAGACGCGCGGCACACCCTCGGCGTCGGCGGTCGGTTGGAGCGCTGCCGGGACGATCACGACCTGGCGGATGGTGAAATTGAGCACCTCGTTTGCGATGCCGGCCACCATCAGCCAATCACCCGGCGCGGCGTCCGCGGCCGTCGCCGGGCGGAGCACAAAGACGGCGGCCGTGGACGGCGGCGTGGCGGATTGGCTGCCGCCGGGACCGCCGAGCGTGAGCGTACCATCACGCGCCTGTTGAACATCCAGCGCGACGACCGGACGTGCGGCGGAGGGCGGGGCAAATGCTCCTGCCCGTGGCGGCTCCTGGTCGCGTCCGCGCCGGGCGAGCGTGATCGCCGCGACGGCGGCCAGCGCCAATAGTATCAGCGCCGCCGCCGGAATCGCGAGACGCGGATCAATCCGTCGTGAGCGGGAAGGAGGCACGATAGTTCCTTCAGGCGCTGGCGCCCTCTGGCGCGGGCGGGCGCTCTGCCCG
>JBBQJF010000496.1:0-3172 GCA_038325665.1 Dehalococcoidia bacterium | reverse complement strand
TGCCCGCGGGCAAGGGTGCCGGCGGCTGTGGCTGGTCACGACCAACGACAACATGCGTGCCCTGCGCTTCTACCAGCGGTGGGGTATGTGCATTGCCGCGGTGCGGCTGGGAGCGGTGGACAGCGCGCGGGCGCTCAAGTCAGAGATCCCACTGACCGGCAACGACGGCATTCCCATACACGACGAGATCGAGCTGGTCAAGGAACTCTAACGCCGGCGCGTCCCCGCGCGTCTGGGGTGCGCCATCAGCCTCGCCTGCCCGACATCTGGCCGGGGCCTGAGTTCATCAGCGTGATCCGCCGCCGCGCGTCGCGCCCGCGCTCTCTTTCAAGCGTCGGGCGCGCCAGAGGTATTCGATGTCGTGCAAGTGTAACTCGCGCGCCAGTTGGAGCACCGTGATCTCGCCGCGGTACGGGTGGCGGCCGACACGGCGCCAGTGTCGATCATGCAGATCCCACAGCAAGTACTGCGTGCGGCGACGCACATGGGCGAATGAGAGCACACTTTCGTCGGGGTCGTCACGGCACGCGTCGGGATCGTCACGCACCGCCTCCGTATCCACTACATCGAGGCCCGGCAGCCGCTCCGAAAGTATGAGGTCGAGGTAGCCGGCGACCATCTCTTCGTACGCGAGCACATGCGCGGCGATCAGACGTAGCGACCAGCCATCGGCGTCGAGCACGTCGGAGAGGCGGCGCGGACAGCCGAACAGTTCCTCGGCCAGCTCGTTGCCAGCCTCGGATATTGCCTTGAGCAGGAAGCGGTGGCCGCCAGGGTCAGGTATGATCTCGCGCATTGGGTTGCCGCTCCGCGTGTGCCGGGGCTGGTGCATCGTCAGATGGAGCGCCCACACGGTCCGAGATTGTGGCCGGGCGGTCCACTGTTTGGGTCAACGCGACCCACTATGTGGCCCGCGGCCCCTGGTGGAAGCGGCGCGACCGTTTGGGCCTGGACGGGTGGCGGTATCAATCGCTAGGTCGCGAGAAAGTCACTGCCGCCGGTGGGGGGGGCCGGCGCGCGGGCCAGGCCGCGAGGCGACGTCTCCCACCAGTAGTTGCGCCGCACCGTTTGACGGGGACCTTCCAGACCCCAGACGGTGCGTACACACGACTTGAGTTTCGGACACTCCACGCAGTAGGTCAGCGCGTACCGCGGCGACTGCGCCCGATACCGACCAAAGCACCGCGACAGATCCGGCGCGCGCCGGTCGCTGTCTGTCATCGATTGCCGACCTTTCCGGACCCCACCCCTGGAGCACCGGCCGCTCTCAGCATACCATGAGCCTCACACTCGCACTACGTAAAATGATTGGCGACGTGTCCCGCGGCGTCTTGCAGGCGCTCGGTGCGTGGGTTCGCCCCGCGGCTCGGGTGATGGCGACGGCGATCCCGGTGCAAAATCGTCAGGGGCCGCTTTGGCCGGTGCGCGGCGCCCCAACACCGCCGCGGGCGGTGCTGCTCATCCTGGAGGACGGGTCGTCGGGCGCTCCCGGCCCTTGTCAGGAATAATCGTGGACGCCGTCCCGAGCGCCACGACCACCCCGTGACGGAGCACAGACTTGGCCGGCAGTACGTTCGACCAATTGGTACACGCGGCCCAGGCGTGCCGCCGCTGTCCGGCTATGGAAGGGCGACGGCGGGTGCTGAGCGCCCTCAATGGAACGCCGGGCGCACGCGTGATGTTCGTGGCCGAGGCGCCCGGCCGGCGCGGAGGTGATGTCACCGGTGTTCCGCTGTCACGCGACGCCAGCGGAGTACGCTTCTCGCGGTTGCTGGCGCTGGCGGGGCTTGAACGGTCGGGGGTGTTCATCACCAATGCGGTCTTGTGCAACCCGCGCCATCCATCCGGAACGAACCGTCCCCCCAGCCGCGCCGAACTTGGCTCGTGCTCGGAATGGCTGGCCGCGCAGATCGCGGTCGTGAATCCGCGCATCGTCGTCACGCTTGGTGCGGTCGCCCTGCGCTCACTGGCCGGCCTGGAGCCTCACTGCTACCGGCTCGGCACCCATGCGGGCCGCGCGCTGCCGTGGGCCGGCCGGCTGCTGGTACCGCTGTACCACCCATCGCCCCGCGCCGGACTGAGCCGTCCATACGCACAACAAGATGACGACTTCCGCGCGCTCGGGGAGATGATCCGCGCCGGTCCCGGCGTGACCAACGATGGCGGCGCAGCGGCGGAGAGTTCAGGGGCGCGGGGTTCCCGCGACCAGATATCCGGCGGTCGCGAGGTTTGGCCGTGTCCGACCTCGTGTTCCTGAAGCAGTCCGACCGCCGGTCCGCGGCGCCATAGTGGACGCTGGCGGCGCGCCGCCCTACTGTAGATTGTGCACGAACGCACGAACGACCACTGCTCCCACGCGATGCGAGCGCCGCGGCGCCCGTACACGGAATTGAAGCGTCAAAATGAGCTTGTCCGCCCTCCCATTCGCGACCTTTCTGCTGATGCTCGAATTCGGCGCCGGTACGCAGCTCGTGTTGCTCGCGCCGCAGTTCCGGGGGCA
Source organism: Dehalococcoidia bacterium (assembly GCA_038325665.1). Lineage (GTDB taxonomy): Bacteria > Chloroflexota > Dehalococcoidia > CAUJGQ01 > CAUJGQ01 > CAUJGQ01. The sequence goes on along the minus strand of JBBQJF010000496.1, from coordinate 672 downwards.
GGTCGCGCCCGGCTTCCTCAAGATGGGGGCGTTGATGGCCCTCTGCGGCGCGGGGCTCGCATTCTGGCTCACCGTCAGCCTGACCACCAGCGGCGATATCTCCGGGTACCGGCTCGACGACCGCTTCGCCGGGCCAATGCGGGTCGCGGTCGGCGTGTTTTTCGCACTGACAGTGGCGTGTACTTGGTTCACCTGGCGGAACCGGTTCGAGCTGGGCAAGGCGCTGGGTGTCGCGGCCTCGGTCGCGGCGCTGGCATCGGTGGCGCTGGCGGCGGCCGTGGTGCAATTGCCGACGTGGGGATACCCTGCCGCGCTACTCTCGTTGGTCGCGGGAGCGGCCAGCCTCGGCGCGGTGTCACTGGGCATGACGCTCGGACACTGGTACTTGGTCACACCGCGCCTGCCCGAGCAGCCGTTGAACGAACTTACCCGCTTGCTTCTGATCGTGATCGTGCTGCAATCGCTATTGGTGATGGTGAACGTGGTGGCGCCGGTGCGCGAATTGCCGTCAGGCCCGGAAATCCCGGAGATGAGTCTCGCGGCGAACATGTGGTTCTGGCTGCGCATCGGCGTCGGGCTGATATTCCCGCTGGCGCTCGCGTTCATGGCGTGGCAATCCAGCAAGGTGCGCGCGATGATGTCGGCCACCGGTCTGCTCTACATCGCGATGGG
>JBBQJF010000495.1:0-3177 GCA_038325665.1 Dehalococcoidia bacterium | reverse complement strand
CTCGGGCTCGTGGCGCTGGGTCGAGCGGTGCTGGCCGGCGATCTCACACGCCCGACGCTCAGAGACCGAGAGGCGGCCCTGCAGCATGCAGACCGCCTTGCGCCTCCGGGCCGGGCTCACCAGTTTCGGGCTGAAGTGCGCTCCAACCCACATCAACTTCGTAACGCGGCCGGCGGGTCGCCCGCAAACGGGCCGCTCTTGTGGGCGGGGTTATCGGTGGCCCTCCGACCACCAAGAGATGAGGCGCACCGATGGGCGCTTCGTGCTGTTATTCGTCCCCACAGCCCCGGGTCAGTCCTAGAACGGCGCCGATGTGTCACCTTCTTGGCGATGAACCTGCCGGTGTCCCTGATAGTGGCTACATGGCAGCGCCCAGACCAGCTGAAACGGTGCATCTCAGGGGTGCTGGCGCAGGAATACCAACCACGGGAGGTTCTCGTGGTCGCGCGCGCCGAAGACGCGAGCACTCGCGACGTCCTTGCGCAAATTGATCGCTCTAAGCCGCCTGTGCGGACGGTAACGGTCGATACCCCTGGCGTGGTGGCCGCGCTCAATGCTGGGGGGGCTGAAGCAACGGGCGATATCTTGGCGTTTACCGATGACGACGCGATCCCGGATGCCGACTGGGTCAAGCGGATCGCAGCGCACTTTGCCGGCGACCCGACACTAGGGGCCGTGGGTGGTCGCGATCGACTGGCGGGCTATGAAGATCCGCCTGTGCCGAGTCAGGCTGTCGGCAAGATTCAGTGGTATGGGCGGGCTATAGGAGAGCATCACAGGGGCTCGGGGCGCCCCGAGCGCACCGACGTCTTGAAGGGGGTGAACATCGCATTTCGGCGTGCCGCGCTTGAACCGGTGTGGTTCGATCCACAGCTGCGAGGCAGCGGTGCTCAGCCGCACTGGGAGTTCGCCGTCTGCCTGGGAATCAAGCGAGCCGGATGGGGGATTCTCTATGACCCGGCGGTCGCCGTGCACCACGACGAAGGTCCACGCTTCGGTAAGGCCGAACGCGGTTTTGGTGACCTCACGGAGTTGTCCGGCGCCGCTCACAACCAGACCTATGCCATGATCCGCTGGCTTCCTCCATGGAGGAAGCCGATTGTCCTGGCCTATGAGCTCCTCGTCGGTTCCAGAATCGCACCTGGACTGCTGACGGCGATCGAACGAGGCGTGAGGACACGGCAGTGGCGGGGAACCGCTATGCGGTTGGTTGCAGCCACCCGCGGCAGGGTCGGTGCAATCGGGACTTACGTAAACGTGCTTCGCGACCGTTTGTAGCGAAAATGGAGACGACTACATAGGATGGGGAGCCCCATGGCTGACAGACAGAGGCGCGAAGGCTTGGATATCTCGGCCTTCCTCGGTTTCTTACGCCGAAGGGGGCTCATCGTGCTGCTCGCGGCCGTGGTTGGCGCCGTGGCTGGATATGCCCTGTCGAAGGGCAAGGCCACCGAGTACACGGCCGGCGCGACCCTGCTGCTGCGCGGCAACAGCCAGAGCAATCAGCAGAACAACTTCAGTCCCGGAGTTCCCGAGGCCTCACAGGACCGCATCGACGCCGTGAAGTCCGATCCGGTGAAGCAGCGGGCCATAAAGCGGCTGGCAGGCACCGTTGGCAAGGCGGAGGCCGCGGCGCTGACCGGCGGCGCAGATGTCACGTCCGGAGAGCAGTCCGGATCGGTCAAGATCAGTGTCACCGCCCCCACCGCGGCGGCCGCGGCTGCCACCGCCAATGCGCTTGGCCAGGCCGCGATCGACTCGCGGCGTGTCTCCACGCTGCGCCGGATCCGGCGTGCCCTCAAGGCAGCAGAGGCCGACTCGCCCCGGCCGGGCGCGACACCCACGCCCGCAGCCAGTGTGAACGCCCAGCAGGTCCAGGCACTGCGCCAAGCGGCCGCCACGGCGGATGGCGACGCCGATCTGACCACTCGAGCCACGCCGCCAGGGTCGCCCAGCGCGCCCAAGCCAAAGCGTGACGCGGTCATTGGTGGATTCGCCGGCCTGCTGCTGGGCTTCGTGCTCGCGATGGTGCGCGAGCAGCTCGACCGGCGCGTGAGGCACTCGCGCGAACTCGAGGACATCTTCGATCTCCCCGTGCTGGCAAGTGTGCCGCGCAGCCGGGCGCTGGGCAAGTCCGACGGCCGAGCGCTTGATCAGCTGCCGCCGGCCGATGCCGAGTCGTTCCAGATGTTGCGCGCCAACCTGCGCTTCATCCACACCGATCGCGAGCTGCGTTCGGTGGTGGTCACCTCGCCCGGAGTGGGGGATGGCAAGAGCACCATCGCTGTGAACCTCGCGAAGGCCGATGCGTCGGTTGGCAAGCGGGTGCTGCTGATCGAGGCGGACATGCGGAGGCCCAAGCTTGGCGCCCTGATCGGCATCGGCGACGAGGCCGGATTGGCCGCCTACCTGTCGAACCCCAGCCTCGAGCTGGTGGACGTAGCGCGGCGAGTGCCGGTGGCACACCACGGCAACGGCAATGCCAGTCCGCTGACCATGGATGTGGTGGTCTCGGGAACGGTGCCGCCCAACCCCGCCGAGCTGGTGAACTCCGACCGGATGATTGAGTTGGTCGAGCGCGCTGAGCGCGACTACGACCTTGTGGTGATCGATACCTCTCCCGCCGGCTTGGTAGCGGATGCCATCCCGCTCATGAGCCGAGCGACGGCCGTGGTGATCGTCGGTCGTGTGGGACGGATCACCTCGTCCGAGGCCGACAACCTGCGCAACCAGCTGCAGCGGATCGACGCGCCGACCTTCGGCCTTGTGGCCAACTTCGCCGGGGGCGAAGCGGCCTACGGCTACTACTAGGCCGGCCGCAGCACCCGGCGGATGGCGCGGTAGCGCACGCGTCGGTGCTTGGGCGCCCAGCCGGCTCGCCGCGCTTGGCGGCGGATTGTGTGTGACCGCTTGACCAGCCAGCGCGAGAGGTGCCTGATTCGGCGCCAGTCGACCTTGCTCGCGCGTGTCGCGTGGGCGTCGCCGCGCAGGTGAAGCAGGCGGCGCGCGACCTGGCGCTCCTTGCCCCGCAGCTGCGTGTAGGGCGCCGCGGCGCCCTTGCCTGTCGGACCCGGGCTGATCTTGACGATCGCGACGCTGGGCGATGCCGCCAGCGCGATCGAGCTGGCGTTCGAGCTGGTCTGCACGGACTCATCGGAGTCGCTGGGACGGTAGACC
>JBBQJF010000494.1:0-3178 GCA_038325665.1 Dehalococcoidia bacterium | reverse complement strand
TTGGTCCATGGGACGAGTACAACTTCATTACCATCGCCCTACGCGAACTGGGCGCGGGGCGGACATTCGTCGCCTCGGACGACGGGGTTGTATCACCCACCTACGTGCCCGACCTCGTGAACCACGGTCTCGACCTGCTGATCGATGGTGAGCGCGGCATCTGGCATCTCGCTAATCCCGGCGCGGTGACATGGGCGGCGTTCGCGCGGCGCGCCGCCGAGTTGGCCGGTATCAGTACCGATGGGATCGAGGGGCGCCCCACCCACGCATTGAGCCCGGCCGCACGGCGACCGGCCCGCACCGCGCTCGACAGTGAACGCGGCGTGTTGCCGCCGCCGCTCGAGGACGCGCTCACCCGGTATTTGTACGAGCGCCGGCCGGTCCACGGCTGACAGTTGCCCGTACCGACCAACACCACGGCTCGGGACACGCGCTGCGGCGGTGGCCGGCCGGCCACGACACCACGCGCTGTGACCGACAGCGGCTACTACCACGGGTGATGCGGGCCGGTCGCGAACGGAAGGATCGACGGCAGCGAGAATACCCCGAGCGCACTGAGTAGCGGAAGCAACAGCGGCAGGAGAAAGGCGAGGATCGCGGTCAGTTCGATCAAGCGCCGCACGGTACGCCTCACATCCCGCGATTCCTGTCCACGGCGGGGGTGCAGCCGTGTGGAGACGCGTGGCGCGCCAGTCTGTCGCCCTCTCCAGCGTATCGCCGAACACCGCGTGGCCGCATCCACGACGCTCGCGCTGTCACGCCGCGGCGCCCATACGCCGGCCGTTCAGTCCGGTCCACCTTATCCTTGAGTATGAGACGTAATGCACCCAAAGGGGGGATGTTGCCTTCTCCAGCTCAGCATATGGTGAAGCCTACCGATTGTGACGACCCCACCCACCGGAGGAGCATCAACGATGAAAGCATGGCTAACGTCCCGACGAATCCGGCCAGGACATGAGCAGGAGTTCCGCCAGCAATGGGCACACGGCAAGGCCCCGGCAGGCATGGTCAACGCCTATGTGCTCGACGACGACCAGCACACCGGTGAGACGCTGACCCTCAGCCTGTGGAACGATGAGGCGAAACTCACCCGCTATCGCGACAGCTCGGACGCGGCCGAACGCGAGCGCGGCATCAGCGGCGCGGTTGACCAAACACTGTGGCACCGCACCTTTGATGTCCGACACGCGGCCGACCTCGCGGACGGCAGCCGCGGCGGTAACATGGCATGGTTGCTGCGCACCGCCGTATTGGGCGCGGCCGGCGTGGGAGCCTGGACCTACCGCTCGCGGATGGAAGAGAAGCGCAAGCAAGAGGCACGGCTCGCGGCGCGTATGCAGGCGCGGATGCCGAGCCCGCGTCCGGTGTGGTTGGCAGCGCCGGCGGCGGCTGTCGCGGCCGGTACGGGCCTGTTCTTCCTGATCAAGAAGTTGCGCGGTGCGCCTGACGAAGAGACCTACCAGCCGTGGCAGGAAACGAGCACCACCATGACCGCCCGGCCGGCGACGGTCGTATCCAGCTCGACGTCAACATCGTCGCCCACGACGACGGCATCACGCGGCAATTCGGCAGAGCAGACAACACGGTCCTCTGCCGCTAACAGCCGGTATGTTCAGGAGATCATGACGCGTGACCCGGAGACAATTAACTATGATACTGATCTGACCAGCGCCGCCGCCAAAATGCGTGATCTGAACGTGGGGGTGCTGCCGGTGCTGGCCGATGGTCAGCTCGCGGGAATCATCACCGACCGAGACCTGGCGCTGGCGATGGCCGGCGGAGGTAACTCGCGGGATCGGCGTGTCCAGGATGTGATGACGGAGGCGCCGGTGACGATCACGCCGCGGATGACCGTGAGTGAGGCTGCCAAGCTGATGGCTGACCATCAGATTCGCCGTCTGCCCGTTACCGAGGGCACAAAACTTGTCGGTATCATCTCCCTGGGTGATCTGGCCGTCGATGGCTCCGATATGACCTCCGGTGAGACGCTCGAGCAGATATCCAAGCCGTCAGAGCCGCAACGGTAATCCGCGGCTCTGACAGCACCACACGTCTCGACGCCACGCGTCATATGAGCGGAATACACCCTACCCGGGTGTATTCCGCTGCCCGGGCGGGTATGAACGCTCCCGCGATGGCCGCGCGCTAAAGTTCCCCTCCTGCATCTCGATACTTGAAGCAGGAGGGGCGATCATGCATTGCACGGCGCTGTCGAGTCTTCGCTTTCGCCTGCTGGCGCTGGTTCTCCTTGCCGTGTTGCCGGCGCTGGCGCTGGTGTTATACACGGCCGCGCATGACCGTGGGCGCGACCGCCGGGCGGCGCAGCAAAGTGCGCTGCGCGTCACGCGGGGAGTGAGTGCCGACCAGTCGCGCTTCATCGAAGCCGCGCGCCAGTTGCTCGCCTCCTTGCTGCCACCCGAGAGCATCAAAGATCTCAATTCGTCGGACTGCGATGCCCGCTTCGCGGCGCGGCGCCTCGAGTTTCCCCTCTACGCCGATTTTTCCGCCGTCTACCCCAACGGCGATGTCTTCTGCAGCGCACTGCCGCGCTCACTAGCGGCCAGTTTCGCTGGCCGGACCGATTTTCAGCGGGTTCTTGAGACGCGTGACCTCGCCGTGGGTTCGTATGACCTGAACAAAGACACCGGTCGCGCCACCATTAGCCTCGGCTATCCCATCTTGAACGGAGGTCAGATCGAGGCCGTGGTGTTCGGGTCGCTCGATCTAATGTGGGTCAGCCATCTCGTGGCGGAATCGAAGTTGCCCATCGGGTCGACATTCACATTGATCGATGATAATCGCACGGTCATCGTTCACTACCCCGACGCCGAGGCGCGGATCGGACACACGCTTGATGACGAAGGGCCGTTGTTGCAGGCGATGCGCCGCCAACGCGAGGGGACGGTCGAGGCTGTGGGGTCCGACGGCGTACCGCGCTTGTATGGGTTTACTCCCCTGGGCGGGATGTTCTCGGCCGAAACGTACGTGACGGTGGGCATTCCCAAGAGCGTGGCATTCGCCGAGGCCAACCGATTGATCAGGAACAATCTGATCGCTCTCGGGTTCGTGGCCGTGCTGGCGCTGGGAGCGGCCTGGTTCGGCGGTGATGCCTTCCTGCTGGGGCATGTACGCGCGTTACTACGTACGACGCGAAAGTTGACGGAGGGTGACCTGAGCG
>JBBQJF010000493.1:0-3192 GCA_038325665.1 Dehalococcoidia bacterium | reverse complement strand
GCGTCTCACGGCGCCGATCGCCGGTCGCTCCTAGCCGGTGGATATCTCGTCAGCGACCCACGAGCGCGCGGTCGCGGCGGTGCACATCAACACGGCCGGCGCCAAGAGAAAGGCCAGATGGATGGACAGTACAGGGGTCTTACTGGCGGCCGGCCTATCGACCCGTATGGGCAGGTCGAAGCCGCTACTGCCATGGGACGGTCGCACGTTGGTTGAATATCAGGTCGCCCAGCTCCAAGAAGCCGGACTGTCGCGGGTGGTTGTCGTGACGGGGCACGATGGCGACACCGTGGCCGCGGTGCTGCGGGGCAGCGGCGCCGACATCGCCTACAATCCGGGATACGCGGAGGGGCGGGCCGGATCGGTGAAGATCGGCGCGCTCGCGGTAGCCGCCGGTTTTCTCGCGGTGGTACTCAATGTCGATCAGCCCCGGCCGGCCGCGCTCACGCGAGAGGTGCTAGCCGCCCATCAGGCGGCGGGCGCGCCGATCACGGTACCGGTAGTCGGGGGACGACGTGGCCATCCGGTAATCTTCGCCAGCGAACTTCTACCGGAGTTGCGCGCCGTCGATGAGACCACCGAGGGACTACGCGCGGTGATGCGCGCGCACGCCGCCGGCGTCTACGAGCACGCTGTGACCGACCGGCGTGCCGTGATCGACATCAACACGCCCGAGGCCTACGCCGAGGCGCTGGAAGCGTTTGGCCTCGGCGGCTAGCGCTGACCTGCTCACGGCCACCGAGGGGCGGGGTCCGCTGCGGCGGCCGGCCGCGGCACCGATGGTCAAACAGCGCATCGGCGTTGCCGCACCGCGAGGGGCATCGTGATGCGCATCGATCGGAAGAACCGCGAGGGCCGGCGGCGCGTGGACGGAAACCCGCGTGCATGACCCGCTCCGCGTGATTGACAGTGCCGGTCGGGCGTGCGTAGCATAGCGACGTAGACAACTTCATAGGCCGACGAAGCGCCGAGTCCCGGGCAACCCCGGGAGCGGGGGACCCACTGTATGGGGTGAACTCCGGCACGCCGGAGGGGGCAACCTTTCTGCCCTAACCCGTCAGCTAACCTCGTAGGCGTTGGAAGGGCTGGCTCGTGCAGACCGGCCCTTTTTGTGTGCCCAGTTTTCTGGTTCGGACGGCAGCCCACACCCGGCGTGTGGCGCGACACGTTCCGCGGCCGGCCACCGGGGCACCATGGCTCCTTGCACGCGCTCGCCCTTCCCACGCGCTCTCGACAAAGCTTCGACCGGCCGGAGGCCGCTGCTATGGCCCTGGTCGAGCTTGAGTTCTTTCCGTACGCCCCCGCGCCGCCGCAGATTGGTGGACGCGGAGTTCTGGCCGCTCCGGAGCAGCGCGGGGAGGAATCACCGGCGCCGGCCCACGTACCGGAGTATGGCGGCATCCTCGCCCTTGCCACCACCGCCGGCCGCCGCTTTCAGCGGGCGCTCGAGATTGCGCCGGGACTCATCACCTGGATCGTGGTGACCTCGCCGCTATGGGCGGGATTGCTACTGCCGCGGGCGTTCGCGGTGGTGGTGCTCGCGTTCGACCTCTTTTGGCTGTACGTGTCCGCGACCACCGCCTGGAGGGCGCGGGCGGGCTATCGCCGCCTCCGCGCCGCCGAGCGTACCGACTGGCGCGAGGAACAACGACGCGCCGAGATGTTCGGCCGCGCCTTCGCCCGCTGGGACGAGGTGTTTCACGTCGTCATCATCCCGAACTACAAGGAGCCGGTCGCGATTCTGCGGCGCACTCTGGAGAGCCTGGCGGCACAACAAAACGCGCGGCAGCTCGTGGTTGTACTAGCATTGGAGGCACGCGAGCAGGGCGCGGGCGCCCGTGCACGGATTTTGGAGGACGAGTTCCGCGCGTGTTTCGCAGGGATGTTCTCAACGGTCCACCCGGCAGGCATCCCCGGCGAGGTCGTCGGCAAGAGTTCCAACGAGAATTGGGCGGCGCGGGCGGCCAAGCGGCGGCTGGTTGATGACCTCGGCAATGATCTCGGGATGCTGACCGTCACGAGCTGTGACGCCGATACGGTGTTTCATCCGTCCTACTTCGCGTGCCTGACGCATAAGTTCGCCACCGACCCGCAACGCTATCGCCGGTTCTGGCAGTCGCCCATCTTGCTGACCAATAACATCTGGGACACGCCCGCCGCGTTGAGGGTCGGCAGCGCCCTGGCCGGCACGCATATCCTGGCGAACTTGTGCAAGCGCGACCGTGTGGTGTTCCCCCAGTCCACCTACAGCCTCTCACTCCAGATGGCCGATGACGCGGGCTATTGGGACGCCGACATCATCCCCGAAGACTGGCACATGTTCCTCAAGTGCTTCTTCCTGTTCAGCGGAAAGGTTGAGGTCGAGCCGATTTACCTACCCACCGGCAACGACGCGGTGCGCGCCGGTACGCGTTGGAAGAGCTATGTCGAGGCGTACGAGCAGCACAAGCGCCACGCCTGGGGGGCGTCCGATATCCCGTACGCCGTGCGTGAGGCGCTGGCTCACCGTGAGATGCCGGTATGGCGGCGGCTTCGGCGCGTGGTCGCCCTAAGCTCGAACCATCTGTTGTGGTCAACACACTGGTTCCTGTTGACGCTCGGTTGGTGGGCGCCATGGGCAGTTGGTCAAGTGACCGGCGTTCAGACCGATGTGAATGACCTTCATGTCGCCGCTCGGGTCGTCCTCACCCTCTGCCTTATTCCCTACGTGTGGATGATCGTGATTGACCGGCGGCTCCGTCCGGCCAAGCCGGTCTGGTGGCGGCGGCGGGACGATCTGGTGGCGGTGGTGATGTGGTTCATGCTGCCAGTCACGAGCTTCGTGTTCAGCACCGTGCCGGCCATCGTATCGCAGACCCGCCTCATGCTGGGTCGCCGCCTGGAATATCGCGTGACCGAGAAGGCGTGAGCGCCGGTCACGACCACTGGCGCTGGCCCGCTGCCGCGCATCGATGGTTTGAGGCGCTGGCGCCGTGAGTATCGTGGGTTACAGCTTTCTCCGCGCGTCCCTGCTATCATTCGACAAATCACGCGGGGATGTGCATATGGGCGAGCGCGGCGCACTCGATCTAACCTTCATCGGCGCCGGCAACGCGTTCACCAACGGCCAGTGTCACAGTGGCTTTGTGGCCAACAACCGTGTGTTGTTCGACGCTCCACCCACCACTGTCTACGCGCTTGCCCGCGCGCGGA
>JBBQJF010000492.1:0-3196 GCA_038325665.1 Dehalococcoidia bacterium | reverse complement strand
AACGAAGAGATCGCCGTCTCGGTCATCTCCCACAGCGCCGGCTGGTCGGTGTAGCGGCCGAGCACGCGCTCCTCGCGCAACACCTCGCGGTCGAGGTAGACGTTCATGTTGCCGGGGCGGAATAGTCCCAGCAATTTGGCGGGCCGGCCGGGGGCCTTCATCTCGGCACGGCTGGTCGCCACCGTATACCCCAACCCCCGCGCCTCCGCGATCAGGTCACGATCGTCGCGCCGGGCAGAGCCGTCGGTCGATTGGGGGATGAACTTGTCGTACCCGCCGCCCATGTAGACATCGACGGCGCGCTCCGGCGTCAGCGACTCGCCGGCGATGTAGGCCAGTTCCGAACGGCGGCGCGTATGGGCGAAGAACGCGGCGGGGGTGGCGTCGGTCACGTCGGCGGTCGTCACCAACCCAACCGCCATGCCGCGGGCGCGCTTGATCATCTCGACGATGTTCTCGACCCGCGGGTCATCGTTCGGGTCGGGCGTGTTGTCGGGGTAGACGCCCATCGCGTTGACGGCGCTCTTGTGGCCGGTGGCGTAGGCTGAGGCGCTGTTGGCCGAGTCGGTCGCGATCGAGTCCATACCCGAGGTGGTGACATGGCCGTACACCTCCATCATGTCCATTTCGAGCAGGCCGCGGTACTTGCCCTCGACGATGCCTTTGGAGACGAGCCGCGCGGCCGTGATCGGCGCCTGGCCCATGCCGTCGCCGATGAACAGGATGACGTTCTTCGCGCGGGCGCCGGTCGTGTCAGCGGCTACGACCTCGAATGTGACCGAGCGGCTGACCGTTTGCCCGCCGCTGGTGACGCGCGCCTCCAGTCGGTAGACGCCGGCGCGGCTGAAAGTGACATCACGCCAGGTCGCCTCCAGGCTGGTTTCCCTGGCGCTGGAGCGTTCCGGCTGCCCGCGCAGGATCTGATCGGCGCCGCCGTTGTCGATCGTCACCGTGATCTGATCGACGGCCGGGTCAACTCCCTCGGCCTCGACGCGGAGGTCAAAGCGCTGCCCGAGCAGGAACTTCGCCCGGTCGATCGGGAGGATGCGCAACCGGGGCGGCCCGGACGGCTGTTGTGCGGCCGTCGCCTCCTGGTGGAGCGACCACATTCCCGCGACGGCGTGGGGATCACCGGCCGCCAGCCGGGATGCATCGACCCAGACGGGCGCCGCGCCGCTCCCGGCCGAGGCCGCGGTGGCGGGGCGCGCCAGGTCGGCGCCGCCGGATATCACCACCGTCGCCACCGTCGCGGCGCCCGTCTTGATCGCACCGCGCCGCGACACGCGGCCTTGAAGGATCTGTCGCCATCGTGCCTGTCTGCTCACCGAGTGGGATGCCCTCCTCATCGTGCTGCCCGAACCGGCTGCCGGCGGAGCGCGCTGAATCGCGCCACCGATATCAGGTCATCGCCCACGATATCTCCGGCAAATCAACGAGACGTTAACGCACGATTAGTGAGGCATTAACCTCGCGCCCGCGGGCGCCACGACACCCCTCCACATCCTGTCTCTGTTCACCACCCCCGTGTGGCCGTCCTATGACCCGTGGCCCGCGACCCGTGGCCTATGACCCCTGCCGGTACACCAGCATCCGTCCGCTGCCAGCCGCGGTGTGGGCGCCGTCCTCACACGCTACCTGGCCGTTGACCACGACCAGGGCGATGCCCTCCGGCTCGCGCTTGGGGGCGTCATAGGTGGCGGTGTCGCGCACCGTCGCCGGATCGAACAGCACCAGATCGGCCCAGGCGCCCTCGCGGATCGTGCCCCGGTCGGTGAGGCCAAACACGCGGGCCGGCAGCGAGGTCATGCGCCGTACGGCCTCCTCCAGCGTGAGCGTGCCGCGGTCGCGCACGTATGCGCCGAGGATGCGGGGAAACGTGCCGAACAGGCGCGGGTGGGGCAACCCTTCCATCACCGGCAGGCCGTCGGAGCCGATCATAACCAACGGGTGACGCAGGTTCGCCTCGATGTCGCCCTCGTCCATGCTGAAATGGATGCACACCGTCTCGCGCCCCGGCCCGTCGAGGATGCGCTCGGTCGCCTGATCGGCGGGCAGATCGAGCAGATCGGCCACCGCCGCGACGGTCTTGCCTTCCCACTCCGGATGGCCGGGCACGGTGGCGAGCCGCACGACCTCGGCGTACGCGCGGTCCATCCGGCCGAGCCGGTACATCGCCTCGAGCCGGGTGCTGCCGGCGGTATACGGGTACATGTCGAGTGTCACCGCCTGCGATGTCGCCGCCTCGTCCACCCGCGCCAGTGATCGCGCCACCATGCCCCATGCCGCCTTGACGCTCGCCTTGTGGTGGGAGATATGAACCGCGCAACCCGCCTCCCGGCCGATGCGCAGCGTCTCCTCGACCGAATCGAGCAGCCCCAATCCCTCGTCGCGCATGTGCGTCGCGTAGACACCCCCGCGCGCCGCGACGGGACGGCACAGGTCGATCAACTCCTCCGTCTCGCACCAGCGGCCCGGTTCATAGATCAGGCCGGTGGAGAGGCCGCACGCGCCCTGAGCCATGCCTTCCTCGACCCATGCACGCATACGCGCCGACTCCTCGGCGGTGGGCGGGCGGCGCTCGTTGCCGAAGGCGGCGGTGCGCAGCGTGTTGTGACCGATCAAGGCGATGGCATTGATCGCCGGCCGGCGCTCGTTCACCGCCCGCGCGTAGCCGGCCATGTCGTCCCACGTCACCGGCGCATCGCCGACATTGAGAATCGACGAGCCGGTGATCAGCCGCGCCGCCTCGCGCGTGGCCGGGGCGACGGAAAAGCCGCAGTTGCCGATCACGGTGGTGGTCACGCCCTGCGCCAGCTTGAACTCCATGCCGGGATAGCGCAGCAGCGCGCCGTCATCGTGCGCGTGTGTATCGACGAACCCTGGCGCGAGCGTCCGGCCGCCGGCATCGATCTCTCGCCGCGCGGTCCCGCTCGCCTCACCGACGCGGACGATCCGCCCGTCCTCGACCGCGACATCGCCCGCCCTGGCCGGCGTGCCCGTGCCGTCGATGACACGGGCATTGCGGATCACAAGCTCAAACGGCATGGAGTCCTCCCTGAGAAACCGGGTGGTGGGTGTTGGGTGTCGGGGGACCTTCCCGCTCATGGACCGGTCGCGCGTGCCGCATCTGATGAGTGGCGCCCTAAAGTGGGCAGAACAGACATGGGCTGGTCCCCTGCCCTGGCCGCTTGGGTAC
>JBBQJF010000491.1:0-3236 GCA_038325665.1 Dehalococcoidia bacterium | reverse complement strand
ATCTGATATCCTTCGCCCGGTATCAGGGGGTAGGTAGATGGCAACGACCGTTCGGCCGATCGAAACCGAAGAGATGGCGGAGTTTGTCCGCATTTGCAGCCTGTCGCTGGCGATGGACCGCTCGGCATTCGAGGCGATGCGTCCCGAGTGGACCCAATGCGCCTTCGAGGACGAGCGGCTGGCGACATGTTACGGCCGCTGGCCGTTCACGATGCGCTTTAACGGCGCCTCCGTCCCGGTCGCGGCCGTGACCACCGTCAGCACCCTGCCGATCTATCGCCGCCGCGGTCATCTGCGCGCGATCATGGACGCCGACTTCCGGTATCTGCACGACGCCGAGGGGCCGGCGATCGCGATCCTGTACGCCTCGCTCGCGGCTATCTATCAGCGCTTCGGCTACGGGGTGGTCAGTACGCATGGGAGCTACCGCGCCGAGCCGCGTCACCTGGCTTTCGCGCATCCAGGTGAGACGCGCGGCGAGTTGCGCGAGGTCACACGCACGGACTCGGGATTGCTCAACGACATGCTAAAGCGCTTCCGCGCGCCGCGCACCGGCGATCTCAACCGCTCGCGCGCCGTGTGGGAGATCGGCGCGCTCGAGGCGCCGCCCGCCGGCCACACCCTCACGCTGCTCGCCTATGAAGAGGACGGCGAGCCGCTCGGCTACGTCATTTACAGCACCGGCCCCGCTGGATACGACGGTCCCGGCCCCCGGCTGCGTCTGGAGATCCGCGACCTGGTGTGGCTGACGCCCGCCGCCTACCGCGCGATCTGGGAGCACCTCCAGCGGTTTGACCTGGTGCGTGAGGTCGTGTGGCCCGTCGTGCCCGCCGACGACCCGTTGCCGCACCTGGCGCTGGAGCCGCGCATGCTCAACGCCACCGCCCGCGACGGTATCCTCGCCCGCCTCGTCGATGTCGAGCGGGCGCTGTCCTCGCGTCCCTACGCCGCCCCCGGCGACCTCACCTTTGAGGTCATGGACGGCATGTGCCCCTGGAACGCCGGTCGCTGGCGGCTGGAGACCTCGGGGGCCGAGACGCTGGTACGCCGCACGACCGAACAGCCGCAACTCACGCTGCCGGTGCATACCCTCGCCATGCTCGCCTTCGGCCAGATCACGGCCACCGACGCCGCGCGCATGGGCCGGCTCGACGCCCACGACCCGGATGCGCTCGACACCTGGGACACGGTGATGCGCACCCGCTACCGCCCGTTCTGTGGCGACCACTTCTGAGCGACTGGTGGTAGGAGCCGCGCGAGGCGCGCAACATCCCGCTCGGGACCGTCGTCACGTTGGTGGTTCTCCCCGACACCGGGCCGGATGTGGTGGTGGACTCGACGCCGCTGTCCGGCACACTGGACCGGTCGACCGCGACGGTCTCGGTGACCATGCCATCAGGCTTCTCGCGAGTGGACGTGCGGGCCAAGTGGGCGCCGTAAGAATGCCAACGTGTACAATCGCCGTGGGACGTGCGAACGTCAGCGCCGCGCGTGATGCGCGTGATGCGCGTGATGCGCCTGGAAGGCAGGAATGCGCGGGTGACGACTCCTCTCGTACTGCAAGCGCCGGATGATATGGTCGACCGCTTCCGACGCGGAGCCGCGGCCGCGCGCAAGCCGCTCGCTCAGTTCGTTATCGAGCGTCTCCAAGATGCCATGCCGCCACCCGCGCACGACTTACCTCCGCCCCTGAGCGAGGACCTGAGCCGGCTGGAGTTGCTTGACGACGATGCGCTGTGGGACGTTGCTCGCGGCCAGCTCGCGCCGGCGCGTCAGCGCCGTTATGCCCGCCTTCTGCGCGAGCAGGCCCGCTCCGGTCTCTCCGCTCCCCAGCAGAACGAGCTGCGCCGCCTGGGCGATGAAGCGCGGCGCCTCACGCTCATGAAGGCACATGCCTTGCTCCTGCTGAAGTGGCGCGGACATCGGCTGCCCGCGCCCGACCGGCTGATGCCCACCCGATGAGTCGGTCCCGCATTTCCCGCTCGCTCGCTCAGCGTATCGAGATAGAATTCGGCGGCCGGTGCGGTTACTGTCACACGCCCACCGCGATAACCGGTGCGCGGCTGGTGATCGACCACATCATCCCGGAGGCAGCCGGTGGTCAAACCGTGAGAGACAATCTGTGCCTGGCGTGCCACTCGTGCAACGAGTACAAGGGCGCACGGATGAATGCCCGCGACCCGGTGACCGGGAGCCTGGTACAGATATTCAACCCTCGCCGCCAGCAATGGCGCCGTCACTTCCGCTGGAGCGACGATGGCGCCGAAATCGCCGGCGTGACGCGGGTAGGTCGGGCAACCGTCGCCGCCTTGCGGATGAACCACGCGGACATCGTGGCGGCGCGCCAGCGATGGGTGAGTATCGGCTGGCACCCGCCCGTGGATGAGATCCTGTGAAGGTCACAGCGAGGACGATGGTGAAGGCCGTGATGACCCTGACACCGGGCCGGATGTGGTGGTGAACTCGACGCCGCTGTGTCCGGCACGCTCGCCCAATCGACCGCGACGGCCGCGGTGAGCCTGCCATCGGGCGTCGCGCGGGTGGACGTGCGGGCCAAGTGGGCGCCGTAACGCGGTGGCGTCGGGGTGGGTTGTTCGCCAGCCGCCCTGCTATGCTGAAGCCGACGCGCGGATGATACACGCGAGGCGCGGATGTAGGAGATGGCCGTGGACACGGTGTCATCGAACGTGGACGCGGCGGTGGCGCTGGCGATGCGGTCCCCCGCCGCTGACCGGGTGCGGCTGATCGAGCGACTGGCAGGCTCACTGTTCAGTGAGTGGGTGGCGCGGCGAGACGAGCCCGCACGCTCCCTCTTGGGCATGTGTGCCGACCTCGGCCCTGCTCCCTCGGCCGGCGAGATCGACTCGGCGCGCCAGGAGATGTGGGGCGTTGTGCCACGCGGGGACCTATGAGTGATCGCCGCGATCGCCGGCACGCATACCGCCGTGTGGTATATCGCCGCGACCCTTGGTCAAGTCGCTCGCGCTGATGTTCCGGATATGCCGGATCGGATCATCGCTGCCACCGCGCGGTATCTGGACGTGCCCGTCATCAGCCGCGACGGTCGCATCCGTGGGTCTGGCATCAGCACCATCTGGTGAGGCGTTGCACGGATGAGGTATCAGCGAGTGACCGGGGCACGGGTTGAGTGAGCAAGCGGGGCATCGGTGCGGCGACACGCGTATGCCAGACTGGACGGAGGAGGGTGTGCGATGACACTGAGCTTTGAGCCGATC
>JBBQJF010000490.1:0-3268 GCA_038325665.1 Dehalococcoidia bacterium | reverse complement strand
CCTCGGCGCGCCACGGCGCGAGCACCGCCGGTTCGCCCTGCTGCACCGGATCCGTCTCCCCCATCGTGGGCGACGGCAGCGGCCCACCCCCGGCCGATGGCAGCCGCAACAGGACCATGCCCGCGTCCACTGCATCCGCGTTTCGTAGACCAAGGGCGGTCACGGCGCCGCGCAACACGTCACCCGACGCCGCGAACGGGTGGGGACGCGACCGGGCCGGATCGACGATGCGCGCACGGCCGCGGCGCGCGGCAGCGCGGTAGCCGTCGCCGTTCTCCGCCCACAGCATGAACCGCGCTCCGTCGCGACGGAAGGGCAGGAGCCACGCGCCATGCACGACCACCATCGGCGGCGTACCTCATCGCTTCATAGTCCGACCACCACATCCCATTATCTCCCCTGGATAGCTGCCCGGACCAGACGTTTACCGGTCGCCCGTGGATCGTATACCCATTCCGCGCCAACATAGGTATCGGCAGAGTCATTCGGGCGTGCGGCCCCGCGCACCGGATGGACCATCACCCTCCTAATCCGCGCGTCCCGCATCATCTCGCGCGCCCGCGACTCGCCGTGTTGACCCTGGGCGCGCGGATTAGGGAATTTCCCCGCACGACAACGTACCATGCGTCTGATAGACTACGAGCAGGCAAGGAATAGATCGCCCACGATCCGCTCCTTCCACCCCGGCCTTCGTGCTGATGTCTGATTGATTCCTGTTCAGCACTCACCCGCCCGATCGTGATCACCCCGCCCCGTCGAATCGCGAGCGTGGCCCGTTACCATCTGTCAGACGGTCGCCACGCGTGTGACGGGCATTTTGGTCGTGCCCCGGAATGGACTCTATGGTCACATGAACACGCCGGTCACGGAAAAACGTGAAAAACTTTCGGTCCGCGCCCACGACCAGTTGTCGCACGCGGACCGCGGCAACCGCTGTCAAAGGTATCGAGTGGTGGCGCCACCCCGCGCGGCAGGATGTGTGCTCGTGCAGCATCTACCTCGGGGCGGGACACCAGGATGGCGTCACGGACGCTCGGGCAACCAGCCCCAGCCAGTCCCGCCAGAGGGGAAATGGATCATATGACAGAAGTCACACCGCAGCCGTCACCGCTCATGGAAGCTATTCGGAAGGCCCTTGTGCTCGTGATCGTGGTCGTGCCGCTGGCAGGCACGGTGTTCGCGATCCGGCTTTTGTGGAACCGGGCCGTGGACTGGAGTGACATTGCCCTGATGGTCGGGCTGTACATCCCAATTTCCATGGGCATCACCATCGGATTCCACCGCTACCTGACCCATCGCGGTTTCAAGGCGAATCCGGTTGTCAAGATTATTCTGCTTTCGCTCGGCTCAATGGCGCTAGAAGGCCCCGCCATCGGTTGGGCGGCAAATCACCGCAAGCATCACGCCCTCGCTGACCGTGAAGGCGATCCGCACAGTCCTGCTGACGGTTTCTTCCACGCTCATGTCGGATGGCTATGGGAAGGCCAGATGGCCGACCAGCGCACCTATGCCAAGGACCTGCTCACCGACCGCACGGTGATGGTGATCAGCAAGATGTTCATCGTGTTCGCGGTGCTCACCTTCCTGATTCCGTTCATGATCGGCGGCTGGCGCGGCCTCCTGTGGGGCGGATTGGTGCGGGTGTTCCTGACACACCACGTCACCTGGAGCGTAAACTCGGTATGCCATACATTCGGGCAGCGGCCGTTCCAGACAAAGGACCGTAGCCGCAACCAGTGGGTCGTTGGTCTGCTGGCGCTGGGTGAGGGCTGGCACAACAATCATCATGCCTTCCCGCGCAGCGCCCTCCACGGCCTACGCTGGTGGCAGTTCGATCTCTCGGGCCTGACGATCCGGCTGATGGAGCGGGTGCGACTCGCCTCGAACGTGCAGCGGGTGAGCCAGACCGAGATGCAATCCCGTCTGGAACGCAGTGGGCTGATGGACAACGTGGCGTGACCACGCCGCGCACTCCTTCACAGCCCAGCGGGTGAACCTGGCACTTGCCCCCTCCTGAAACAGGAGGGGGTTTTGGTGTGCTTGACAGGTGGTGGCCGCGCGCCTACCGTGAGCCAAGCCCGCGCGGCGGCCAAGGGGTGAACCTCAATGACAATCGAGGGACCGGGCGAAAGCGCGGTGGTGCAAGAGATCCGCCGGTTCGTCGATCGAGAGGTCGTCCCGGTCGCCTCAGAACTGGAACACGCGGATATCTATCCCGAGGCGCTGGTCGGCCGGATGCGGGACATGGGGCTGTTCGGGGCTATCATCCCCGAGGAGTACGGCGGCGCGGGGCTGGACTTCACCACCTACGCGCTCGTGATCGAAGAGATCGCCCGCGGCTGGATGAGCCTCACCGGCGTGATCAACAGCCATTTGATGATGGCGTACAACGTCATGACGTACGGCACCGCCGACCAGAAGCGGCGGTTGCTGCCGGATATGGCCTCGGGCGCCCGCCGCGGTGGTCTGGCGCTGACCGAATCGGATGCGGGAACCGATGTCCAAGCGATCCGCACCACCGCAGTGCGTAATGGCGACCACTACACCGTTAACGGCGCCAAGATGTACATCAGCAACGGCCGTTACGGTGATTCGTTCGCGCTGCTGGCCAAGACCGACCCCACGGCCAATCCTCCCCATCGCGGCATGAGTCTGTTCATCGCCGAGAAGGGTGACGGCTTCGAGGTCGGGCGCAAGATCGATAAGCTCGGCTATCGCGGCCTCGACACCCACGAACTGATCTTCCGCGACCACGCGATCCCGGCGGACAACCTCGTCGGCGGCAAAGAAGGCGAGGGGTTCAAGCAGGTGATGGGCGGTCTCGAGGTCGGGCGGCTCAACGTCGCGGCGCGGGGGGTGGGCGTGGCGCGCGCCGCCTTTGAGGCATCGATCCGGTACGCGCAACAGCGGCACACCTTCGGCAAGCCGATCGCCGAGCATCAGGCGATTCAAATCAAGCTGGCCGATATGGCCACCAAGATCGAAGCGTCACGGCTGCTCGTACTCCATGCCGCGCGCAAGAAGGATCGTGGCGAGCGCTGCGACCTCGAGGCCGGCATGGCGAAGCTGTTCGCCACCGAGACATGCATGGAGGTCACCCAGGAGGCGCTGCGGATCCACGGCGGCATCGGCTACACCACCGACCTGCCGATCGAGCGCTACTACCGCGACGCGCCGCTCCTGGTCGTCGGCGAAGGCACAAACGAGATTCAACGACAGGTGATCGCACGGGGATTGGTGCAGCGGTACCCGATTTGAGGTCATAGGG
>JBBQJF010000489.1:0-3288 GCA_038325665.1 Dehalococcoidia bacterium | reverse complement strand
CGCGATCGCCGCCTGGAAGCTGGCGTAGTACGCACGGTTCGCACAGGCATTGTAGCGCCCATTCGTCAGCTCACTCGCGGCGCTGGCGAGGTTCTCGGCAGCCTTGGCGCGAAACACCCGCGCCGCAATGTCGGTCGTCATACGGGGCACCGGTTCCCTGTTGGATTCCATGGAAGCGCTGTCGTCAGCGTTCAGCCATCAGTACACGGCAATCAGACCGCCGGTGTAGCGTCAGGATACGCGGCCAGCAGCGCCCGCGCCGTGGTTACCGACCGTGGCGGCGCGGGCGCTGTCATGCGCGTGTGGCCGGCCAAACTCGTACGATGATCGGGACCGCGATAGCATCCGCGATGTGGGTGCACGGCCGGGTCTGCCCGCGCCCGACCTCTTTGGAATCGGTAATCCACGGCCCTCGGCGTCACTGCCGGGCGGGCCGTATCTATCCTCGCTCGCGTGGTGATAGCGAACGGATCCGGCTTCGGTGGCCAGATTGCGGTGACAGTCGTCCGGCCGTGGGGTAGAGCGAAACGTCGGCCCCGTGCGGTGAACCATCCGGGACTGGCATCCCGGCAGGGGAGACTGCCGGTGCGGGCCGTGCGATGGGCGGAGCGCGAGGCCATGTAAGGGTTCCGGGCAGTCCCGCCCTCATGGCCGGCCGCGTTGTGCTCGCCCGCGAGCCGCGGAGCGGCGCACATGACGCTGACACGCCGTCCCGGCTAGAATGGCAGCGCTCCCCATCCCCACGTTAGGGCAACCGCCATGAATGCGCTCTCCGGCATCCGCGTGCTCGACCTGACGCACTACATCGCCGGGCCGTATTGCACCAAACTACTAGGCGACTTCGGCGCCGATGTGCTCAAGATTGAGCGCCCGCCCGGTGGTGATCCGGCCCGCCGCGCCGGGCCATTCATCCACGATGCGCCGAATCCCGAGACCAGCGCATTGTTCTTGCACCTCAACACCAACAAGCGCGCGATCACTCTCAACCTCGCGAGCGCGGAGGGCCAGCGCATCGCGCGCCGGCTGGTCGAGCGGTGCGATGTGCTGGTGGAGAACTTCCGGCCGGGCGTGCTCGCCCGCCTGGGGTTGGATGTGGCGGCGCTGCACGCTATCAACCCGGGTCTGGTCGTGACATCGATTTCCAATTTTGGTCAGACGGGGCCGTATCGTGACATGCGCGCGTCGGAGATCACGCTATCGGCGATGGGCGGGCCGATGAATGTCACGGGGCACCGCGAGCACGAGCCGCTCAAGCTCGGCGGCAACGTGGTGCAGTATCACGCCGGCGCGGTCGCCGCCTATGCGACGCTGGCCGCGGTGTACGCGGTCGAGGGCGGCCGTCCGTGGGGCGAGCACGTCGATGTCTCGATCTACGAAACCCAGGCCGGCTTCCGCGACCGCCGTACAATCTACCTGACGGCATACGCCTACACCGGTGATACCGGCCAGCGACCGGAGGCCGGTATCCGTCCCGGTCAAGGTGTGCGGCCGGCGGAGGATGGCTACGTCAATATCTTTGCCGGTGGCGCCGCCCGATTCGCCCGTTTCCTCGAGATGATTGGCCGCGACGATCTGCGCGCCGACGAGCGCACGCACAACCCGCTGATGTTGCCCAATCACCCTGACCTCGCCGGCGAGATCGAGGACAGCTATCTGACCTGGCTGATGTCCCACTCCAAGCGCGAGGCCGCCGCCATTGCCCAGCAACATCGACTGCTCGCCGCGCCCGTCAATGAGATTCGCGATGTGGTCGAGGATCCGGCGTTTGTCGAGCGCGGCGTGTTCGAGACGGTGGATCATCCCTTCACCGGTCCGCTGCGCTACGCCGGCCGGCCGTTCATCATGTCCATCACGCCGCGCGCCCCGGTGCGTCGGGCGCCGCTGCTGGGTGAGCACACCGTCGAGGTGTTATGCGACGAGCTTGGGTATTCGCATGAGGATGCGGGGCGGCTCGGCGCGCAGGGCATCATCTGAACACGGGGAGCACGCGATGGATGAGCTGTCCGCGCCACATCTGCCTTTGAACGGCGTCCGCGTCCTCGACATCACCGTCGTATGGGCGGGACCGCACTGCACCCAGCTCTTGGCCGAGTGGGGCGCCGAGGTAATCCGGCTGGAGCCGCTGCAGGTGGTGCAACCTAACACGCGCGGGGCCGAGAATCTGGTCACACGCGAGCAGGCCGAGCGCAGCCGCGGCAGCGGTAACTTGTGGACCTCCTTCCCGAATTTTGATCCTGGTCCGCGGCAATGGAACCGCTCCTCCGGGTTCAACTCGCACGCGCGTAACAAGCGCAGCATGACCGTGGACGTGACCACGCCGGAAGGACGCGAGGTGTTCTTCAAGCTGGTCGCGATTGCTGATGTGGTGGTGGAGAACAATGTTCCCGAGACGGTCGAGCGGGCCGGCTTTACCTATCCCGACCTCGCGGTAGTCAACCCCGCGATCATCGTGTTGCGGATGCCGGCCTATGGCCTGACCGGGCCGTACAAGAACTACCGCTCGTTCGGCACCCACATGGAGGGCATGACCGGGCACCACTACTTGCGCTCGTACCCGAATCTCGACCCCTCGATGACCGGCGACGCCTTCACTGTCGATGCGGCTTCGGGGGTGATCGGCGCGTTCGCGGTGATGATGGCGCTGCGTCACCGCCGCCGGACGGGGGAAGGGCAGCACATCGAGCTGGCCCAGGCCGAGAACTTCCTCAACTACCTCGGAGAATACATCCTCGACTACACCATGAACGGCCGCAGCCCTGAACCCCAGGGCAACCACCACCCCAGCCATAGCCCGCACGGGGTGTACCGGTGCGCGCCGGGCCAACCTAACCCCCTGGCCCCCTTCCCTGCAAGGGAAGGGGGAGCACCTAACCCCCTGGCCCCCTTCCCTCGCAGGGAAGGGGGAGACGGTAGCTCCCCTCCCCTTGCGGCCCCGCCCCGGCCTGCCGGGGGGGAGGGGTTGGGGGAGAGGTGGATCGCCATCGATGTGGCGACGGACGCGGAGTGGCGGGCGCTGTGCGAGGTCATGGATTCGCCGGCATGGGTAGCCGACGAACGCTTCGCCACGATGCTGGACCGCTGGCATCACCGCGACGAATTGGACGCGATGCTGGGGGAGTGGACACGTACGCAAGACCGTGACGACCTCTTCCGTCGCTTACAAGCGACCGGGATCGCGTCAGGGCCGGTTCAAGACGAACGCGACGCATACGCGTGTCCGCAATTGAATGGCCGCGGCTTCTTTGAGCCGCTCACGCATCCCGAGATTGGCGAGTACCGCTATCCCGG
>JBBQJF010000488.1:0-3292 GCA_038325665.1 Dehalococcoidia bacterium | reverse complement strand
AGCACACCACGCGATTCAGCCAGGTCGAGCACATCGCTCAGGTCACGGAGTACCTCCGCGATCACGGTCGCGCGCTGGGCGACGACCGCGTTCGCGCGGCGGGACTGTTCGCCGGCCGCCGCGTTGGCGACGGCGTCCGCGGCAGGCGCGGCGACCGATCCCCGCGTGGCCGCGGCCACCCCCAGCGTTTGCGCGAGTGCGGTAACGGATGCATCAAGGCGGCCGGCGGCGGACGGGTGGCCGCGCAGCGCCGCTAGCCGGAGAAATTGGGCGTAGGCCAACCGTAGCGCCTGCTGCGCGCGGTCCGTGGGCGCACCGGCCGCGGCGGCAAGCAACCGATTGTATTCACGCGTGTAGCGCTCGGTCGCGCGAGCGATACGCTGCTGATCGTCGCGACGCACGAGCGTTTCCAGCTCGGCCAACCGGCGCGTGGCGCGGCGCTCACGTCGGGCAAGTTCGTCCTCGCGGCGCGCGATCGTCGCGAGCGGCTCAACGCGTTGCTTGAGTGGATACAGCGCATCCCCCGGCACTGCCTGGCCGGATGCTGCCACGAGGCCGCCCGTGCTGATGATGCTCAATAAGACGAGCGCCACAGCCGCGCCCGCCGCGAGCCGCCGCGCGCTTTCCGGCACGAGCGCGCCCCACCACGGCCGTCGTGGTCGGGCGGGCGCCATCGCTGCCTGGACGCGGGCGCCGATGCGACGACGGGTGCCGGCATCAGGCTCGGGCACGGCCGCCGGGCGGAGCATAAGCGCGAGGCGCAGCAGGGGTTCGATCTCGTGGGCGTGCTCGGGGTGCGCCGCGAGGCATTGCTCCGGCGTTGCACGGCCGCTCCGCACCTCGTCTAGGCACCGGTCGAGTAGCTGAGGAAGCGGGATAGTCACGGCCGCAACCCCCGGGCGGAGAGGTCGTCGCGCAATTGGTTCAGCGCACGGAAGAGTGTCACCCGCAGCGCGCCGGGCTTCTTCCCGATGATCCGCGCGATATCCTCGTACTCCATGTCCTCGATCAAGCGAAGCGAGACGATCAACTGATACTCCGGTTTCAAGCGGCTAATCGCCGCGCGTATCTGGTCATGCAGGTCGGTATTGATCGCCGAGGCCTCCGGATCGTCGGTGTGGGAGGTATGACGGTCGGCGTCGATGCCCGTGAACTCCCGTTTGGCGCGGCGATGGTGGTCGATGATCAAGTTATTCGCGATGGTGAACAGCCAGGCGAGGAACGGCCTGCCCTCGCGCGGCTCATACCGGGCAATCGCCTGCCATGCCCGGAGAAACACCTGGGAGGTGATATCCTCCGCGAGATCCGCGTCCGCGATCCGGTAGCGGACATGGCGGTAGATCCGGCCGAGATGCGCCTCGTACACCTCGCCGAAGGCCGCGGGGTCGCGCCCGACCGCTCGCCGCATTACCTCGGCGGAGACGGACGGCGTCGACCGCGGCGCTTCTACTAATGTAACGTCCGTCCAGCGGTCTTGTTGCATGCGCGGACCTCACCACCATTAAACCATGGACCGAGTGGAGCACGGGGTAACTTTGTAACCCGTGACGCGAGCCGGATACCGATTTCATCCATTCGGGCAGTTCACCGGGCGGCGACCGTCACCTATACTTGCGCCGCTCGCTCCCGCGCCGGCGACTGTCCGCCGGAGTTGGCCCATCCCGTCTGTTGCCAGTGCGCGGCCCGCGTCGGGGGAGCGCCGGTGCAGAAGGGGGCGAGTCCGACCCGGCGTCCCACCTTCTGATGGAGGCGATCACTTCAATGGCGCACACCAGTATCAATCTTACCGGCGCGCTCACTGACCGGGAGAGCCTCGTGAATGGGTCGCGCACATACCGCGTCGAAGGGGAGGACAACTCCGGCGCCGGCTGGCGGCTAGTCATGAGCTTTCGCTGGCCCGTGCAGAGCGAGGCCGTCGATGAGGGCGACGTGACCGTGGTCGATCCGGCCGGCGGGGAGTTGTACGGCACGCTCTCCGATGGGACGGCGGCCGAGCTGACCGACCAGGACGGAGAGGTTGAAGCCGCGCGGATTGATCTACAGTTCGACGTGACCGGTGGTGACGGAAGCTACGCGTCCGCCAGTGGCAGGATTCACGTTACCGGCACGATCGCCGGACAGGGCGGCGGTACCGGCGGCAGCTTTGAGGGTGAGCCGGGCGAAGCGTCGATGCTCACCGCCGATCTCGATATCGAGGGCGCCGAGACCGGCATGGTTGGAGAATAGCCCCTGGCCGCTGATACACTCCCGGTCGCGCGATGTGGGTAGCGGGGGCACGACGATCGTTCCCGAACGGTCCACTCCGTCCACCATCACCGCCACCCCGCCGGCGCCGAACATCACGACAACAATGCCCGCGCGTCCGTACGTTACACGTCTCCGGCAAACAACCGCATGCGGTCACAACCCAGACGATGGGTTATCCGCGCGGGAGGGCGACCGGGTGGGTCACCCGGGCCGCGCCCGCGCTTCCGAACCTGACACACCTCCGGCGAGAAACCTAATCCCCGACCCGCTTACGCTGACACGCGTGTCCCGGCATGGTCGGGAGCGACGCTGGGGCCGGGGGAGAGATGGATCTTCCGCGCCGTACCCTCTTGGACGCTTTACGCGCTGCCGATGCTCTAGAAGGCGCTGCGGGGGCTGGCCATGCTCCTCGCGGCACTCACGACGGAGGGCGGAGCATGGAAGGCGCGATCTCGCGGCGGCGAACGCTTAACTGGTGGTGGATCATCTCAACGGCCGGGCTGGCAGCGGTCTGGCTGCTGTTCGCCTGGGTACACCTGGTGCGCTGGCTGGACGCGGGCGAACCGGTGGGATTGGGGCTGATGGTCCAGGAGACGGTCACCGCCGGCTTATTCATCATGCGCCGGCCGGCGCGTGGCACGAGTCGCTCGTGGCTGGCGTGGGTTGGCGCGACGCTCGGCACGTTCGGCATGCTCGCCGCTCGGCCCGCCTACGATCCACTCGGGGGGTTGGAGCCGCTGTACTTGGCAATGCAACTTATCAGTGCCGGCGCCGCCATTATGGGCCTATGGTCGCTTGGTGGGTCGTTTGGATTGGTCGCGGCTAACCGGGGCGTTAAGGCGCGCGGGGCCTACCGTTTCGTCAGGCATCCCATTTATGCCAGCTACGTGATCGGCTACGCGGCGTACGTACTGGAGAATCCCACCTGGTACAACCTGCTGGTGGTCCTCTTCACGATCGCGTTCCAGGTGGTTCGGATCGCGAAGGAAGAGGAGTTTCTCAGTAGGGACCCGGAGTATTGCACCTATAAAGCGAGCGTACGCTA
>JBBQJF010000487.1:0-3299 GCA_038325665.1 Dehalococcoidia bacterium | reverse complement strand
ACGGGAAGCGGCTGCCACACGGGGGCGTTGTTGACGCGGGGCGGGTTGGCGATCAGGCCGTAGACCAGCTCTTGATAGGGGTAGTCACCGAAGCCGAAGCTGGTGGACGAAGCGATCTGATCGGGCGAGTTGTAGGACGGCCGCGGCCATTTGAGAGCCGGATCGTCGGGGTTGTTGTGGATTGACAGCGCCTGACACAGCTCACCGAAGCAGTGATAAGCCCACACGGCGTAGTACCAGTCCTCCAACGCGCGCGGGTTGCGAGGGATCACGACAGGCAGATGGTCCGGCGCGAGGTTCCACTTCGTGCCCATCATCTGCGCGCCCGCCGCGATATTGGCCGCGTACTCGACGGCAATCCGTTGCTGCTTTGGAGAGGGATTGTCACCCACGTCCATGCCGCTGAGAATCTGCATCAGGCCGTACGCGCAACTCGTGGACGCGATCACGGGTCCGAGCGTCCCACGAGAGGTCGCCACCGTCGCCTGTCGCCAGCCGCTCTCCACCCATCCGACCGCCTTCAGGATGGTTGGCGGCACATACGGCGCGACCGGGCCGCCGTTGCCGTCAGGCCGTGTCTCCAACTCTTTGATCGCGAATTCGAGATCGGGAATGAGAACGCCGTGGCCGGCGCGGTTCAGGGCACGGCCGACCTCCGCGACCTGCGGCTGATACGACTGGAACGAGCGGCAGCGTGATGAGCGCCCTGCTGTCGCCACTGGCGAGGGGGTGGCGGTCGGAAACGCGCCGGCGGCCCCCGACGGGGGTGTCGGAACGCCCGCCACCGGCGATGACATCGCCACCGGACTCGGGGGCACGGTTGGCTGAGCGAATGTCACGGGCGCGGGTGTCACGACCAGCGGCGGACCGGATTCGAGCCGGAGAAAGTAGGTGCGGTTCGGTGAGAAGGCGCTAAAGTCGCTCGCGGCCGGGGCAGCCGGTGTAAAGCCGTCCCACGCCTGTCGCGGCGCGTCCCACCGCCACACGCTGTCAAAACGGCTGGTCGCCTGGGCCAGCACGTCGCTCACCGGCTGCTCGTTGCCTGGATAGACAAAGTTGTTCCAGCCGCCGGTCAGGGTCACGGGCGCCGGGGCAGCCGGCGTCTCCATGACCAGTTCGGCCCGCGCCGTCATCTGAATCCAATACGCCTGGTTGTGACGCAGCTCTCTTAAGTCGCCCGCTGTCGGGGCGAGCGGCGTCATGCCCTGCCACCTCTGCGACTCCCCATCCCATGTCCACACCGAGTCGTAGGCGTCGCCCAACGCCGCCAGGCCGGACATTACCGGACGGGTGTCTCCGATGTAGCCGATGTTGTTCCAGCCTTGGACCAGCACGATGCTCACGAGGCGCGGTTGCGCCGCCGCGGGCGCGCTCCCGAGCGCCATTGCCGCGATCACGATGATCAGGAGCGCGCTACGGCGCATTCGTCACCCACCCAATAAACTCGACCGGTCCATCCCCCGTCAGCCGCCGCCGGACGCCCTCCCGGTCCACGATCATCATGTCCTCGCGCCCCGGATTGTCCGCGGTCGCTCCCGAGAACGCGCGCACCACCAAAAGGCGGCCGTCCGCCGACCATTGCACGGGCACATCGAAGCCGCTGGCACGTTCGGCTGCCACGCTCCCGTCGGTGAGCGCCACCTGGCCCGAGCGTTCCCCCCCAACGGTCGTCACGCCAATCATGCCGACCGCCGCCGCCGGTGCGTCGGGACGCCACGCCACGCCGGCATCTTCATCGCGCGTCAGCGTGGGCAGAACGAGCCGCCGGTCGCCCGAGCGAAGGTCCACCGACATGGCGTGGTAGCGGGCAGGCGCGCCCGATAGCGCCAGGTACAGCATCTCGGTGCGAGCCGGTGAGAGGACGAAGCCGCGCGCCGCGCCGTCCGCTAGTCGGGCGATCCGTCGCATCGCCCCCGTCCGCGGATCGACCTCGCACAGGAACGCCCCGTCGCGTGTGAACCACACGTACAGGAAGCGTGTCTCATCGGGGGCGTACCCGACGGGGAACAGCCGGTCGGGTGACGACGCCCGTGCGAGTTCACGGACGCCCGCGCCGCCTGCTTCAACCTGCTCCAAGACCAGACTCAGGCCGCTGCCATCGAACCGCGCCCGCTGGTAGGCGACATGCGTACCAGCCGGCGACCATACCGGCGTCGTGCCGGCGTCGATCCCGGTCGCCAGTCGCCGCGGCGTCCGCCCGTCGAGGTCCACCAACCAGAGCAGCCCGTCCAAGTCGGACGAGCGCCCACCCGGCGGCAGCACGCTGTACGCGATCTTGTCGCCGCCTGGGGCGATTGCCGCTCGCGGGATGCGGTTCGGCGCGTGGTCGATGCGGGCGAGCGGCCGTCGGTTGGCCGGGTTCTCACCGGAGACGGCTAACAGAAGCGTGGAGCCGCCGTGATTCTCGCTGATGACGAGTGACGTCGGTGTCATGGGGCGAGGCGCGGACCGTTGACCATCGCCCGCCGATCCACGGGTCGCCGGTGGCGACGAGGCCGGCCATCGTGTGACCGCGGCGACCGCGACGCCGAGCGCCAGTACGGCCAGCGCCATGCCAAACAGCCCACGGCCCTGCCTTGTGAACCAACCACCATGGGCTGGTCGCCCGGTGGCCCTGGAACGGCGGCGGCTGAGCCGGGTCTGATGCCCATTGTCGGGGCGATCGCGCGGAGAGTCCGCCCCGTGCGGCGGATCAGGATGGTGCATGCCATGCCACGCCATGTCCGCGTCCCGTGCCCCACCCCCGTGGCCGGAACGGGTCAACCGTAACAAGCGCGCGTTTTGCTCGTCAACCTGATTGCATGCGGCGGTGTCCACGCGTCGCGATGAACCGGCCGGCGGCGCGGGGTATGCCCGGTGTATGGCTCGCCGATGCAAGGATGACGGCGCGGGCCAGGCGCGGCGCCGCGCGCCTTCCCGCCGGACCTCCCCCGATGCTCCCGCGAGGCGAAGTGGAAGTTGCCGCGTGCTATACTGACCTCATCGCTCCCCCACGAGGCGCGCATGCTCTACGTCTTGCTCAACTACATCCGCGACGATCCCCAGTTGGCCGTCGTCATCGCACTGGCGTTCGCGATCTCTCTGCTGCTCGGCCTGTCATTCCATGAGTTCTCCCACGCGTTGGTGGGAGATGCGCTTGGAGATGGGACACCGCGCGCTCAGGGACGGCTGTCGCTGAACCCGGCCCACCATCTCGATCCCATCGGGACGTTGATGTTGCTGTTCGCGCCATTTGGATGGGCGAAGCCGGTGCAGGTCAACCCCTACCGCCTGCGCTATGGCCCGAAGATCGGCATGGC
>JBBQJF010000486.1:0-3300 GCA_038325665.1 Dehalococcoidia bacterium | reverse complement strand
AGGGCGACAGCGCGGTGCCGCCCGATACGGAATAGTCCAGCGATCGGCTTTGGTAGGCTCGGCCGTGGACCGGACGTGCCTCGTCGTGACCCGCGCGGAACAGTCCAGCGATCGGCTTTGGTAGGCTCGCCGTCCCTCTATGACCCGTGACCTGTGCCCTATGACCTATGACCTCCTCAGCGCCTCACCGATGATGCGGCGGGCGAACTCGACGCCGAGCACGACGGCGCGCTCGTCCACGTCCCAGCGCGGCGAGTGGTTCGGCTCGGTGATGCGCCAATCGTCGTTACCCACGCCGAGCAGGAAGTAGCAGCCGGGCCGCGCTTGGAGAAACAGCGCCATGTCATCCGACATGGTGGTGCGGTCGGGCAGCACCTGGTCAGGACCGTACAGTCCACCCGCGACCCGGCGCACGACCTCGGTCGACCGAGGGTCGTTGATCACCGGCGGCAAGCCCTCGCGGTAGCGCAGATCGTAGGTCGCGCCCATCGCCTCGGTCACGCCCTTGACGATCTGCTCCAGCCGCCCCTCGATTTGCTTCAGCGTCTCCGGCTCGAACGCGCGCACCGTGCCGGCGATCCGCACCTCGTCGGGGATGATGTTGCCGCGGGTGCCGCCCTGGATCAGGCCGACGCTCAGCACCCCGGCGTGGTCGGGATGGACGTTGCGCGAGATCACGGTCTGGAGCGTGGTCAGCACATACGCGGCGCTGATGATCGGATCGACCGAGCGGTGCGGCAGGCCGGCGTGACCGCCGGAGCCCCGAATCGTCAGGTCGAACGAACCGGGCGAGGCCATGAACCGGCCGGGTGAGGCGGCGATCGCCCCGCAGGGGATCGAGCTGTCGGCATGGAAGCCGAAGACCTCCTCGACCGGCGGATCGTCGAGCACCCCCTCCGCGATCATGGGCCGCGCCCCTGCCCCAAGCTCCTCGGCCGGCTGGAAGGCGAACACGACGTTGCCGGCCAGATCCGCCCGATCGGCATGCATCAGCCGCGCCAACCCTAGCGCCACCGCGATGTGACTGTCGTGACCACAGGCATGCATCGTCCCCGGCCGCCGCGAGGTGTAGGGGGCATCGACCTCCTCGGCCACCGGCAGCGCATCGATGTCCGCCCGCCACAGCACGGTGCGTCCCGGACGCGCGCCGCGCACTACCGCCTTGACGCCGGTGGTCGCCATCTCCCGCACATCCTCGATGCCAAACTCACGCAACGTGCGTATCAACCACCGCTGCGTCTCCCATTCCTCGTGGCTGACCTCCGGGTTGGCGTGCGCGTGGCGGCGATACCCCACGATGTCGCCGGCAATCTTCCAGATGTCATCGGGAAGCCGCGGCAGCGACCCCCAGGCGTGCAGCGATTGGCGCTCGGTCATGGCGGCCTCCGGTGGAAGATGGGTATTGGGTGTTGAGTGTTAGGGGACGGGCCGGCCTTTCATGCCCGGTTCCGCGTCACGGCGGGGATGACTCCCGTGAACACCAGGCTCTTCGGCGCCGTTCTCCCCGTGCCTAACTGGCATGGACGAGGGGAAGGGGGGAGCACGTCATCAGCCGCCGCGTCTCACTCCGGTAGGGTCCGCGCCAGAAGTGCTGCCACCGGCGGCAGCACGACGGCGATATGAATCACCGGACTCAGCCCGATGTGGTCGGCGAGCGCGCCCATCGGCAACACGAACAAGCCGCCGAGGCCGATGGTTAGCCCCAGCATGAAACCCGACGCGAGGCCGACGTTGTTCGGCATGATCTCCTGGCCCTTGACGGTCAGTACGGAGAAACTACCGAGCAGCGTCATGCCGGTGAGGGCCGCCCACAGCCACCGCGCCGCGCCGTCGCTGTGCAGCAGCATGAGGGTACAGCCGCTCGCCAGGATCAGTGACCCGATGATCACGGCGCGCCGGCTGGTCCACCGGTCGGCCACGTAGCCGCCGATCAGGCCGCCGAATGCGCCGGAGAAGGTGATCAGGGCGATGATCCCCGCCCGTTCCTTATTGCCGACATCGAGATCACGCAGGTAGAACGGCAGGAACGCCATCAACGAGTAGTGCGCCCAGGAGCGGATCGTCACCACCGCGAGCAGCCGCTTGAGCAGCCCGCTGTTCTCGCGTAGCACACCCCAAAGGCTGGGGCCGCTGCCGCGCGGCCCCGGCGACCAATTTCGTGGCGCCAGCGCGAACAGCAGCGCGCCGCCGAGCAGACCCGGCACGACCAGCGGCCAGGTCGCGTCTAGTCCCTGGCTGTCGACGATGCCGGTGACGACCAGCGGCCCGAGCGCGAAGCCGATGTTGCCGCCCATCAGGTAGAGCGACATCATCGTCGCCTTGCGCTCGCCGGCCACCGCCACGACCATCGCCGCCGCCTGGGGGTGGTAGACCGCGGTGCCGAAGCCATTGAGCACGGCCAGCAGGATTAGGATGATGTAGTGCGGCGACAGCCCAAGCAGTGAGGCGCCGACCGCCGACATGACCAGTCCCGCCACCGACATCAGCCGCGTCGCCCACCGATCCGCCAGGTAGCCGAGCAGCGGTTGGATCACCCCCGAGGTAATGGTGTTCGCGGTGACGACCGCTGCGGCGAGCGTGCGTGAGAAGCCGAGTTGATCGGCGAGCAGCGGCATCAGGATGACGACGTAGTTGCCGTAGGAGTCGTTGATGCCGTGCGCGAGCGTCATCAACCCGATGCGCGGCAGATCGATCGCCCGCCGTCCCGCCGGCGCCTCCCCGCGCGCCACCGTATCCGCCCGCATCCCGCACCCTCCGCCTGGTTCGCCGCCAGTCTATCGCATCGGGCCGCCAGCCGCCCGCCGACCGGGTTCACTCCCATGGGCGCCGTGGGAGGGGCCCGGTGGGTCGCCCGTGTGCGTGGGAGGGAACCCGCCAGCGTGTTTCTGCATCGGGAAGGTCCCCACATTGAACGACCGGAGCCCGATAGGATCGTCTATTATTCCCCGAGCCGGCCCAAGATTATCCCCAACTACTTTAGTAATCGCCCGCGACAGCCGACAATAAGAAGGCTCAGGAACCTGGTCATCCCGCGATGCCTGCCGGCGCGACGTGCCGGACGCCGCCGCGTCGCCGGCCCTGTCTGGCCTGCTGCCGGCGCTTTCCCAGATGTGACGGCGTGACGCTCAGGATCCGTTCATGGTTGGTCCCTCCACCCTCGCCGTACCGTCACGAGTCGGGCGGCGACCCGCGCACGGCGCGCCCACGCGAATGCGCGTGTTTGTCGGCGCGGTCGCACTGGGATTCGTGGCGGCATTGATGGCCGCGTGGGCGCTCGCGCGCCCGCAGATCGACGAGCAT
>JBBQJF010000485.1:0-3301 GCA_038325665.1 Dehalococcoidia bacterium | reverse complement strand
GGTCAGGCGTCATATCCACGGCTTAATGTTTTCGGCGCAGATGTAACCGCCTCGCAATCATTTTGCGATGACATGTGCCGATAACTGTTGTATGGGGCATTTCAGTCCCACGACAGCCACTGGAGAAGGGCCGTTCTCATGCGTTTACTAACCTCCCTCGCTGCTGCCGCGCTGGTGGCGCTGACCGCATCTGCTGCTCCGCACTCCTTCCCGACCGCCAACGCCGCCGCGCCGTGCGCCGTCGATGCGTCATACGAATCGCCCGACGGCGAGGAGCAGGCGGCAATCGATGGCATCAATGCTACCCGCGCTTCGAATGGCCTCACGGCGCTCAGCTTTTCGCCAACGCTCAACCGGGCGGCGAAGTGGAAGGCATCGGACATGGCCGCCGGAGCGCCGATGGCGCACGACGATAGTTTCCGAAGCTGGCACCAGCGTCTCGCCGACTGCGGCGTGGACACGAGTTCCTTCGTCTCCGAGAACATCGCCGCCGGTGTCGAGAGCGGCAACGCCGCTGTCGAGATGTGGAACAACTCGCCCGCCCACCGCGCCAATGTCCTGGGCGGCAATGTGCGCTCGGTCGGTGTCTCCCGCGCCCGTGGTGGTCAATGGGGTTGGTACTGGGCGGCAAACTTCGGCAACGAGTCGGACAGCTGATCAGGGCGGCGCCCGCCACCTCACGCCCCCGGTTCATCCGTCGCCGCCAGCGGACAACTATCACATCGCTCATACAACACGGAGGGCGGTGATGTCGCCAGCGCCGGCGCCACGCGCGCCAGCAGCCGCCGCACCGTCCACAACGGCAGGCCCATCACATTGCAGTAACAGCCCTCGATACGCTCGACCGGCCGGAACGCGGGATGCTGGATAGCATAGGCCCCGGCTTTGTCGAACGGATCGCCGTCCGCGATATAGGCGTCGATCTCCGCATCCGTGTACCGGCGCATGTGCGCCCTCGTGACCGCATGGGCCGTGTGAGCGCCGCCGCGCGCCACCACGGCAATACCCGTGACGACCTCATGCGTGCGCCCGCGCACCATGCGCAACATCGACCGAGCATCCTCACCATCGACCGGCTTACCCAGCGGCCGTCCATCCCATACCACAATCGTATCGGCGCCGAGCGTGACCGCATCACCGCCTGTCGCGACCGCCTGAGCCTTGGTCAAAGCAAGTGTCGTGGCCTGCCGCCACGGAGGGACCCCCTCGACCAGCGGCTCCGGAACGTCCGCGACGGCCACGTCGAACGGCACACCGAGCGCGATCAGCAGTTCCCGCCTGCGCGGTGATGCCGAGGCGAGCACCAGCCGCACGAGGGCATCAGGCCGGGGAATGGTCCGATCTCCCAAGTGATCGCGCGTCACGGGTTTACCGCCCGCTCGGTGTCCCGTGCCTCGTCCTCCCGCCGCAGAATCGCCACGCATTCGATGTGGAAGGTCTGGGGGAACAGATCGACGGGCTGGACGTGGGCAACGCGATACCCGCCATCCACCAGCACGCGCAGGTCGCGCGCCAGGGTAGACGGCTCGCACGAGACGTAGGCGATTCGGGGGACCTCGGCGGCGACCAGGGCGTCAAGGGTGGGCACCCCGCAGCCCTGACGTGACGGATCGATCACGACAGCCGTGGGGCGCAGCGCCAGCTTGGGCAGCACCTTCTCGACCTCGCCCTCGATCCACTCGATATTCGCCATCCCCTCGGTGTTTCGCCGGCCGTCGGCAACCGACGAGGACGACACCTCGATCGCCAGCACCTGCCGCACCAGCGGCGCGAGTGTCTTGGCGAACGTACCGACGCCAGCATAGGCGTCGAGCAACACGTCGTCGGGCGTCAACTCCAGCCCATCGCGCACGAGCCGGATCAGGTTTTCCGCCTGCGGCGTGTTCACTTGGAAGAATGATGCCGCCGAGACGTGGAAGCGCGCGCCGAGCAACTCCTCGTCGTACGACCGCTGGCCGCTGGCGATCGCGGGGACAGCCCCGACCACCGGGAGTTCCATGCGCGCGGACCCACGGGCAGGGGGCGGCGGGGCGTTAGACGCGGGACCAGCGCCCCGGCCCTTCATTTCCGTGGACGCGGGCGCCGCCGCCGAACCCTGCCGCGTCTCGAGTTGCAGCGGCGGCTGGATCAGTGTGTCACCGGTGTTGACGCCGACACGCATCGCCACCTGACGCAGGCCGCGGGCGCGTCCTTGAAGCGCCTGCATCGTCTCCGCGATCCAGGGGTGGACGATGTAGCAGTTGAACGTACGCACCACCCGCTTGCGCCCACGCATCGTGAAGCCGAGATAGCCCTCGCGATCCACCGAGAAACGGGCGTGATTGCGGTAGTGCCACGGGTCGGGCGAGGGCAACGCCGGCCGGACCTCCACATCCGTCAGCTTACCGATCCGCCGCAATTGCTCAATGACCACCTCCCGTTTGAGTTCTAGCTGACCCTCGTAGGAGATATGTTGAAGCTGGCAGCCGCCGCAAATGCCGAAGTACTCGCAGCGCGGTTGCACCCGGTGCGGCGACGGCTCGCGCACACCGACAACATGCCCCTCCAGGTAGTCCTTATAAACCTGGTCGATTAGCACGTCGGCGTCCTCGCCAGGGATGCCGTACGCGGCGAACACAACCTGTCCATCACGGCGGGCGATCGTCGCCCCCTGATGGCCGAGGCTGTCGAGATGAAGCGGGAATGTTTCACCGGCCGGCGGCACATTCCACCGGCGCTTATCACGTCGTGCCATACCATCAGGGTTGCGGGTGGAGGTGTGGCCGTCAAGTGGCGGACGGGGCAGTCGAAACCACCTAACCCCTCGGCCCCTTCCCTTCGAGGGAAGGGGGTGACGACCGGACCCTCGCCACGCTTCCGCTCGGCCTTGCCGGGGCAGGCGTGCAACCGGGGACGGAGCGACATCGCATGTGCCGGTGGTGGCCGCGAGGTCATGAGCAACTCCCGTGCCGGATATACTACGCCTGCACGTCTCTCTCGCGGTAATGGCGCCTACTCCCGCGGGCGCCGCCGGGAAGGGGCAGGTCCTCCCCCTTCCCTTGCAGCCTGTCCCGGCACGGCCGGGAGGGAGGGGGTCCCGGCAAAGTGTTGGGTCCGATTTCGGTCACCACGTCGGCGCTCCCCCTTCCCGCGCCGGGAAGTTGGGTAATTCACAGGAGGGCTTCCGATGACTGCCGATGCCGCGGCGCGGGCCACGGTCTGTCTGAGTTTCGACTTCGACGCGATGTCCTCGTGGATCTTTCGCGGGCAAACGTCGCCCACGCCGCTCTCACGCGGGGAGTACGGCGCACGGGTCGGCCTG
>JBBQJF010000484.1:0-3333 GCA_038325665.1 Dehalococcoidia bacterium | reverse complement strand
GGTCGCTCGGATACGTCTTCGTTCGGCTCATGCTCCCAGCGTACCGAATCGCCTGCTATTTTTCCAAACACCCTCTTAGAATCGCGCGTACTTGCTATATAGCACGCGAAGAATACCCCAATAGGTGGGACCACGTTTCGCGGCAGTGCCCGACTATGAGAAGCACGGTCATGATTGTTGGACCGGAGTCCCGCTCGTAGGCAAGAGGCACGGTGCATGTCGGCTGATCCCTTGGCGCTTCATCCCTCCAGCGCGCCCTTGAGCGTGCAATCGCTTGATGAGCAGGCGCTGACCGCTCTCTACGACTGCCATGGGGCCGGCGCATTCGCCATCGCCCTCCGCGTGATGGGCGATGAGGATGAAGCGACGACCATTGTCACGGACGCATTTCTGGAGATCGCCCGCGGAGGCCGAGTCAGTTACCCCGTCGATGGAGTGACGCCCGGCGCGTGGTTACTCGTGCTGGTGCGTGACCGCGCCATCCGTCGGTTGCAATCCACCGGCGCACTCGCCGGCCGCATCGCGATGGTCCACGGCTCCCTCGCACAATCCAGCCTCACGCGTGAACCGCCTGATGGCGCTGTCGCGGGGGCTATCGCGGCCATCGTCCATATCGACCGTCGCGACTCCCCCGTCGATACTGTGCCAAGCTGAACGCACCACCGCGCATCTCACCTCCCAGTCTCGCCCCCTCCAATCGACCCCCTTCACGAACTAAGCCCCGAGGATGCGGGCGCTCCCGTGCGGGCTGCGCGCTTCCGCATTCCTCCCACGACCCCACACAATCGAAGCCCCGAGGAGTTCGACACTCCTCGGGGCTTCTCGCTCCGTAATCCGCGGAGCGGCGCCATATCGCCTCTCTACCCCCGCGGTTGATCTATGACCTGTGACCTATGACCTATCTTTCTACCGATGCCCCGGATGCGGGCTTGCCACATAGGGGAAGCTCGCCAGGTACGGCTTGTCGTTCGACTGCGCGTTGTCGGTGAGCGCCGCGGCTCCTGGCACCATCTGGAGCACCCCGCCCACGGCTGCCAGCGAGATATCGGTGACATCATCGCCGGGACGGCGGCCGTTGGGATAGCCTCCCAGATCGCCTCCGATGACGCCCAGCGGGTTCGGATTTGCCGATGGCGGTACGGCGACGTTGAGACGCAGCATCTCCGCCGGCTTGACGTTCGGCGGCATCGTCGCGCCCGGAACGCCCGTGAGGAAGACTTGTACCAGGTCGGTGCGGTTCGTGGTCGGCGCGGGGAAACCGAGCACGGCGTTAAGCAGTGTCGCGAGTTCCGGCGCGAGCACGTACTGCAGGAACTGGGCATCGTCGCGCGGGTGGGAGCCGTTGAACCGATCCTTCATGCCGCGCGGTATGACCAGCTCGTTGACCAGCGGTGAGCCGAGGCGTGACACCTGAACCCATGGCCCGTCCATCGCCTGCGCGTTGTCCATCATCGACTCGTCATCGCCGGCGCGCTGTGACTCTTCCGCCTCGTCGAGCGTGCCGTCGCCGGTGTTGGGCAGCCGCCCCGGCGCCGGCCTGCCGGTCGGGGGCATGACACGCATCGCTTGGCGCGAGGCTGTCGCCCACACGCCCAGGACCGCCGCCGCGTCGGTTGCGGCCGTCGGGCGCGAGCCGTCGCGGGTAAGCCCCGTGATCGGGAGCTGAACGATGATGCTGCTCACGTTCAAGCCGGCCAGCTCGTCCTTGGGATTGGTGGCGACATCGAGCAGGTCGAACGCGCCGCCGACATTGACGAAGAACGGGTCGTCGCGCGGTCCAACGAAAACGCGCCCGCCGCCGGGAAGGGCACGAATACCTTGCGCCGCGACCGCGTCGTAATCGGGGAACGACTTGGTACCGACATAGGCCGGTACGGCGGGTGCGCCGTCCAGGATTCGCATCGGGCGCTGCCCGGCGCGGATCATATCGACCGAATAGCTCTGTCGGACGATAATGTCCGCGTCATCGATCGATGTGACCGGTCCCGTGACGTAGAGCACGGTGTTTGGATTGGAGACGGTGGTTGTGAAGCGGAACTGATAGATGACATCCTCTTCCGCGTCACCGTTGTTGTCGATGTGCAATTGGTAGAGTACGTCATCGCCGAAACGGTAATACTCCGGGCCGCTGCCCGGACCCTGGATCGGCACGTAGTTGGCAACAATCGTCACCGTGTCCGGTCGGTCGGGACTAACGAAAAAGTACACGTCGGTGTTGTCCGCCTGGGGGTCGAACGCCAGCAGTGGTGACTCGCGATGACTGGCCGCGTCGCCGGTCGGGACTCCCGACGGAGACACGGCGAGCACGATGGCGGTGACGGTCAGCAGTCCGAACAGCGCGAGCCTCCGTGGAACCGAGCGCAGAGTTGGCATCCCACTCTCCTTGTTCATGTAGGGGTAGCGCGACTGACGGCCAGGGCCGCCGCTAAGCGGGGGATGCGTGGGTGAGCCTCGTCTCGGCAAAACCTCCTGCTCATAGGATCGGCCGGTACGTCCGCCGGTTGTCGGGACGCACGAGCCGAACACACGCGGGCAGACACCACGAGCCGTGTTGCCTACCCAGCCCTACGGACGGGGCCACCACATGGATCACCGCGCGGACCCCTATTCCGTGATGATCGAGGGAGAAGCGTGGGTCGCACCGCCCGAAAGAGCGGGCGCGCGGCCCGCTCCATAGCAAACGGCGCACCCGTCCACCGGCGTGGGCAGGGTGCGCCGTCATCAGGTGTATTGCCGGCCGTCGCTCTACGCGCCGCTGACTGACTCGACCGGGTAGTCCTCCTCGGCGAGGATCTCCTTCATCTTACCCACATCGACGGCTCGGTCGTCATACTCCACACGAACCTGTTTGGCAGGAATATCTACCCGCACCTCGCGCACGCCGTCCACGGGCGTGAGCGCCCCCGTGATCGTCTGCTCGCAATGCTCGCAGGAAATGTCGGGAATGTGGAGGATGGTGGTCGCCATGAGAGGGTGTCTCCTTTCGCGAATGCGATGCGATTCGTACCTGCTTGGTGGCGCCTGACGAGTCAGGGCCATGGTCGCCTAATGATGACAGAGAGCGTTCAGCCGTCAGTCGGCGGCGGCCGGCCATGCTCAACGTGAACGCGCCCGCTGACCGCTGATGGCTGAACGCTTACGGATTACGAGGGCATCCACCCCTTTCGCGCGAGCGACAACTATTATCGCACCGTCAGGGTCGTCTTCATGCCCCGGTCATAGTGGTCGAAGGTCCTCCCGCCCTCGCTGTCCTTCAGGTGGCAGCCCAGCTCCCATGCGCCGGCGGTTAGCGTCACATCGAGCGCCACCGTTTCGCCCACCCGGATGAGTGGC
>JBBQJF010000483.1:0-3349 GCA_038325665.1 Dehalococcoidia bacterium | reverse complement strand
CGCACGGCCGGGCTGAATCTGCTGATCTTCGCCATCCCCGCCACGCTCGTGGCGGCGCTGATCGGCATTCCCCGCGCACGCGCCATCGTGCGACCGGTGCGGGAATTGTCCGGCGCGGCGCGGGCGATCGCGGCGGGCGATCTCGGCCGGCGGGTCACGCCCGTGGGCGACGACGAGGTGACACACTCCGCCCACAGCTTCAACATCATGGCCGAAGACCTCCAGCAGACGATAGCGGCCGAGGCAGCGGAGCGCGCGCGGGTGGAGGAGCGCACCCGCGAGCTTTCGGCCCTGCTTGACATCTCGCGCATGGTCGCCTCGACCCTGGAGTTGCCCCAACTCGTGGGACTCATCCTCGACCAGCTCCGATCGGTGATCGACTACGAGGCGGCGTCGGTGCTCACGCGCGAAGGCGACGCGCTGATCGTCCTCGGCTCGCGACTGCAACCCGGGCGCGCATCAACGGTCGGCCTGCGGTTCGAGATCGCCCGCGGGCCGCGGATTTGGGAGATGCTCAGCCGGTCCGAGCCGGTACTGATCGCGGATGTACGGGGCGACGAATCGCTCGCCACCGCCTACCGGGATTTGGTGGGACACGACCTCGATGCCACGCCGTTTCGGGCGGTGCGATCGTGGATGGGGGTGCCGCTCGCGGTACAGGAGCGCGTGATCGGTCTGCTCGCGATATCGCGACCCGAGCCGGGGTACTTCGACGCCCGCCATGTCCGGCTCACCCGCGCGGTTGCCGGCCAGGCGGCGCTCGCGATCGAGAATGCGCGGCTGTACGGGCAGGCCGCATCCCTTGCCGCGTTGGAGGAACGCAACCGGCTCGCCCGCGATCTGCACGATTCGGTCACACAATCGATCTACGCTCTGGGCATGCTCGCGCGGGCGGGGCAGACACAGTTCGACCGAAACGCGCCGGGGCTGCCCACCACTCTGCAACGCATCAGCACCCTCGCCGGCGAGGCGCTGGCGGAGATGCGCGCGCTGCTGGTTGAGCTGCGACCCACCGCGCTCGCCGAGGAAGGGTTAGGCCCCGCGGTCGAAAGGCTGGTCGCCTCCTACCGCCTGCGCACCGATATCGCGGTGACCTGCATCGCCGGCGCGGTCGCACGCCTCGACCCGGACGTGGAGACGGCGGTCTTCCGCATTGTGCAAGAGGCGCTCGCGAATGCCATCAAACACTCGGGCGCATCGACCGTCACCGTCACGCTCACCGACGACGACGGCATCGTGCGGGCCACGGTTCACGACAACGGCGCCAGCTTCGACCCGTCGGCGCCGGTGGTTTCCCTCGACAATGGTGGCGGCATGGGACTTCGCTCGATGCAGGAGCGGGCGAATGCCGCCGCGATAATGCTGCGCGTGGCGAGCGTACCCGGCTCCGGCACGACGATCACCGTCGAAGCCCCGGTTTCCGCCCGCGCGATGGCGCCCGCCTGATTCGGATGACGTATAGTACCCCTCAACCAGTCGTCGAATGCGAAGGAGAAACGAGAGATGGCGAAGATTATCGATTGCGCCAAGGTCAACCCCGCGTCGGGCTGTGGTCACGTCGTCCGCGGGGAGACCGAGGAGGACACACTGCGCTTGGCGGGCGAGCACGCGAAGGAGCACGGCATGGTGGCGACTCGCGAGCTGCTCCAAATGGTCAAGGCCCATATGCAGGACGTGTAGGACTGAGCGGCTGCACCCGCGTTCCCGCGGGTCGGGTCGGGACGCGGGAAACCCGGCGGGTCGCCCCTACGCGCGACAATGGGCGACATCCGGTAGGGGCGACCACGCGGGCCACCCCCCGGCGCGGGATAACCGAGGGCGAGTCTGACGGTTCACTCACGACACGAGGCCGGCCAGCCGTACCGGCAACTCCAAGGAGACGGCGGCGGGCATGAGGCAGTCGGCGTCGCTGCACGCCTGATAACGCACCGTGACCCGCACGGTCTGGTCGCCCATGTCACGGGCGGTGAACGTCACCGGCAGCGCCAGCGTGACCGTGCCCTCGTACACCTGGAACTGCTCGCCCAGCCCCTCGATCCGGAACGGGTGCGGCCGCGGCCACACCGGCTCACCCACGGTCACGTTTTCTGCCGGAGCGACCTCGACCGACAGCGGCACGAAGCCGTCGGGGATCGGCCGGCCGTAGATGTGCAGTCCAGGATCGACAGTCAGTTCTACCGTCAGCCACAGCCGCTGGAAGAAGCGGAAGGTCTCGGAATCGAGTGCCGCGCGCACCGCCACCCCCGCCGAGCCGCCGCGATGCTCGCTGCCGTGCGTCGATGCATGTCCACCGAAACCCTGTTCAAGGAGGCCGACGGCCGTCTCGCGCTCGCGGTAGCTTTGCTGGAAGCGCCGGTCGATCACGACTCCTCGCTCGTCGAGCAGAAAGACGCCCGGGTACGGCGTGCCCATGTGCTGCTCGCGGGGAGCGACGCCGTAGGCGGCGTGCTGCTCATACACGCGGTCATTGAGCATGCCCAACCGCGTGATCACCACGCTGCCCTCGTCCGATAGCAGCGGGTAGGCAATACCATGCTTCTCGGCGAAGCCGGCCAGCACGCTCACGGAATCGTAGCTGATGGCAAAGACGGCGATGCCGTCGTGCTCGAAGTCGGCCAATCCGCGTTGCAGCTCAACGAGCTGCGTCTTGCAGAACGGTCACCACGCCGCGCTGCGATGGAACACCACCAGCGCCCGCCGGCCCGCGCGTGCGGAGTGCAAATCGACGGTCCGGCCATGTTGGTCCGGCAAGGTGACATCGGGGAAGCGCGACCCAGGCGCCGGCCCGATGCTGCTGAAATCGACGACGGGAAGCGGCGGTAGCTCGGTGGTCATCCCGTGAATCCTTTCACCTTACCTCCTGCCCCACCTAACCCCCCGGCCCCCTTCCCTGCAAGGGAAGGGGGAGGCTCAATAGGCGGCTCCCCTCACTTGAAGGTGGCGACAGGTCCGCGGCGGGTGGTCCGATGGTACATCACTGCGGGGAGCGGGGCGCTGATGAGCGGTAGCATACACCGTTGGCCGCATAGGAGCTGTTCCTCCCGCGAGCAGTGCCACTGAGCAATGAAAATCTCACTCCCCCTTCCCTTGCAGGAAAGGGGGCCGGGGGGGTAGGTGGGCCGGGGATAGGCATCTTCAGCGGAGCTGGAACCACCGAAACCCGCCGCCGCCGGACCATCCCACGGCGCGCGTGACCCCGCCCGGATCCGAACCATCGATCACGCGGTGGAGGCGCGGCGAAATGTGGGTGTGGATCTGGGCGCCGATCTCGACCATGATCCAGCGGCGGCCGGTCTTGTGGGCGACCGCGCCGGCGGAGCCGCTGCCGGCGTATGGGTCGAGCACCCAG
>JBBQJF010000482.1:0-3356 GCA_038325665.1 Dehalococcoidia bacterium | reverse complement strand
ACCCACCAGCAGCGGCCGCCGCTCGGACGCGAGTGACTCAAGGGCGCTCGCGCACCGTTCAAACCACAGCATACCGGTGTGACCGGCGCGCAGCGGCAGCGCCACCAACGGCGGCGCGGACCGGGCCGGAAGCACCGCGACGAGCCGCTTCGCCTGTTCCACCGTCACACGCCGGCGACTCTGCTCCGCGAACATCAGGCCGATCATCTCGGCGCCGCCGAGGCGCGCGGCCTCGATGTGCTCCGGGAGCGTCAGGCCACAGATCTTAATTGAGGTCAACGGCTGCCTCGCTGAGAATTACTTCACACCGCGGCCCGCTGCCCCCCGGCCGTGCCGCGACAGGCCACGCGGGGAGGGGCGGATCGCCCGCGCCCGGCCGACGCCCAACCCTCGCATGATGCGCGCGAGATTATCCGCCGGTGGGGTTCGCACGGTCGGGGCACTCCCGTGGTCACTCGACCATCAATTGCTGCATTGCCGCCGGTATGTCGCCCGCGGTCATTAGTGATTCACCGACCAGAATCGCATCCGCGCCGGCGGCGCGCACGGCCGCAGCGTCACGCGCATGGCGGATGCCGCTCTCACTCA
Source organism: Dehalococcoidia bacterium (assembly GCA_038325665.1). Classification (GTDB taxonomy): domain Bacteria; phylum Chloroflexota; class Dehalococcoidia; order CAUJGQ01; family CAUJGQ01; genus CAUJGQ01. The sequence continues at coordinate 2,768 of JBBQJF010000482.1, read as the reverse complement.
CGATCACCTTGCCCGGCGGGATCAGCGGACGCAAGCGCACCGTGGTCGCGACATCGGTATGGAAGGTGCGCAGGTCGCGGTTGTTGACGCCGATCACCCCGGCGCCCGCCCGCAACGCCCGCCCCACCTCGTCCTCGTCATGCACCTCGACCAAGACGCCCAGCCCCATTCCAGTCGCCACGGCGAGAAGATCGGCGAGCAGCGCGTCATCAAGGATGGCGACGATCAGGAGGATCGCATCCGCGCCACATGCGCGCGCCTCATAGAGCTGGTAGGGATCAAACAGGAAATCCTTACGCAGTAGCGGCGGACAACTGACGCCCGCGGCGCCGAGTCCGCCGCGAATCGCGTCCAGGTACGCCAGATCGCCGAGAAAGTGTACCGGCTCGGTCAGCACCGATATCGCGGCCGCCCCACCCTCGGCGTAAGCGCGGGCGCGCGCCACCGGGTCCATATCCGGATCGAACACGCCTTTGACCGGCGATGCCTTCTTCACCTCCGCGATAAGACACAGACGATCACCGACCAGCGCTGCCGCGAAGGGAGCCGGACGACAAGCGGATTCAGCACGAGCGCGGATCGCGGCGAGAGGCGTCGCGCGCCGGCGTGTCTCAAGGATATCGCGGGTGTCGGCGACAATGCGGTCGAGAATCGTATCGGTGCGGGTCACGCTGCCGTTCATGAGTGCCGTGTCCTCTCGCTGCTGCTGATCCGCCCGCGACGGTACGCCCTCCTCGCGTCACGGGAACGCGGGGGCATCATTCTCCAAACGAGCGCGTGACCTCCACGAACCGTGTCAGTGCGGCGAGCGCGGCGCCCGTGTCGATGATACCAGCAGCCTGACGGACGCCCTCGCGCAGGTCCGGGGCAAGCCCACCCACCACCAGCGCGGCGGCGGAGTTGAGCAAGACGAAGTCGCGCAGAGGCCCATCCTGACCCTTGAGCAGCAACCGCATCGTTTCCGCGTTCTCGACCGGTGAGCCGCCCCGCACCGCGGCGCGGGGCGAACAGGGCAGGCCGGCATCCTCGGGCGTGACACGGTAGCTGGTGAGCCGGCCCCGATTCACCTCGTGAACGGTCGATGGGCCGCTGATGCTCAGTTCGTCGAGGCCATCCTCGCCGTGTACGACCAGCGCGCGCTCGACACCGAGCCGGCCGAGCGCCGCAGCCAGCTTCGCGGCGAGATCCGGGGTCGCGACTCCCAAGACTTGTGCGCGGGCGCCGGCCGGGTTGGTAAGCGGGCCAAGAACGTTGAAGATGGTGCGAACCCCCACCTCGCGACGCGGGCCGGCGGCGTGCTTCATCGCCGGGTGAAATGCCTGCGCGAACATGAAACCCATGCCGGCCCGCTCGATGCACGCCGCGACCTGCTCGGGGCCGAGATCCACGCGGGCGCCAAGCGCCTCCAGCACATCGGCGCTGCCGGAATGCGAACTCATCGCACGGTTGCCATGCTTGGCGACGCGCAACCCCGCGCCGGCGGCCACAAACGCCGCCGCTGTCGAAACGTTGAACGATCCGGAGCCGTCGCCGCCGGTGCCGCACGTATCGATCACCGGGCCGCTGACGGTGACATGCAGCGCCCTATCGCGCATCACGCGAGCCATGCCGGCGATCTCGTCCACCGTCTCGCCTTTCATCCGTAGCGCGGTGACGAACGCGCCGATCTGCGCGGGGGTCGCCTCCCCGTCCATGATGTCGGCCATCGCCGCGCCGGCCTCGCCCTCGGTCAAGTCTCGCCGGTGCGTGATCAGCGCGTCTATCGCTTCTCGAATCATGGTGGTCCCCCTCGGGCCGCGCGCGGGCGCCGCGCGTGCACGCTCTGCCCATGACCGCGCGACGTGCGACCGCGACTGCCGCCTAGTGCTCAGCGCCGGCCGCCTCACGCATCGCCAGAAAGTTACGCAGCAGGTCCTTGCCATGCTCGGTCATGATCGATTCGGGGTGAAACTGGATGCCCTCGACCGCGTACCGGCGATGGCGCATACCCATGATCACACCGCTGTCGCTGCGGGCGGTGACCTCGAGTTCGTCGGGCACGGTCGCCGGCTGGACCGCGAGCGAGTGGTAGCGGATTGCTTGGAAAGGCGAGGGCAACCCCGCGAACACGCCCTGGCCGTTGTGGTCTATCGCCGACAGCTTCCCATGCCGGATCTCGCCGGCAGACGCGATGGTCGCGCCGAACGCCTCGCCGATACATTGGTGGCCGAGGCAGACACCGAGAATTGGAATCTCCCCGGCGAACCGCCGGATCAGCGGGACGCTGATTCCCGCCTCGTTCGGCGTGCATGGTCCAGGCGAGATCACGATCCGCTCGGGCGCGGCCGCGGCCACCTGATCGAGTGTCACCTGGTCATTGCGCACGACCTCGACCGCGGCGCCCAACTCGCACAGATACTGGTATAGGTTATAGGTGAAGCTGTCATAGTTATCGATCAGCAGCAGCATCGGCGCCTCCCGCGAAAGTGGGTTGTGGGTGTTGGGGGCCGGGGGAAAGGCCCTGCTGGCCGTGCCCGGTGGCGGCCCCGGGTTCCACAGCCCCCGCCGAACGGGGGCGCGGCCCGGGGACCCCGGATGTGCCTCATACCGCCGCTCGCGGTCGGACCACGCGCGCCTCGGCCCCGCGCTCTAAGATTATGTCCACTGTTTGGTCAACCTTCCATACCGATGTATCGAGGCGCAGTCCTCGCGTCTCGCCGTTACCGGCGATGATCTGCCGGAGATCCTCCGAGCGCTGTCCCATCTGATCGTCAACCGACCGGCCCTGA
>JBBQJF010000481.1:0-3361 GCA_038325665.1 Dehalococcoidia bacterium | reverse complement strand
CGGATAGGCGGCCTCGGGCGAGTGGCCGCGCTCGTCTTGCCCTCATTAGAACGGGAGGACAGCATGAAGACTATCGAAATCCAGCTCGACGACGTGACGATGAAACGTGCCTGCCGGCTAGTCGAGAAGCACGGTATACCTGTGGAAAACCTGGTCGGGGAAGTCATCCGACTTCTGAGTCAGCAGCGTGTGATCGATGACCCCGTATTGGGTAGCCTTCGCGACGAACCAGAACTGGTAGACCAGATGCTAGAGCAATTTGGGAAGGATAGAGCATGGCGGTGGCTGGTGTAAGCCGATGGCGCTTTGCCTCATTGACACCGATATCTTCTCGGAGATGAGGAAGGGACGCAATTCCATCCGTGTGATGCGCGCTTGTCTATCAGGCTACTCTTGTTCGGTACACCATCTCCGTCATCACGGTCATGGAAGTTGTGAACGGTCATCACCGGGTCGGAAGCGAAGACCTCGTGCAGCCGTTTCTTCAGTTGCTCCCGGGCCTCGATGTGCTCGAACTCGATATCGCCAGCGCCGAGATTGCCGGCCGCATCAACGCCGATTTGTGACGCACGGGCGAGCCCATCGGTTGGGCCAGCCCCCTCATCGCCGTGATCGCCCTTCGCCCTGACCTGACGCTTGTGAGCGGGAACACCGCCGATTACCCGCGTATCCAGAGACTGGGATACAACGTGCGGTTGGACAATTGGCGCGGACCATGTATCGACCTGCTGGCACGAGTGGCATGACCATCACCGGGCTGTGAACGACGGTATCCCCAATAGATGTGCCACGGCCGCTCAGGGGCGCACGCGTTCACCCGCCCGCCTCCTGGTGTATTCGCCACGAAGAAGCCGTACTCAAGGCGCATGTGAACGTAGGGTCGCCATGCCTTTCAGCGGCTGCTGCACCGCCCCGCAGAAGGTGTGTGCCGGCGGCATCCATGGCGCGCTGCCCCTTGCGCGGCGGCTGTGGTCTCATGGGACGGCAGATCAGAGCATCAGCGGCCGGATCTGCCAGGAGTTCGATATGGCGCGGACGGCGACGGTTCGATCCGGTGCCACGGCAGCCGCGCCGCCAGCCGGACTCGGTACCTATCTCGAATTGCTGCTCGTCACGATAATCTGGGGAGGCGGTATCGTGGCGATCAAGGTGGCAGGCGAGGGGTTCGCGCCGCTCACCGCCTCGGCGCTACGCACCGGATTGGCGTCGCTCGCGTACCTGCCGCTGTTGGCGTTGATGCCGTCGCGCGGGCCGGCGCCGGGATGGCGCGATCTGCCCTGGTTTTTCGCCCTTGCCCTGCTCGGATTCTTCCTCTTCAACCTGTTCTACTTCGCCGGGTTGCAACGGACAACCGCGACGCACGGGGCGATCATCTGGGGCGCGAACCCTGTCGCAACGGCGGCGCTGGCAGCGCTGTTCCTCCAAGAGCGGTTGCGGCTGGGCGCCGCAATGGGAGTCGCGGTTTCCACGCTCGGGGTGACACTGATCGTGATCAGCAGCGCGAACGCCGCGACAGCACACGGAGCCAGCCTGCACGGCGACCTGCTGCTGGTCGGCGAAATGCTGTCGTGGGTGGGATTCACCCTGGTATCGCGGGTGGTGATGCGCCGCTTCTCGCCGCTGCAATCGACCGGATATGCCTGCCTCCTGGGATTCGGGCTGTTGCTGCCCGCGGCGATCGCGGGCGGGTTCCGCCCCGGCGACCTGGGCGAGGCGTCGAGCCGGGCGTGGGTCGCGATCCTCTATTCGGGCGTCGTCTCGGTGGTGCTGGCCTATATCCTATGGAACCGGTCGGTCCTGCGGTTGGGTGCGACGCGAACGGCCGTCTTTTCCAACCTGACCCCGCTGTGGGCGCTGGCGCTCGCCGCCCTGATCGAGGGTGAGCGACTGACACTCATCCATGCGCTCGCCGCCGCGCTGATCATCGGCGGCGTGCTGATCGCGAACATCCCCGGACAGGCGGGCGGACCCGCCCGAGAAGGCACCTGAACCGGCGTACGCGTGTAGTCGCGACATCGCCGGCCAGGACACGAAGAGCGAGGCAAAGGTGATGAACACGGGACTTCTGGCGGGCAAGACCGGGCTGGTGCTGGGGGTGGCGAACAAGCGCAGCATCGCATGGGGCATCGCTCAGGCGTTAAGCGACGCCGGCGCGCGGCTCGCATTCTCCTACCAGGGTGAGCGGATCGAAAAGAGCGTGCGCGACCTGGCGGCAACACTCCCCAACGCGCCGGTGTTTCCCTGCGATGTCGGGGACGATACTCAGCTCGATGCGCTGTTCGCGGGCATCGATTCTGCCTTCGGCGGACTCGATCTGCTGGTGCATGCGATCGCCTTCGCCCCGACCGAGGCGCTCGCCGGGGCGTATTTGGACACGGGCCGTGAGGCGTTCCGGGTGGCGCTGGATGTGAGCGCGTACTCGTTCACCGCGGTGATGCAGCGGGCGGCGCCACTGATGGAGCGGCGCGGCGGCGGCAGCGCGCTGACGCTCACGTACCTCGGCGGCGAACGGGTGATGCCCAATTACAACGTCATGGGTGTGGCCAAGGCAGCGCTGGACATGAGCGCGCGCTATCTCGCCGCCGATCTCGGCCCGCGCGGAATCCGCGTCAATGTCATCTCCGCCGGTCCGGTCAGCACACTGTCATCGCGGGCGATCCACGGCGTCCTCGACATGCTCAAGCACGTCCGCGACACCGCACCCCTTCGCCGTGACACCTCGCTGGAGGACATCGCCGGAACGGCGGTCTACCTGTGCTCGGACCTGGCGCGCGGTGTCACCGGCGAAGTGATCCACGTCGATTCCGGCTATCACATCATGGGGCTGACCTGACGACGGCTCTCAGCGCTCGATGCTACTCCCGGCCGATTCCGGGTTGGTCGCTGGTGCGGCCGCCGGCGTTACTCCGGGAGCCGGCGCGTCCTGGTCGAGTCCACGCGCTGACGAGGTCGGAGCTGCCGCCGTGGGGGCCGTCGAGCTGCTGGGCGGCGTCACCTGGCCCGTCGCCGGTGCGGTGGGAATCGTCCACGTCGAGGGAAGCGATACGGTCGGAGCGGGCGCTGGCACGGTCGGCGTCGTCACCGCCGAACTGGGAATAGGCGCCGTCACGGCCGGCGAGATGGTGCGCGATACCGGCACGGGTGTCCCACCCGGCGTGAGAGACGCCGGTTCGAACGCGGCGCTGCTCGCGCGTGAGCTGCCGGACGTGGGGGGCGTCGCCGTCGTCTGGACGCCGAGTTCCGGTGTCGCGGACGGTTCCGGCGTGGCGGTCGTGGTCACGCGCACGCGGGTCGGGCACACCGATGCCGTTTCGCTGCTCGGCGTGGGTGTGCCGGTCGCGTCAGGCACGGGGGTGGCGGT
>JBBQJF010000480.1:0-3391 GCA_038325665.1 Dehalococcoidia bacterium | reverse complement strand
GGCATTCCTCGCCGGCGAATCGCTCGGTCTGGCGGAGCGGGCGCTGGAGCTGTCGATCTCCTATGCCAAAGAGCGCAAGCAGTTCGGCCAGCCGATCGGCAGCTTTCAGCTGATCCAGGGCAAGCTCGCGGACATGTACGTCATGGTGGAGTCGGCGCGGTGGCTCGTCTACCGCACGGCGGTCGCCGCGGAGAGGGCCAGCGCGGACGGACGCCGCTTCTCGAAGGAGGCGGCGGCATCGATCATGTACGCCGCCGAGATCTCGACGAAAGTCGCCCTCGACGCGATGCAGATCCACGGCGGCTATGGCTATCTGAACGAATCGCCGGTGGGCCGTATCCTTCGAGACGCCAAACTGCTGGAGATCGGCGCCGGCACCACCGAAATCCGCAAGACGATCATCGCCAAGGACCTGCTCGGCATGCGGTGATAGCAACCCGCGTGTGCGGCCATTGCATTGAGGTACGAGGCGTAGCTGATGCCGGTAGAAGTGCGGGAGGCGATACGAACAGTGGAAGCAGACGGTTGGTACGATACCGGTGCCACCGGGAGCCACCGGCATAACAAGCATCCGCTCAAGCCCGGCAAGGTGACGATTCCCGGCAAGCCGAACGACACGCTGGCTCCAAGCACATGATCAGCGCTCGGCGACAGGCAGGACTCCGATGAAGAAGCCCTCAGGTTCCTGGTCGTCTACGAGGACGCGGGACCGAACTACTCTGCCTATGTCCCAGACCTACCCGGCTGTGTGTCTACCGGGGCAACACGAGAGGAAATCGCCTGCAACATCCGTGAGGCGATTGAAGGACATCCGCGCATCATGCGTGAGGACGGCGATCTCATCCCTGAGCCGGCCGAGACGTGGGCTGAGGTTGTCGAGATCGAGGCGCGTGGCGAAGTCACCGCGACGTGAGCATGTGAGCGACGGCCCATGTCTCGCGTCATGACAGCTTCGGGCGAATGGTGGCCGCGCGGTCGAAATGATTCGCTCACGGGTTCTCGCGCGGGGACTTTTGGCGCGCGTTGAGCGAGAGAAACAGGACGGGGCCGCGCACGAGCACGAACGCGAGATGCGCGGTACCCGGTCCATCCCTCTTCCTCAAACCTACTCCCTCAGTTCCACACGGGGAGGTGATTCGTGGCAACCCTACCATCGGACGTGCTGGTCACGGCAGAGGAACTCATGGAGCTACCAGATGACGGTATGCACTATGAGCTTGACCAAGGGAAGCCGATCTGCATGAGTCCGTCGTCGTACTGGTCAAGCCTTGTTGCCGCCAGTGTTATGCTCCTCGTCGGTGGGTTCATTCGGGCGCGCCGGCTCGGCGTCTTCGCGGGTGAGCAAGGCGGTGTTCGCCTCACGTCGAACCCTGAAACCGTCCGATGCCATCCCATTCTCCGTCGAGGGCGACGGAGGATTCGACGGCGCGGACGTATCGCCCGGTCTACGGCTTCCTCTCGCCGATTTGTGGGTGGACTCGGCAGCGACGACAAGGATTAGTGATGCGCGAGGATAACGCCGCATCGTACGCGATGAGTGCTCGGCGATAGCACACCGAACGGCGGTGACCGCACGCCGCGCCTCGGCACAGGTTCTAATCCTCAGCCCCGGGCCAGCGGGCTGACCGCTCCCCTGCCCGCGTAACTTCGGAGAGTGCCATGACAGTCGCGATCAACGGCCGCACCCCATTCGGCGTTCACCCTGTCCCGCGCATCGAGAGCCGGCTGGATACGTCCTCGGCCGAGTACCAGGCAAACGCCGCCGCCATGGGCGGTCTGGTGGATGAGTTGCGGGAGCGGCTGGCGTTGGTGCGAGGCGGCGGCGGAGAGGAGTCGATGAGCCGCCACCGGGCGCGGGGCAAGCTGCCGGCGCGCGAGCGAATCGAGCGCGTGCTTGACCCGGGCACGCCGTTCCTCGAGTTCTCGGCCCTGGCGGCGTGGGAGATGTACGACGGGGACGCCCCCGGCGCGGGAATCGTCACCGGCATCGGCGTTGTCAGCGGGCGCGAGTGCGTGATCATCGCCAATGACGCCACGGTCAAAGGCGGCACCTACTATCCCATCACCGTCAAGAAACATCTACGCGCCCAGGAGATCGCCGAGGAGAACCGGCTGCCCTGCATCTACATGGTCGATTCCGGCGGCGCGTTTCTGCCGCTTCAGTCGGAGGTGTTTCCTGACCGCACCCACTTCGGGCGGATCTTTTACAACCAAGCGCAGATGTCGGCGAAGGGCATCCCGCAGGTCGCGGTGGTGATGGGCTCGTGTACCGCGGGCGGGGCATATGTGCCGGCGATGAGCGACGAGACGATCATCGTCAAGGGTACCGGCACCATCTTTCTCGGCGGTCCGCCGCTGGTCAAGGCCGCCACGGGCGAGGAGGTTACTGCCGAGGAGTTGGGCGGCGGCGAGGTCCACACACAGATCTCCGGTGTGGCCGATCACCTGGCGATGAACGACGAGCACGCGCTGGCGCTCACGCGCGGCATCGTCGCAAACCTTGCCCACCGACGCGATACGCCCTGGGAGCTCACGACGCCGGAGCCGCCAGCGTACGACCCGGATGAGTTGTACGGCATCATTCCCACCGATCCGCGCCGGTCGTTCGATGTGCGCGAGGTGATCGCGCGGGTGGTCGATGGATCTCGATTCCACGAGTTCAAACCGCTGTATGGCAGCACATTGGTGTGTGGCTTCGCGCGCATCATGGGCTATCCGATCGGGATTATCGCCAACAACGGCATCTTGTTCTCGGAGAGCGCACTCAAGGGCGCACATTTCATCGAACTGTGCTGCCAGCGGCGGGTGCCGTTGGTGTTCCTGCAAAATATCACCGGCTTCATGGTCGGCAAGAAGTACGAGAACGAGGGCATCGCCAAAGACGGTGCCAAGATGGTGATGGCGGTGGCGAACGCCGCGGTGCCAAAGTTCACGGTAATCATCGGCGGCAGCTTCGGCGCCGGTAACTACGCGATGTGCGGCCGCGCCTACAGCCCGCGCCAGTTGTGGACCTGGCCGAGCGCCCGCGTATCGGTGATGGGCGGTCAGCAGGCGGCGAGCGTGCTGCTGACCGTGCGGCTCGACAATCTCCGCGCATCAGGACGCGACATGACCCCGGACGAACAAGCAGCGTTCATGGCGCCCACGCTCGCCGCCTATGAGCACGAGGGCAGCCCCTACTTCTCCAGCGCCCGCCTGTGGGATGACGGGATCATTGACCCAGCCGACACGCGCATGGCGCTCGGCCTGAGCATCGCCGCCGCCCTCAACGCGCCCATCCCCGAGACGACGTTCGGCGTCTTCAGAATGTGAGTGGACCGAGAGGGCAGGATGAGGGTGCACTTCACGGCCCACGCTCTGGATCAGGCGCGCGTACGCGGCACGGATCGCG
>JBBQJF010000479.1:0-3418 GCA_038325665.1 Dehalococcoidia bacterium | reverse complement strand
GAGGTGGCCCAGAACCCCGGCGCGACCTTCGGTCGCGGCGAGGACGACCCCGAGCGCCTTGGCGCGGTCGCCGGCGGGGCGTCCGCGACCCGAGCAGACACGACCGCACGCCTGCGCGCCGCCGCCGCCGAGACGTGCCGCTCTATCGGCACCCTCCCCGCCGATGCATGGCACATCGAAGGGACGAGTGTCACCAGCGGACCGATGACGGTCGAGACGATCATCGCGCAATTGCTCGTGGGCCATATCGAGGCACACGTCGCTCAGGTGTCCGGGGCGCTCGGCAGCGCATGATAGCGCGCCAAACGGCACATGCGTGTCCGCGTCGCGCGTCTCCGACGGTGGGCCGCCCGTGTCTCGATGGGCCGCGCCCGCCCCCACGGGATTCGTCTACCGAACTACCTACCGTCTGAAGAGGGAGGACAATATGGCAACGGTTCTGTTCATTGTCAAGGCGACGATCCCGAAGGACCAGGAAGAGGCGTTCAACCGCTGGTACAACGAGGACCACTGCCCGCGATTCCTCCGCTACCCCGGCGCCGTCAGCGCCCACCGCTACCGCGCGATCATGGGGGAGGACACGTATCAGTACATCGCGGTGTACGAGGTGCAGGACGAGCCAACCTTCCGCGCGCTGATGGAATCGGACCACATGCGCGACCTCAAGGCCGACTACGACGACAAGTTTCCCCAAAGCGAACGCGCCCGCTTCGCGTACGAGCAGGTGTGGCCCTAGCCGTCGCGCGCCCTTGATAATGCCGGTGAACCGGGACCGGGACGCGGGCGACCCACCGGGTCGTCGCCACAAAGGGTCATCACACGTGGCAGGGTCGGAGCATCCCGGACGGAATCAGAACGTGGGCAACCCGGTGGGTCGCCCCTGTCTCAGCGCGTGACGCGGGTGAGGCGTACGGTCGCCACCAGTTCAGGGCCGTACCAGGGGCAACGACACCGCGGCGCGAAGCAGGCGCTTGCGCGCTACCGGGTCAGCGCCGGCCGTGTCGCGCCGCCATACAGGTGGCGGTACCAGGCGTAGTTTTGCAGCACGAGGCGCAGGTACAGCTTGGTTTCGCCGAAGTCCACCTCTTCATAGAAGCGGTCGATGTCGGGTCCACCGGCGGCGCGTATCCACCGCGAGGCGTTGCCGCCGCCGCCGTTGTACGCGGCGAGCGCATGGTACGGGTTGGCGTCGAAGTTGCGGAGCTGGCCGCCGAGGTAGTACGCGCCGAATTGAATCGCGATGTTCGGTCGGGCGAGGTCGCCGAACTCGAACGGCGCCTTGCCCAGCGCGCGTGCGATCTCCCGCGCCGTGCCGGGAATCACCTGCGTCAGTCCAAACGCGCCCGCCGAGGAGCCGGCTTCCGGGTCAAAGGCGCTCTCCTGGCGCATCATCGCGTAGACCATCGCCGGGTCGGCCCCGTACTGCATCGCGTAGTAGTTGACCTCATTCGGCCACGGCGCCGGGTACACCAGCCGCAGAATCGCGGGCGCGGCCGGCGCCGCCGAGACGGGGGCCGCGGCGACCAGCCGTCCGGCCGCCGCGTAGGCCAGGTGGGGATACCCGGCGGCATCCAGTGTGCGCGCCATCCGGTATAGCACCCACGGCTGCCTCGCGTGCGCGTCGAGCACCGCCGTGACCGCCTCGCGGCCGGTGCGCCGCCAGCCGAGCGCGAGCAACTCCACCGCCGCCCGCCACTCCTCGGAATCCGCCGCGGTCTGCCACGCGCCCGCGTCCTCCGGCCCGGCCCAGCCCGCCAGCCAGCCGTCGGCTGCCACCCAGTCGAGTGGCGGCGTGGGCAGCAGGGCGCGGGACAGGGCAGGCGCGGCCGGCTCGCCCACGAGCAGCGCGGCGGCGCGCAGACCGTGGTAGCCGGCCGGGTCGCGGCGGGCCGCCTCGGCGTACGCCTCCCGCGCGGCCGCGCCGTCGCCCACTTCCGCTGCCGCGCGCCCGGCCCAGAACGATGCGCGGGCCGCGGCGGCGCTATCCGTACTCGCGGCCGCGGCGCTCCATGTTGTCCGCGCCCGCGCCTTCTGCCCCGCGATGTAGGCCAGGTAGCCCGAGCGGAAGGAGGCATCGGCGGCGCGGCGCGATGTCGGGAAGCGTTCGGCGACCAGCGCGTAGGCCGTGATCGCCTCGTCACGGCGCTCCGCGCCCTCGAGCACGCTCGCGCGCTCCCAGAGCGCCTCGACCGCGAGCGGACCGGTCGGGGCGGCGTCGTGGGACTGGCCGTAGTTCTCCAGCGCCATGCCGGTATCGTCGCGTCGCTCTGCAAGCGCCCCGAGATAGAACAGAGCGGTGGCCGCGCCCTCCCCGGTCGCGCCGTTCGCGCGGAGGTAGCCGTTGAATAGGTCGCGCGCCATCTCGTTGGCGCGGTGACGGTAGTAGACGATGCCCGCGACGAGTGGATCGACCGGACGGCCGATCTCACCGAGCCGCTCCAGCGCCGTCTCGGCCTCGGGAGTCGTGGGATAGCCGGCGGCGAGGGCGCGATACGTCTCCGCCGCCGCGTCGATGTCGCCGGTCTGGCGTTGGAGCGCCCCGATACGGGCCATCACGAGGACGCGCTCGGCGAATGACGGGCCGAGGTCGAGCACGGCACGGACGTGCGCCAGCGCGCGGTCGGGCCGCTCGGCCGCCTCCTCGAGGCCGGCTGCCAGTTGCAGCGCCCGTCGCCGCGCCAGCGCCGGTCCACTGCCCCCCGTGACCGGACGGAGCGCGGCGAGCGCGGCCTCGCGATCGGCGAACGACAGCTCGCGTCCCTGCTCGACCCGCGCGTAGGCGGCGGCGGCGCCACCCAATTCGGCGTAGCGGGCATACGCGGCAGCCGCGGCCGTGTGCTCGCCCAGGTCTCCTTGCACCGAACCCTGCACGAACGCGGCGCGCACCACCGAGGGCGACGCCCCGCCGCGGGCCAGATCGGTCAGCAAGCCGGCGGCGCTGCCATTATTCCCGAGCCGGTGCAGCAACCGCGCCAGTTCGAACCGCGCCTCAAGGCCGGCCTCGCCCTCACCGGCCAGCGCCTCGGTGTAGCTCCGCGCCGCCGCCTCCCACTCGCCGCTGTGCTCCAAGCGGCGGGCGCCGGCCAGCGCCTCGGCGGGGGTGCGCGCCATCGCCCCGGTGGACGCCGCCGGCGACGATACCGCGCAGGCCACGACCAGCAGCATGATCAGCGCGAGCGGCCGGATGCCGCGTGAGAGCCGGTAGGAGAGGTGTGGCATGCCGGTGACAATCCTTTGGATGGGTGTTGGGTGTTGGGTGTTGGGTGTTGGGGATGTGGCGGCGTGACCAGATCGTGCGGCGACTCTCTTACCGTAGCGCACGAGGGGGGGTGCGTTCCAGTATGGTGCGTCATGCGAACCACTCGTGTGCGTTACAAGAGGGAGCGGGGAGCGGGGAGCGGGGAGCGGGGAGCGGGGA
>JBBQJF010000478.1:0-3434 GCA_038325665.1 Dehalococcoidia bacterium | reverse complement strand
TTCCTAATGCGAGCGAGTCCCGTGCGTCTCTCTGTCTGGAGGGCAATGCGGCCGATGTTGGGAGACGAGGGATATACTCACCACCGGGTGAGGAGGGGCCGCGACGGCATGGGAGACGAGTGTGTCCTCGCGCGGAGTGTGAGCGGTAATGGTCCGCCGCTTATCCCGTGCCGGTGCGGCGCGCTCGCCACTCGCATAGGCTCACCGGCTCGCGGCTGGCGGCACGAATCGTGGTCAAGGCGGCCATGCGCCGCGGTGCGAGATAGGGCACGGGCAGTCGCGTGGGTGGTGCGGGCGTCGTGGGCCGCGACCGAACACTGCCGAGGCTCAAGGCATCTTGTAGGACCAACGTTAAGCGTAGATCATCTATCTGCAGGCTGGTCAGGTCGCCGAGTAGCTTCTCCTCGGCAAGCGTGCGGATGAAGGTGTCGCGGAGGCGTGCGCCCAACGCGGTATCGTGGACCACACGGCGGCGGATCGAGGCAAATCTGGACGGTGACATGCGGACCCTCCATTCTGTTTAAATGCTCGGCAGTGCGCGTGGAAACATTAGGGTAACCACCCATTTCGTCGTGCTTTCGTGAGAGGAAACCCGCCGATGCGATCATTGGGCTGGCTGGTCGGCGCCGCGGCCGGAGCGTTACGCGCGGCGGAGCCCGAGCCGCTGCGCGGCATACCGGGTGCATGGGCGCATACGCGCTGGGCGCGGGCGGTGCGCGACGGTGCGCAACGTGGGGGCGTTTTTCCGCTGTTGCGGCTGTTCGCGCGGCGGGTGAGGGTGCGTGGCGCTGCCCACCTGGACGGCCTCACGGGAGCGGCGGTGCTGGCCGCGAACCATCCCGGTCACTTCGATCCGATGCTCATCATGAAGGCGCTGCCCCGCCGGCTGCGCGGCCGTGTCGCTGTCGCGGCGGGCGAGGATGTGTTGTATCAGGGGTTCAACCGCTATAGCGGTCTGGGGCTGCTCGCGACACTGGTGATGGGCACGTTCCCGCTGCCGCGTCGCGGCAGTCCGCGTGAGGCGCTGGGCCGTGCCGGGAAGGTACTCGACGCCGGTCTGTTGTTGCTTGTATTCCCGGAGGGCGGACTCTCGCCGGGTGGGGTGTTTGGCCGGTGCGCCAGCGGCGCGGCCCGGCTGGCGCTGGCCCACGATGTCCCCGTCGTGCCGGTCTACATCGACGGCGCCTATCAGATCGACCGTCCCGGCCGCCTGCTCAACCCGGCGCGTGTGCGCGTCTCCTTCGGCGCCCCGCTCCATGCCCATGCGCTCGCTGACGCGCGTCAGGGCACCCGCCAGATTGAGCAGGCGATCACGGGGTTGCGGGACGGTACGAAGAAAGCACGGCAGGATTGAACCGCAAAGACGCAAAGCGCGCGGAGGAGACGACGAGGGAAAACGGATCGCGGATGGAAGCTCGCTGCCCCGTTCTCTTGTACCTGTACGGGCATGCCGCCGCTCTCCCACCCCGCGCGTCCTCCGCGCCCTCCGCATCTCCGCGGTTCCCACCCCCTCGTCCGGAGCGCCACACACCGTCAGACGGCAAGCTCGCGGCGAGCGCGCAGGATGAGCGAGATAGTCGTGGTGATCAGGCCGAAAATCAGCACGCCGTTCGTGAGGTGGATGGCAGCAACATCGCGGCTGTTGCGTCCGGCGTAGCCCATGCCGATCTGGGCTGTCATCAATAGCACGAGCAGCCCGGTGGCGACGAGCAGCACGGTGCGCTGACGGCCAGTGAAGCCAGTGACAGCCACGAGCGCCACCTGCACGAGCGCCAGCAGAAACGAGAAGTTCCCCAACCAGCCGTGGGATTCAATGATGCCGGCGTGGACCAGCCACTGGCCGGCCAGCACGGCCTGGATGAATACCGATAGCGCCAGTACGTGGGCCACGATCACGAGGGCGCGGAGGGCGCCCGGGCGGGCCACGGCCGGCGCGCGGGCGCCTGAGACGGTTTGCATGACGTTCTCTACCCCGGGCGGCCGATCGCGTGTCGGGGAGCATGCCGCCCACGCCTCCAGTGTCGCATACACCATCCGGTCGGGCCATCCGCGCGTGGCTCGCGGACGGCGCGATACCCACGGGCGGAGTCGTGTGATGACGGGCATCGAGTCGAACGCCGCCCACGGGAGCGCGACGGTGAGCAGTAGTCTCGCGCCGGCGAAGGAGGGGGCGTGACCGCGCGGAGCCGAGGGACTCGCGCGGACTCGGGCGACCTGGTGAGATGCGCAGAGTCACACCCGCGCCCGCGAGAGCGAGACGCGGGCGACCCACCGGGTCGCCCGTCCAAGAAAACACCAACCAGACGCGGGTAGGGCGACCGACGAGTGGCTACACCGCCACCGGCAGATCGATGCGCTGACGGGCGAGCGCCGCCCGGATCTGCTCGGCCACGGCCTCATCAGGCTCACACAGCGGCAGCCGGGGTGCACCCACGTCGAAGCCCGACTGATTGAGCGCGTACTTGAGCGGTACGGGGCTGCCCACCAGGAACAGCGCCTTGATCAGTGGCAGCAGCCGCCGGTGGATCGACGCCGCGCCCTCGCGGTCGCCATCGAAGAACGCCTGGATCATCGCCGCGATTTGGCTGCCGACCAGATGCGAGGCGACACTGACCACGCCGTATCCACCGACCGCCAGTAGCGGCAGCGTATCCTCGTCGTTGCCGCTCCACAGGTGGAAGTCGTCACGGGTGTTTTCGATGATCCGGGCCGACTGGGCGAGATCTCCCGACGCCTCTTTGATGCCCGCGATGTTCGGGATGTGCGAGAGCCGGATCACCGTGTCCGCTGTCATGTTCGTGCCGGTGCGCGAGGGCACGTTGTAGAGGATGCACGGCAGGCTGGTCGCGCGGGCGATCGCCTCGAAGTGGCGGAACAGCCCCTCTTGAGTGGGTTTATTGTAATAGGGCACCACCAGCAGCACGGCATCCATGCCGAGCCGCTCGGCTTCGTGCGTCAGCTCGATGCTCTCGGTGGTCGAGTAGTTGCCGGTACCGGCGATCACCGCGCCGCGCCCGCCCACGGCCTGCTTCACGGCGGCGAACAGCTTCCACTTCTCTTTGAGGGTGAGTGTCGGCGACTCGCCGGTGGTGCCGGACACCACCAGCCCGTCGGAGCCGGAATCGAGCAGCGCTCGCGCCAGCCGCCCGGCCTGCGCTGCATCAAGACCCCCCTCGCGATCAAAGGGCGTCGCCATCGCCGTCAGCAGCCGTCCGATCTCCATGACCACCCTCCTGAGGAACACCCAACGCGTCAATACGAGGGCTAGCATACCACGCCGCTTATGGCAAGGCGACGGGGAACGGGGAGCGGGGAGCGGGGAGCGGGGAGCGGGGAGCGGGGAGCGGGGAGCGGGGAACGGGGAGTGGGGGGCGGGGGGCGGGGGGCGGGCGACGGGGGGGGCCACGGAGAGGACGGCGGAAACGCACACGCCC
>JBBQJF010000477.1:0-3442 GCA_038325665.1 Dehalococcoidia bacterium | reverse complement strand
GAGGGCAGCGGCATCGTCCGCTTGCAGGTCACGCCCGGCGAGGAGTTGAATCCCGGCCGGTTGACCATCGCGGCGAAGGCCGAGGAGTCAGGGGACAACACCAACGACATCGATGCCAGCGTCGAGGGCGAGGCGGCCAAGATCGCCTTCAACAGTAAGTACCTGCAAGACGTGCTGGGTGTGCTCGACGGCCAGGTTGCCCTCGAAGTCACCACCCCCAGCGCTCCCGGTGTTCTCCGCCCCCTGAGCACCGACAACTACGTCCACGTTGTCATGCCGATGTTCGTGCAATGGTGAGTAATGGCGGCGGGTAATCATGCAGTCCGGCGTATCGCATGTGATCGACCGGAGAGATTACCAAAGCGAGTGCCGAAGGCTCCGCCTTGACTCACACACCAAGGTGCTTCTCCGCGTCGAATGCGGCTACTCGCGGAGCAACGCGGGGATCCGCGGCGGACTGGGATCCGCGCGGCAGACGCGCCGAGTTGAGCATGATCGCGACGTCGGCAGGTTCTGCGCGGCAGCGGCCCACACTAGCGGCCGCAGTCCGAGGAAACGGTGAAGCCGGCCTTGCGCACGGCGGCGCTGATCTCCCCCGGGGGGACAAATCGCGGGTCATAGGCCACCGTGGCGCGCTCGGCCGAGGGGAGGGCGCGCACCTCCTGGACGCCCGGCAGCCTGCCAAGCGCCGCCCCGACCCGCGCCGCCTTTTCGGCGCAACACATGCCGGCAATGGGCAGGTCGATCACCGTTTATTCCGTGATGGTCATCGCGGTCTGCCTCAATACGAAACCCGCGCCACACGTCCACGCCCGCGCACTCGGTTGCCGGCCCGACCGCGGGGGTCATGGCAGGTGATGCTATCGCCGTCAGCCGCTGACCTGTGCCATCGCTTGGTCAAGCTCGGCCAGCCCGACCGGTCCGGAAAACTTGGCCGCGATGTTCCCGGCACGGTCGACCACGAAGATGTAGGGCTCGGACTGGAGCTTCCATTCCGCGACCGCCTCGAACGGCGTCTTGGCTATCGGATCCTTCCAGATCTCGATGTGGATCAGCGCTGCCTTGTCGCCATACGTCGGGACCAGCTTCCTGACCAGCTCGTATGTCGGCCCGCAGAAGCGGGTCTGGCAGTACCCCGGCGTCACGAATGCGACGAGGACCGGTTTGCCAGCGGCGATGGCATCGGCGACGGTCGTTTGGTGGAGCGCCGGATCCGGCTCGATGGCGGTGTCGATCTCGCTCAGGTTCTTCACGTCGCGGATCGTGAGATTGCGCGTGCGCGGCGCCGGCGCGCCGATGGCGGGACTGATCGACCGCGCGAGAACATCAAAACCCGCGTTCACCTGGCCCTGACGGCCATCGGCGGTCGTGAAGGTCGCCTGGACGCCCCAACTGCCCGGCTGGTCGAGCTGCACGTCCGCGACATAGACGCCGACATCGGCCTCGACGTTGGCGTGTGGGTGGTTGGCGCCGTCGGGGTGTCGATGCTGGATGATGCCGGTTACGCCCGCGTCACGCGCCGGCGCGACGAAGCGGGCGTCGGCCTCCGAGCGCAACGTGCCCTGGTCACCCTTCAAGGTGAAGAACCGGAAGTGGACCCGCGCGTCGGGCAGCGGCTGATTCGTCTTCTGGTCGGTGATGCCCAGCGAGAAACGGTTGTGCCCCACCGCCAGATCGGACGAGGCAACAACGGGAGCGAACGGACTCGCACTCGCCCCCGTCGCGGCCGGCGATGCCGAGGCGCCAGAGGCGGGACTGGCAGTCGCGGCCGGGGCCTGCCGCGAGGCGCTATCTGAACCGCGGGAACCGCAGGCCGTGATGAGAACGACCGCGACAATACCCGGCACGAGTGTGAGCCATGTGGCAATACGGGGAGATGTAGACATCTGGTACTTCCTTTTGCAATTTTCTGCTGAACGGCGCCTCCGCGATCACGGGGAATCTGGGCAAAACGTCGGATACGAGATACTACTCGGGCAGGGCATACCGAATCGGTGCGCCGGCAAGGAGCGGCAGCAATGCGTCAGGTGCGCGGGCCCTCGTGCTCGTGGTCCGCGTGTGCGTCCGCCAGATGGATTTCCGACATTGGCGCGCACCTCCCGATAGAGTTGGTAGGGTGCGCCGTGCGCGAAGCGCACGCCATACCAACCGCCGTTCCGGAGCGGTGGGAGCATGCAGCTTATCGCGGAGGATGGTCAATCACCGCGGATTCTAGGCGCCCAGACCGGCGTGGGGGAGCATTATCGACGCGTGCGAACCGCGAATTCCCCGCCTGCACCGATGCGAAACTGGCGACAGGAAGGGAATCAACACCGAGTGTGAGTCCGGCCGCCGCGTGCGGGAGGCTGTTGTGCGCGTCCGGCGGGTGCACGGAGCCACCCACGACGGGCAAGGCGAACACCGCGACGACCAGCGCCAGGAGCACCGCCAGACAGACGGGCGTCACGAGCCGGCGGCGACTGCTTGGGTTGCGGCTCGTGGTCATGATGTCGCGCTCACTTCGCCCGCGTCGCCCCGGCGAGCGCCCCGAACGTCCCGACACGATCAACGGAGCCGTTGTCGTCGAGCAACCGGCGGCGCGCAGGCCCAACCCGCTCCGGACCCGCGCCCCACGCGACGCATTGCACAGGAGCAACCGGCAACAACGACGCGCGTGACATTCATTCAACCATCAACAATTGCGTATCTGCTTAACTGTAGCGCACCGCTGGGACGGGAACAAGCGACATGGAATGGGAACGGCGCCGCTCGGTCGAGGGTTGGTTGCTCGCCGCTCGGTTGGCGGTGTCACCATCATGACCCGTCGTCCGAGCCGCCGGCAGCGAGCGCGTATGAGCAGCGGCCGCGGGCGGCGCCGAGCTTCATTGACCCCACGAGCCACCAGCCGGACGATGGCACGCCACGGCAGACCAGCTGATGGGCGCGCGAGGGCGATTGACGAGGGCTGGCTCACCGGCTCGTGACAATACTCCGGACCTGCTGACCGTGTTCGCGGTCATGATGCGCGACATTTTCCAGCACGCTTAGCACGCTGTACTCTTCCCGACCAAGAATGCTTAGCCGGTAGAACGACGCCTCATCGATGTCGTCGAGCGCATTGAGCAACGCCTGACGTGCGGCCGCGAGTTCGCGTACGGCGTCGTTGATGGATGCGAGCGGGCCTGGCGGATCCGGTGATGGCGCCGGTGGACGCTCGCGCAGTTGCCCGACCAGGCGCGCGTAATGCTCCTCCGACTGAAGCAGGTGCTGCACCACCCGGCCCACGGACCATCCCCCACGCCGTGACCGCGTCAGATCGGCATCCGCGACCTGATGGAGAATCGCCAACAAATCCTGCCGCGCGCTGTCCAGTTCCCGCCGTGCGGCGGTGAGGTCGTCATTGAAGTCCGGTGTCTTGATTCCCCCCTAACCTGACCCATCCTCCCGTCGGTTATACTACACC
>JBBQJF010000476.1:0-3516 GCA_038325665.1 Dehalococcoidia bacterium | reverse complement strand
CCCCGTGATCGACGTCCCCAACGACCAATCGCGGCTAAGGCAACAGCCCGACGGAGGGTCGGTGTTGCCTAACCGCCTTCGCGTTTCAGGCGCGAAAATGCAGAAGCCCCGCCAAATGGCGGGGCCTCTGCCGTTGAGCGTTCAACACCAGGGGACCGGGCGCACACCGCGGCCCGGCGCTGGTCGCGATGCCCGAAACGGGCACGACGCATCGCGGTTCATGCGCGATTAACCGGCGTTCATGCGTTGTTAATGGACGCGTGGTAGCCTCAAATCGGCAGGCGCACGGGCGTGCGTCATTCGCGTTCAGACGCTGGCGCCCGGCGGCGCGCGGGTTCCTGCTCGCTGGTCGTCCCGCGCCGCCGGCCGAGAGCTGCAGCGATGTCTCGCGCTCGCCGCCTTCAGCGCGGCGACGCCGGCCATGTGCCACACGTTGTCGTGGGGCGCACATCCACATATTGAAGGATAGGACGAATGGTCAGTCTCAACGACCAATGTCTCGATCCCGTCGTCCAGGGCGCGGTGAACCTGCGCGACCTCGGCGGCTATCGCGCCGGACCGGCATCGGTCCGCACCGGTATGGTGTACCGCTCGGGCATGACACACACGATCAGCCACACCGGACTGCAGGCGCTCGCGGAGCGGTGCCGATTGCGTACCGTGATCGATCTGCGTTCCACGCGCGAACGCGACGAGGACGGCCTCGCCTCGTTCGACTCGCTGGGCGCGGCGCACCATCACGTCGCGATCACCGACGAGATCAGCGCGCCCGCCGAGGAGCAGCGGCAGCGCTTCGCCGAGATGCGCGCGGGCACGTTTGACTGGACGGACTCGTACGTGCGGATGCTGCGCGGCGGCGGCCTAGCCTTCCGGCGATTCTTCGACATCATCGCGGCGCCGGAGGCGCTGCCCGCGCTGTTCCATTGCACCGCCGGCCGCGACCGTACCGGCGTCGCCGCCGCGCTGCTGTTGCGGTCGCTGGGAGTAAGTGACGGCGACGTGGCCGGGGACTACGCACGCACGGGCATGTTTTTGCGCCCACATGTTGGCCGCTTCATGCGTCAAGCCGAGCGGTTCAGCATGACCGACGACGAGATGGTGCGATTGCTGGAGACACGCGCCGAGGCGATGCTCGCCCTTCTCGACCTGCTCACACACGAGTACGGCTCCGCGGCCGGCTATCTGTCATCGATCGGCGTCGACGCGGGGCAGATGCGCACGATCCGAGACACGCTGCTTATCCACGATTGAAAACCTGATCGCGGGACCGGCAACCGTTTCAGTGCCAGACCACCCGCGCATCGAGCGGCGGGCATCGCTGGGCACGTCCCCCCTTGGTGATCAGGGACGACGCGGAGCCAGCGCCTGGACGGACAGCCCCGAACGCTACTCGATCATCGCCACCGCCTCGATTTCGACGAGAAACTGCGCCTGCGCCAGCGACGAGATCACGAGGAAGGTGCTCGCCGGGAATGTGCCGTCCTTGAAATGGCGCTCGCGCGCCGCCGCGATCGCCGGTCGGTGGGCGATGTCCGTGGTGTAGACGGTGAGCTTGACGATATCGTCGAGCGTGCCGCCGCAGCCCTCGACCACGGCGCGCAGGTTTTGGTACACCTGCTCGGCCTGTGCCGCGATATCGCCCTCACCGACGATCTGCCCCTGGCCGTTCACCGCCACTTGGCCGGCGATGAACACGGGCGTGCCGCTCTTCTTGACGGCGTGTGAATACCCGGTGGGCATCGAAACTCCCGGCGGATTGATCACCTGCTTCGGCATCGGAGGCCTCCTGACATGGGTGTTGGGTGTTAGGTGCTGGGTGATGGGTGACGATCAAAGCAAGGAGGAGACGGCGCCTCCGCTCGCTCGTGCACCGGATCATAGCACCGCCACGCACAAGATGATCCGCGGCGATGGTGCAACCGTAGGTCACAGCAGCCACCGGTTTTGAGAGGGCAGCTATTTGTCGCGCCACGCATGCTCGTGCAACTCCCCCTCCGGTGCAGCCTGACCCGGCCTGGCCGGGAGGACGAGCATCGGGCGGGGCCGTGCCCCCATCACCCACCACCCATCACCCGAGGAGGAGGCAATGACCGACTACTCATTTGTGACCACTTGGCGGTTTCGCGCGCCGGTCACGCGTGTGTGGGAGGCGATTCTCGATTACCGGTCATGGCCGGCGTGGTGGCCGGCAATTGCCAGTGCGACGCGCATCGCCCCCGGTGACGCCGCCGGAGTGGGTGAGATCGCCGAGCTGACATTTCGCACGCGCCTGCCCTATCGCGTGCGCTTCGTGATTACCACCACCCATGTGCAGCCGCCCTTTGAGCTGGACGGCCGCGCGACCGGTGAACTGGAGGGCACGGGCCGGTGGCGGCTGACGGCCGAGGGCGACGACACGCTGGTGCATTATGTCTGGCAGGTGAGCACCACCCGCTGGTGGATGAACCTACTCGCCCCGGCCGCCCGCCCCATCTTCGCCTGGAACCATGATCAGGTGATGGAGAGCGGGCGCATCGGGCTGGCCCGGCTACTGGGGGTGTCCCCGTGAGCGGATAGCGGAGACCGTGTGGCCGGGACGGGTGACAGGCGCCCGTCGCCCAGATGAGCATGAATCTCGGGGACGGATGCTGTCGGGCACTATTGAACCGACGGTTCGCGTACCTCGACCACGTAGGTCACGCGCTCGCCGGTTTGCGGCATGCTTTGGAGGAACGCCTGAAGGCGACGCTCGGTCTCACGCCCCGCGTCCTGGAGGATGCCGCCGCGCACCGCCGACTCGCGCGCCCCCGCGATCACCTCGTCGGCGGCACGGTCGCGCAGGTCTTTCTCGCCCAATCCAACGCCGCGGCCGAGGCGCGTGATCACACCGGAGCGGGTGTCCATATCGAGCGTGTCGGGCTCCAGTTCACTACTGAGCACCCGCGGCGCCGGCACGCGGATCACCACGCGCACGTCTTTACCCTGGCGCACGATCTCCATATCCTCGGGTCGCACCCCGCTTAAGTCCACGCCGGCCGTGACCGTGACCTTGCCGGTGACATCCAATTGTTGACCGGCGACCCAACTCGGCAACGACCGACGCACCGGCCCGGCGGCCAGTACCTTACCGGCGTCGATGTGCGCCTCGCCCTGATACGTGTGCTTCACCGTCGCGAGTTCAAAGGCGCGCACCCGCTGCACCAACTCGGCGTGGTTGACCGTCTCGGTCCGCCCCGCCTCGACACCCCAGTGCAACACGTTGCGATCCAGCCACCGCCACGTCACGACGCCGGCCAGCCCGAGGAACATCAGCGACGCGAGCGCGAAGAACCATACCCCCGCCCTCGCTACCACCGCGTTGCCGGACGGCCGCCGTTCCTGACGGTCGTCAAGCCTATCAAGTTCGCCGGTTTCCGACGCGTATCCGTACTGACTGTCATCGCGCATCGCGTACCTCCGCGTGGTTGCCTGTTCAGTATAGCGGCCTCGGACCCGCGATTGGGTGTCCCTGGCGCCTTCCCGCGTCAAGACCGCGTA
>JBBQJF010000475.1:0-3518 GCA_038325665.1 Dehalococcoidia bacterium | reverse complement strand
GGGGCGCTCCAGGACGGCCGCGAAGAGGGCGCCGAAAACCACCCAGAACACGAGTTGACCGGCCAGCGACGCGGTGCGGAACTGCCACAACAGCCCGGTCGGGGTGTGTACCGGGTCGGTTCGGCCCGGCAGAAGGAGCAGGAGGAGAGCTGACCAGACGAGGCCGAACAGGACCGCCCCACCGACTGCCTTGCGGCGACCGGCGCGCGCCTGCAACCGAGACGCCAGTCGGGCCGCCAACCAGAATCCGGCGAACGACAGCAGGACGCAACTGACGTAGAGTAGCTGGCGACGCGCGAGCGTGCCAGGGTCGCCCACCCCCGGTGGATTCGGCGGGTACTTGAGGAATGGCACGAGCACGACCGCGGCCAGGGCGGCGCCCGCGAGCGCTGCTACCCGCGCGCGCTGACTTCGACCAGGCAAGCGGGCCGCGAGCAGCGCGTACGCGCCCGCGAATAACGCGCCCACGGCGACGCCATACAAGAGCGTCCCCACGATTAGCCCGCCTTTCTGAGTACGGCGGGAGAAGACCTCGTCATGCCGCTCGTCGGTCGCGCCCGTGGACTGGAATTCCCGCTCCTGGATCCGCGCCTCCAGATCGATGGCGCGGTCAACGAACGGCTCGCTGACGACCAGATGAAAAACACCCGTCACCAGTCCGGCAAGCAGCCCGGCGACGAGCACGGCGCGGATGAGGTTCCGGCTATCCGGCATCACGGCTAATGGCACGGAAAGGCAAGCAGATGCCGGCCATCATGTACAAACTCATGGACCAACTCACCCTGGGCGAAGCCCAAGATCAGCAGGGCCGAGATGCCAAAAACCATGAGGAGCAGCGCTGTTGCTCGTCCCGACAGCGGGACGGCCACCTGTTCAGTGCGAAGGCTCATCGTGCATTTCTCCCCGACACGGCTGTTCGAGTGTGGCACCACGGTAGCGGAGAGGCAGGTCCGCGTCAACGAACGAAGTTGCCTCACGCCCTGCGCGCGGCAGTTAACCAGCGGCGGCGATCACGGCTATGCCTCGGACCGACGCAACGTGAGCGCACCGGCGGTGAGCAGCAGAAGCAGTGCGGCGGCGAGGATCGACATATCAAGCACAACTCGCCCATCGCCCAAGCCCTGGCCGCCGCGCATCACACGGTCAAGCGCCTCGAACGCGTAGGTCAAAGGTAGCGCGCGGGCGAGCACTTCGAGCGCCGGCGGCAATCGCTCCACCGGCACGAGCAGGCCCGCGAGTAGGAACTGGGGCAGTATCACCGCCGGCAGGAATTGGACCGCCTGGAACTCCGTTCGGGCAAACGCGCTGAGAAAGAGTCCGAGAGCGATGCCAAGCAACGCCTGCATCGCCACCAGCAGGATCGTCAGCCACAACCCCCCGGCATTCGGCAGGCCGAGCCACCCGAGTCCCACGGTGAGCGTGATCGCCGCCTGTACCAGCGCGACGAGCGTGAAGGCGACCGCGTAGCCGGCGATCACGTCGCCCCGGCCGACCGGCGAGGCCATGAGGCGGTCGAGTGTGCCCCGCGTGCGTTCGCGCAGAAGCGCGATTGAGGTAGTGACGAACATCACGGTGAAGGGGAACAGACCGAGCATGAGCGGGCCGACCCGGTCGAAGACGGCGGGCGTGTCGGTGAAAATCGCGTCAACCAGCCACAACAGCACCGGCGGCACGACAAACACCAGGCCAAGTGTCCGCCGGTCCCGTCGTAGCTGATGGAGCACGCGACGCGTCACGGCGACCGTGGAGCGAGCATTCATCACTGACTCCCTTCTCCCTCGCTGCTCTCGATCAGACGCAACACGGCATCTTCGAGACTGGCGGCGCCCGTGCGCGCGAGCAGGTCGCGCGGACGCCCCTCGGAGACGAGCGCGCCATCGGCCATGAAGGCAAGCCGGTCGACGTGCGCCGCTTCATCCATGACATGGGTGCTGATCAGGAGGGTAGCGCCCGCGTCCGCCCATTCGCGAAACTGTCGCCACAGCCGGTGGCGGAGCCGGGGATCAAGCCCCACCGTCGGCTCGTCCAACAACAGCAGCCGGGGCGATGGCAACAGCGCGACCGCCAGCGACACGCGCTGACGCTGGCCGCCGGAGAGGTTGACAATCGGCCGGTCCGCCTCCGGCGTGAGATCGACCAAGTCGAGCACGTCCTCGACGCGGGACTTCGGAACATCCGCGATGCCGGCGAAGAATCGCAGATTCTCGCGAGCGGTCAGGTCGTCATACACCGCGGTGAGTTGCGGCATATAGCCGATCACGCGCCGCAGTGACGCGGATCCCGCCGGCGTGCCCAGGACCGTGATCGCGCCCGCCGTGATCCGCTGCAATCCCACGATCGAGCGGATCAGCGTTGTCTTGCCCGACCCACTCGGCCCAACCAGCCCGTAAATCGATCCGACCGGCACGGCCATCGAGATATCACGCAGTATCACCCTGCCGCCACGCACAACGCGCAGACTCTCGATAGTGATGGCGGGATCCGCCGCCGGATCGCTGCCTCTGGAAATTCGCCGGCTCATAACCGCACCCGCCTCGCCCTGGTGATTCACTCGCATCACACAGCCTCTCTCATATTGCGGTCATCGCGCCACCGAGCCACGGACGTAACGCCTATCACGGCGCCGGTGTGTCCGTCTTGAATGGTACTGTCCCCTATCGGCCTACTCGCATGTCACGTATCAGGCACGCTCGGCGCGGCGGGTAGTGCGCTGTCCCCGGTTCGGCGGCCATGCGTTGGCCAACGACACGCGAGCAGCAATAGGAGGAACATGTACAAGCCGTTGGCTCCTCGTAGGAGCCATCCGGGTGGTGGCCGCGGATCTCATCGACGAGTTCCCGCGTGGTGGTTGCGTCGCCGTTCGCGGCCGTCGCGAGTGCCTCGGCCAGCAGCGGCCAGCGCCCCAGACGCCAGATAGCAGCGTCGACGATAGCGAGGATGTCGCCTTGTCTGACCGGTCGCGAGTCACCCGCCGCGATCAGCGGGTCGTCGTCGAGCCGCGCCATCAGCGCGTCGAACGCCCCGCCGGGGTCGCCGCCCGAGTGGAATGGATAGCTCGGCGGGGCGGCACAGCCAGAAAGGGAGGGTGTATACGGACCAACGCCTCAGGCTGGCTGATTCATTCCCACCGACGGGACATTCTCCCGGCCCGATGCGACTATACACCGGCGCCGCCGAACCCGACGATTCGCCGAACACACTCTATCT
Source organism: Dehalococcoidia bacterium (assembly GCA_038325665.1). Classification (GTDB taxonomy): domain Bacteria; phylum Chloroflexota; class Dehalococcoidia; order CAUJGQ01; family CAUJGQ01; genus CAUJGQ01. The sequence continues at coordinate 311 of JBBQJF010000475.1, read as the reverse complement.
CCACAACGACGAAATTGTTCACGTCTATCGAGATCCGACCTGGTTCAAGCACATCGCGCCCTCAAGCTGCCTGCCTCGCGGGCCGCCCGCGAGGCAGGCAGCGCGGCGACCACACCTCCTGCGCCCGTTATCCTCTCCACCCGCCCCACCAGTCGCGTCGCCGTCCCCGCGTGGATCTGTGCCCGTTCCCCTTCGGACTGACCCGGCGTCCCCTATGTCATACGGAGAGTCGCCGCGGAGCAGAATGTTGCCGGCGCCGAGTGTGTCGAGCAGCAACCGGCGGGTGCGGGCGCCGTGGGTGAGCGTGTCGC
>JBBQJF010000474.1:0-3537 GCA_038325665.1 Dehalococcoidia bacterium | reverse complement strand
TGACACCATGACGACATCGCAGCAACCCGAGATTCCACCTCCATCCCCTGATGATGTGCTGTACCAGCCCGGCGACGGCTTCGCCACAATCACCCTCAACCGGCCGGTCGTGCTCAACGCGATCAACTGGTCGATCCAGCGCCGCCTGATGCACGCGCTCCAACGGGCGCGGACCGATGACGATGTTAAAGTAGTGATCCTGACCGGCGCGGGACGGGCATTCTCGGCGGGCGGCGATATTCAATCCACACCCCCAGAGGATGATGATCCGACACCCAGTGGCATGGATATCATGCTGACGATTTGGGAGATGCCCAAGCCGGTGATCGCCGCCGTCAATGGCTTTGCTCTCGGACAGGGCTGCGAGCTGGCCGGAATCTGCGATATCACCGTCGCGTCCGAGGATGCAAAACTGGGCGAGATTCAGATCCGGCACGGGTTCGGCCCGCCCGTGTTGATCGCGCCGTTCGTCCTTGGTCTGAAGCAGGCCAAGGAGTTGCTGATGCTGGGCGAGATGGTGGACGCGGCCGAGGCGCAGCGGCTAGGGTTGGTCAACCGCGTGGTGCCGGCGGGTGAGGCGCTGGTCGAGGCCGAGAAGATCGCCCGTAAGCTGGCGGCCCTGCCCCAGCACGCGGTGCGCACCAACAAAATTCTGGTCAACCGCGCCTACGAGATCGCCGGATTCCGTGCCGCCCTCGATTATCGCTCCGATCCGCTGGTGGCGGCGCTCACCGGGGAGCCGGCGGACGGCGCCCCGACCAACGAACACCTACAGGTGCTGCGTGAGCAGGGCTGGGAGGCGTTCCGCCAGTCGCGCGACGTGATGTACCGCGCGCCGGAGCAGGAGTGAGAGCTATCACCGAGGCGCGGCGGCGCCGGTCTTGTAGAGTGCCTCCTCGGGCACTGGCGCGTCAGCCGTGGGTTGTCCGGCAAGCCCGGCGCGGCGGCGCGCCGAGAACATGCCGCCGCGGGTGGGGCCGAGCGGAGCGAAGTGCATCAATCCGGCCGGCCTCGGCATATCATCGTAGATCGCTTCCATGCCTCCGCGCATGAAATACGTCTCATGCCAGAAGCCAGTGCCGCCCGAGTCGCGTAGGAAGTCCTTCCACCAGTCCTGGTGGGGCAGCACGCGGGTCCAGGCCTCAAGCGATTCATAGTCGCGCCAGTACTGGCGCATGCCGGCCTGCAACGGATACACCGAAAACAACATGTTCTCGTGCAGGAGTAGCCCGTCTGGCCGGCTCGCGACTGACTTGTTGATCTGGGGGCCGAGCTGAAGCAGTCGTTTCAAGCCTGCCAAGCGATTGATCCGCATGCCGAGGTAGATGACCACCAAATCAGGGTAGCCGGAGAGATCGACCGTTTGCCGGTTAACCGAGCCGTGCTGGCCAGGTGGTTGCATTGGTGCACCTCATCTCCTCGTGTTGCGCCGTTCCGCGTACGATATGCCGTTGCCCGCGCCGCCGCGTGCCGATTTCCCCATCGTCGCCCCGCGCCTGTCCCGCCAGCGCGCGGCTGCACCACAACCCGCGATGCCCGCGTGTACTATATACAAGCGCCAGGCTTCTCAGAAGCGGTCGCGAGTACTCCTCTTGAGGTGCGGGATGCGCATGCGGCGCGATTGGTGGACGGCTGGGTTGTTGGTGTGCATCGTCTCCCTTGGCGCCTCGGGAGGCGCACGGGCACAACAAGGCAGCGGCCGGGTCGTTCTGGCCTTTATTGACGCGCTCGCCCGTAACGACATGGACGCGGTCATGACGCTGCTCGTCGCCGAGCCGGAGGTGCAGACACCGGAGGGAGAAACGATCCACGGCAGCGAGGCGGTGCGGGCGTATCTCGCGGCGCTGCCCCGGCCGATCGAGTTAGGTGTCACATTGCCGTGGGGCGGGCGCAAGTACGAGGCGCATGTCACGGCGGATGGCGCGTCACTCGTGTTCATCTTCGACGGCGCCGAGGGCTTCATCGCCTTCATCGACATCCGGGCGGACGAATCCATCGTCCCTGGCTCGCCCTAACGCACGCCGGGTCGCGCACACGAGTGGCTCCAGGACATGGACCGACGCCGGTGACAGCGTGTCGCCGCGTCGCGCGTGGAGCGGGGCAGGCATGGTAGACTCGGCTGCGCGGCAGTTTTCACTCACGACCCGAACCAAGAGAAGGGGCCGGCGTATGGAATGTCCATCTTGTGGCGCATCACTGCGCGAGGGCGCCGTCTTCTGCTCCTCGTGCGGACAACGAATCTCATCCCAGACCATCCAGACCCGCGTCCCTCCGCCGTCGCGAGCCGGTGACTGGGACAGCAGTGACGAGGAGGGAGCGGAGACCATCCCGCTGCGGCCGGCCGTGGCGCGGCCGTCACCTCCCGGCCCGGCGCTTGGCGATTCGGCCGGGGGCGGATTTGATGACGGCGCGGAGCGCGGCGCTCGTCCCTCATCGCGCGGCGCTCGGGCCGGCGCATCAGCGCCCGACCTGAGCCAAACCGGCGCGCGACTGCGACGGCTGGCGCGCTTTGATACGTCGGTCTTCCGCGAGGCGCGCGACGATCCGGCGGCGCTGATTCCGGCGCTGGTCGTGGCCGGCGTGTCGATCCTCTTGATGGCGCTCGGCGGCTGGCTGTGGCTTCAGTTCAAGTTAGGCGAAAACCCGCTGATCGATTCCGGCCGGTTTTTCTTTCGCTCGGTGATCTTCGGCACAATCTTTGGCGTCGCGGCCTGGGCCGGGTGGGTGTGGGCGGCGGCAGCGGTGCTCTCGTACATGTTTCGGCGTCCCACCAGCTTTCGCGGGCTGGCGGGCGCGCTTGGCCTGGCCGCCGCGCCGATGGCCGTGGGGCTGTTGATGTTCATCGATCCCCTGCGCACCGCCTTCGGCGTCGGCGCGGTCGCGGCGGCGGCGATGCTGACCCAGACCGCCATGCAGGAAAGCACCGACGCCACTCCGGGGGAAGCATTCATCGCTAACAGCGCCGGACTGGCGTTGTTCGTGATCGTGCTGGCTCTTCTCGGCCGGGGCAGCGCGAACCTCGCCCCCGGCATCTTCTCCCTGCCCAGTCTCGACATCCCGTCGTCGTTGTTTGGGTGAGCCGGCGCGGGCCGTGCGCCCACATCGCGGCCGGATTGTCGCGTGTTGGCGGCAGTGATCGAACAGCCCTCGGTGGCACATGGTGGCGGCGCGGGCGGACAGCCCCGGTGCGACAGGTGATTGAACGGTCCACCGGGCCGCCCTCGGTTCGTCTCCGCTGCCTCACTCCCGCGCCCCCATAACGGCGCGGCGCGTATCCTCTTGCAGGCGCTCGAGGCCAGGACTGATCGTGACGGGATAGTCGTCGAAGTCGCGAATACGGCGCACGGCCGGCGGCAGGCGCGCCCGCTCCGTCAGGCAGCGGTCGCGCAGTACGGCGAGCGGCGCCGGCGCGCCCAGCCGCCGGCCGGCTGACATCACGCATTCCAACAGCGGTTCGGCGTCGGGAACATCTTCGCCTGCCCTGCCGATTACGTCGCCGGCAAGCTCGCCGTCAGGATTGATGCGCCGCCACACCTG
>JBBQJF010000473.1:0-3559 GCA_038325665.1 Dehalococcoidia bacterium | reverse complement strand
AATTCGCGAAAGACCGGTGCGCGCCCGTGGGGATGACTTCGACCAGCACACGGCTCTGCTACTATGGAGCCAAGGATGCAAGCGCCACCCCGAGCCACCCCCGCTGTCGCCATTGCGCCGTTCGTCGCTCGACGGGTTGAGCCGGCGCGTGTCACGCGGATAGAGTGAAACTCATACGACGGCCGCGGCGCGGTTGCCGGCCGCCGGCACTTTTCCGGGAGGTGTCTGCCGATGCCCGATTCCGACAATCTCGACGCGATTCGCGCCGCCCGCGCGACGTGGGATGAAACCGTGCTGCGGAAGTCCCTGCAACGTGGACCGGAGCGCGAGCAGGCGTTCGCCGCCAGCTCGATGCCAATCGAGCGGCTGTACACACCGGCAGACACGGAAAACGTCGATTACCTCCGCGATATCGGCTTTCCCGGCGCGTTTCCGTTCACGCGGGGCATCCAGCCGACGATGTACCGCGGCCGGCTGTGGAGCATGCGCCAGTACGCCGGCTACGGCACCGCCGACGAAACCAACCAGCGCTTCCGCTATCTGCTCGACGAGGGACAGACGGGTCTGTCGGTCGCGTTTGATCTGCCGACACAGCTCGGCTACGACTCCGATGATCCGATGGCATCGGGCGAGGTCGGTCAGGTCGGCGTGGCGATCGATTCGCTGGCCGACATGGAGACGATGTTCGAGGGCATCCCGCTCGATCGCGTCTCGACCTCGATGACGATCAACGCCCCTGCGGCGATCCTGGTCGCGATGTACGCGGCCGTCGGTGAGAAACAGGGTGTACCCCTCGAAAAATTGGAGGGCACGGCTCAAAATGACGTGCTGAAAGAGTATGTGGCGCGGGGCACCCACATTTTCCCGCCGCGTCCGTCGCTGCGCTTGGCAGCCGATCTGATCGCCTTTACCGCCCGCGACATGCCCAAGTTCAACCCGATTAGCATCTCCGGCTACCACATTCGCGAGGCTGGTTCGACAGCGGCGCAGGAGATCGGCTTCACCTTCGCCAATGCGATCGCCTACGTCGAGGCGACACTCGCCCGCGGCCTGGCGGTGGACGAGTTCGCGCCCCGCATCTCATGGATCTTCAACACCCACAACCATTTCTTCGAGGAGATCGCCAAGTATCGGGCGTTGCGGCGGCTGTGGGCGCGGATCATGAAGGAGCGGTTCGGCGCGACCGACCCGCGATCGATGATGCTGCGCACTCATACCCAGACCGGCGGCAGCACGCTTCAGGCGCAGCAGCCCGAGAACAACATCGTGCGCGCCGCGATCCAGGCGCTGGCGGCGGTGCTCGGCGGTGTGCAAAGCATGGCGCTCTCATGCTTCGACGAGGCGCTGGCGTTGCCCACCGAGGACGCGCAACGCATCGCCCTGCGTACCCAGCAAATTGTCGCGCATGAGAGCGGCGCCACCGACACCGTTGATCCGATGGCCGGTTCATACTTCGTCGAGCATCTCACCGACGAACTGGAGCGGAAGGCGGTCGAATACATCGCCCAGATCGACGCGATGGGCGGCGCCGTGACGGCGATCGAAACCGGCTGGATGCAGCAGGAGGTGCAGAACGCCTCGTGGGCCTATCAGCAGGACGTGGAGAGTGGCCGCGAAGTGGTGGTGGGCGTTAACCGCTACCGCTCCGATGGTGATGACCCCAAGCTCATCTTCCGCGTGGACCCGCGGCTGGCGGAGGCGCAGTTGACGCGGCTGCGGTCATGGCGCGGTCAGCGTGATGAGCAGGTCGTTGCCCGCGCGCTCACGGGTCTACGCGCCGTCGCCGAGGGTTCCGATAATCTCATGCCGCCGATCCTCGATGCCGTCAAGAGCTACGCCACCCTGGGTGAGATCTGCGGCGTGCTCCGCGACGTGTTCGGCGACTATCAGCCGCCCACCGCGGTCTGACGTCGGCGCCGGTGACGCGTGTGTCTCGTTCAGGATGAGACAGGGTGGAGTAGTGATGGTCAGCACATCCCGATCCGCGGCCGATGACAGCGACGGCGTGAAGCAGCGCATCCTGCGGGCCGCGATCGGCGAATTCGCGCTGACCGGTTACCACCTCACGTCGCTGCGAACAATCAGCGAGCGCTCCGGTTCGAACAAGCCGATGATTTACTACCACTTTCGGAGCAAGGACGGCCTGTACCTCGATGCCGTGCGCCTTCAGTTGGAGGAGATGGCGGGCAGCCTGGGCGATACGACGTGGGACGACGCACCGGCGATGGATCAACTACGCCGGTTTGCCGAGATCTATCTCGATGCCTTTCTCACGTCACTGCCGCTGCTCGGCACCGTCTTACGCGAGTTGGAGGGGCTGCCAGTCCAGCTTTCTCATGCGATCGTCGAGGAGTATTCCCGGCTGGTCGGCGCACGGTTACGACGCATCCTTGCCTCGGGCGTCGAGCGGGGCGACTTCCGACGACTCGACATGGATGGCTGCGTGGGCGGGGTGATCGCGATTCTGCACGGGTTCGTGCGCGGCCACCATCCACCGGCCGAGCATGTCCGTCGGGTCGGCCTGAGTCAATTGATGGACTATTATGCGCTCGGTCTGCTATCACCGGCGGCGCTCGACACCCACTTGCGCGAGCAGCAGACGCCGGCGCGGCGGTAAAGCCGAGAGGCGACGATCAGGCATGTGGGATCAACATGGCTGTACCGCGCGTGACCCCATGGGTTCCGAGTTCGTAGGAATCGATGATACCTGCATCCGGCTTCTTGACACGGCAAGGGCGGATGGTACCATCGGTAAGAACCGCACGGTATAAACGCCGGAAGCGTGACGGGAGATGACGATGACAGTCAGCCAGGACGCACTTCAGGTCCTCCGCACCGAGACCGACTACTCCGGCCTCGGCCTCGGTTGGCTCAAGGCGGGTGGGGAGCGCGGTATCACCGCGAAGCCCGGCCGCAAGGGTCTGACGCTCGATGAGATCAATCTCGGCAGTTACGGCGACGTACCCGACTTCAGCCGCAATTACACGGCACGCCCCCGCGGCGCCGGCGCCCGCGCCGACACCCCACGCACGGGCGTGCACTGGGATGCAAAGGCCGAGTCGTGGTCGGCGTCGGTCGGGATGCTGTACGAGGAAGCGGTGGCGCGTCAGTGGTCATCGGCCACCGATATCCCGTGGGATCAACTCACGCCTCTATCCGACGAACTCGAGCGCGCGATGGCCCAGTTGTGCACCTTCCTGACGCAGGTCGAGTTCATCGCCGGCGATCTGCCGGGCCGGTGGATCAAGCACATCTCCCCGGACCACTACGAGGTTGGCCTGTTCCTCGGCACCCAGATCATGGACGAGGCACGGCACGAGGACGTGTTCCGCAAGCGCGCGCTCGCCAACGGCATGGGCATGCTCCAGGCCGGCATCGGCGCGACCTCGCTGCTCCAGATTCAGGATTTCACCGAGATGGCGGCGATCCTTCATCTGGTGGCCGAGGGCTTCGTGCAGAGCCTCTTCCGGTTGGGCGAGTTAATTGGGCAGAACGAGGCGGAGAAGCGCATGTTCCGCTTGGCGGCGCAGGACGAGTCACGTCATGTCGCCTTCGGCGT
>JBBQJF010000472.1:0-3592 GCA_038325665.1 Dehalococcoidia bacterium | reverse complement strand
CAAACAGGAGGTGTACGATGACAACCCAGGGCTATCCGGTGACGTATGACATCGAGAAGCCAGAGCACTACAATCGCTGGACGGTCGCCTTCCGCCTGATTCTTGCCATCCCCCAATTGATCTTGGTCGGCGCGGGCGGCTATCACCTCTTTGCCCTGAACGGGGCGGGCGATAATCAGGCGGGCGATGCGGCCAACTACGGTTTCAACGGCGGAGTGCTGATGGCGGTGCTCGCCGTGCTGGTGTTCTTCGCGTGGTTCGGGATCCTGTTCACCGGCCGGTTCCCGGCCTCGTTCCGCGACTTCTGCCATATGATCTTCCGCTGGTCGCAGAACGTCCGCGCCTACGTGTTGCTCCAGGCGGCGCCGTATCCGCCGTTCGGTGACAAGCCGTACCCGCTGCGCGTCACGATCACACCCGCCGAGCATTACAACCGGTGGACCGTGTTCTTCCGCCTCTTCATGGTGATTCCGCACGCGGTCGTGCTGTTCTTCCTCGGCATTGCCCAGGGGGTCGTGACGGTGATCGCGTGGTTCGCGATCCTGTTCACCGGGCAGTACCCGGATGAGCTGTTCGAGTTCAGCGTCGGTGTCTCCCGCTGGTACGCGCGGGTCGAAGCCTATACGTACCTGTTCGTCGACGAGTACCCACCGTTCTCGCTCGCCGCCGAGCCGGGCGCCGCCGCGATGACGGCCCAACCAGCCTAACCGGCGTCCACCAGCATGAGTGATGCACCCTTGCAGAGAGGCGGCCCAACGGGCCGCCTTCCACGTCCGCTCGTGCTTTGTTCCGCGCCGCCCGGACCGGTAAGCTACCCCTGCACGCGGTAATCCCACAACGAGAAGTCGGTTCGCGGACGCGCGCCGAGCAAACGAAATGGCGCGGGGGTATACGATGAATCGCGGCGCTCTTCTCTCTCGTATCTCGATTGACCCCAACATCTGCTTCGGAAGGCCGTGTATTCGCGGACATCGTGTTTGGGTCTCACTGATGCTCGACTTTCTTGCCAGCGGCTGGGATATCGCCGACATCCTGGAGCAGTATCCCGGCCTTGAGGAGGCCGACATCCGCGCCTGCATCGCGTATGGTGCGGAGATGGCGCGCGGACGCGAGTTTGAGGTCCCGGAGGAATCTGCGCCGTGAGGATCAAACTCGACGAGAATCTTGGCCGCCGTGGCGCCGAACTGCTGAATCAGGCAGGCCATGATGTCGCCACGGTCGTCGGTCAAGGATTAGTCTCCGCGACGGACCAGATGCTGATCGACGTGTGTCGCATGGAGGATCGTTGTCTTGTGACGCTGGACCTCGACTTCGCTAATCCGCTGCGATTTAATCCCTCGGACTATGCTGGGATTGCCGTGATACGTCTTCCGAAGAGTCCAACCCCGAGTGATCTCCTGGACGGGATTCGCACGTTGATTGGTGGATTGGCCTATAGGTCAATCGCCGGCAGGTTTTAGACGATTCAACGAGACAGAAGCCGCGCGTACGAGCCGTACGATTCTATCGACGCCTGAGGCGCTTCATGGACCATGACCTCGTCATCGGCGGCGCCGGCTCGGCCGGTGGGGTGATCGCCGCGCGGGCGTCGGAGAACCCCCGCCTGAACGTGTTGCTGATCGAGGCGGGGCCGGATTACGCGAACCGCGAGACCGTGCCGGACGATCTTCAGAACGGCCATCACAACTCGGTGGTCGATCACGACTGGGGCTTTGTCTACCAACCCACGCCGCATATCCGGCCGGACGTGCCGCTGCCGCGCGGCAAGGTTACGGGTGGCTCGTCGTCGGTGAATACGGCGATCGCCCTGCGCGGCCAGGCCGAGGACTACGACGAGTGGGCGGCACGCGGCCTGCCGGAGTGGAGCTGGGAGAAATGCCTGCCCGCCTTCATCCGGCTGGAGACCGACCAAGACATCCGCAGCCCGCTGCACGGCACGGCCGGCCCGATTCCCATCCGCCGCTACCGTGACGACGAGCTGATGCCGTTCCAGTTGGCGTCGATGCGCGCCTGCGAGGCGCTCGGCTTCCCATTCTGCCCCGACCACAACGATCCCACCACGACCGGCTGGGGGCCGCATCCGATGAATAAGCAGGGGCGGATGCGGGTCGGCGTCCTGCTCACCTATCTAGCCGAGGCGCGCACACGCCCCAACCTCACGATCCGTCCGCGCACGCACCTCCGTCGTGTCGTGATCCGTGATGGACGGGTCGCGGGCATTGAGGTCGAGAGTGACGGCGCGGTTGAGACGATCGAGTGCCGCAAGGTGGTGCTGTCGGGCGGGGCGATTCAAAGTCCGGCGATGCTGGTGCGCTCCGGCATCGGCCCATGCGCGGTGCTGGACCGGCTCGGGATCGGCGTGGTCCGTGATGCGCCCGGTGTCGGCGCGCGACTGCTCGATCATCCCGCCGCCAGCGTCGCACTGTTACCCAAACCGGGCGTGTGCGACCGCGACCAGCCGTTGATACAGACGACGCTCCGTTATACCGCGACCGGCAGCGACGCCTTCAACGACATGCAGCTTGAGCCATTGTCGTTCGTCACCCGTGGCTCGACGTTGTCTGGCCCGATGCCGGAGGCGCATCTGTTGCTGGGCCTGGCCGCCGTGGTCGAGAAGCCGCGCGGCCATGGCCGGTTGGTATTCGACTCGGCCGGCCCGCACGCTCAACCACTGATCGAGCCGCGGTTCTTGACTGACGCGTGGGACCTGGAGCGGCTCGTCGAGGGGTTGGAACTGGCCGCGCGTCTGGCCGCGACCGCCGAGATCGGTGCGGTCAGCGAGGGCATCTACCGGCCGCGAGCGGAGGTGCTCGAGGATCGCGCGGCGCTGCGCGAGTGGGCAAAGCGCGCCAGCGGCTCCGGCTACCATCCCAGCGGTACCACCCCGATGGGGCCGGACGACGACCCGTTCGCCGTGGTTGACCAATACGGCCGCGTCCATGGCATCGAGGGACTGCACGTCGTCGATGCCGGCATCATGCCATCGATCCCGCGCGCCAACACCAACATCCCCACCCTCATGATCGGCGAGCGGTTCGGCGAGTGGTTTCGCGAGGGTTTGCTCTGAGCGGTGGCCGGCTTGGACCTATCAAGACGTCGGGTGGCTTTCCGCTCCCTCGGTATCGCATAGTCATCCCCGTACGGGCGCGGGAGCATGGCCCAGACATCGCCGCGTCTCTACCCGCTCCCGCATTCTCCCGCCGCTGCCGGCTGCCGCGAATCTGTACTGAGCGTTCCCCGGCGCAGGGTACGCGCGTACAACGGCAGACCGAGCGCCAGCACAGCCCCCGAGCAGACGAGCGCCGCACGGATCGACACGGTGGTCGCGACGGCCCCCAGCACGGGGCCGCCGGCGATCTGGCCGAGCGCGTCGGCTTGGCCGCGCATCGAGAATACGGTCGCCCGCACCGACGGATCGAGTCCCTGGTTCAACCATGCGGCGGTGAGCGGATCGTTGATCCGGCGCAACACGCCCGTGACCCACACGGCGGAGACGGCGACCGCGAAGCCGCTCGCCAGCCCAAACGTGATCACCGCGGCCATGAGTAGTGTCTCGGTGAGCAGCAGCGTGCGCACCGTCGCCCTCGGGTCG
>JBBQJF010000471.1:0-3596 GCA_038325665.1 Dehalococcoidia bacterium | reverse complement strand
CGCGGCGGTGCGTGTGTCCACCCCAACCAGCGCCGTGGCGGCGGACCTGCGGCGGATAGCGGCCACCGTGGCGATCACGGGCGGCGCGGCGACACTGGCAGCCGTGATCATCGCGGCCGTGATCGCCGGCGCGGTGGCGCGCCCGCTGAACCGGCTGCGTGAGGCATCGCGGGCGCTGGCCTCGGGCGCGCTCGATCAAAACGTCGCTGCTGGCGGCGGCGCCGAGGTGGCCGATCTGGCGGCCAGCTTTAACGAAATGTCATCACGGTTGCGCGAGACGATCGACACACTGGCCGAAGAGCGATCGCGCCTGGGAGCACTGCTCAACTCCAGTGTTGACGGGTTGGTGGCGCTCGACGCGCATGGTGTCATTCGCTATCTCAACCCCGCCGCCGCCGCGGTGTTGGGCGAGGCCGGTGGCCGCCCGTTCGCCGAAGCGGCGCGGAACCACGAGCTTGCCGCGCTGTTGCAGCAGGCGCTCGGCGCCAGCCGCACGGCCGCCGGCACGATCCATCTCCCGACACGCGACACCTGGTTGCTGGCGCGGTTCAGCCCCGTACAAGGCGGCGGCGGCTGGGCCATGCTCGTGATCCTGCACGACATCACGGACATCCGGCGGGCCGAGAGCGCCCGTCGTGACTTCGTCGCGAACGTGTCGCACGAACTCCGCACACCACTCGCGGGGATTAAGGCCGTTGTCGAGACGCTGCGCGACGGCGCGCTCGCTGACCCGGAGGCGTCGGTCGAGTTCCTTGGCCGGGTGGACGCCGAGGTTGACCGCCTGGTGCAATTGGTCGAGGAACTGCTGCAACTGGCACGCATTGAATCCGGGACAGCGCTACGCGTCACGGACATCGCCCCGCGCGAGGTGCTTGCCGGATGCGTCGATCGGTTCTCGCACATGGCCGAGCGATCCGGCGTCGCGCTCACGCTCAACGCGCCGGCAAATCTGCCTCGCATCCAAGCCGACCCGGCGCAACTGGCGCAGGCGGTCAGCAATCTCGTCCACAACGCGCTCAAGTTCACGGGCGAGGGCGGAGAGGTGGTGGTGACGGCGGCTCGTGATGGAGAGGAACTGACCATCAGCGTCCGCGACAGCGGGAGCGGCATCGACCCGGCCGAGCTGCCCCGCATCTTCGAGCGTTTCTATGTGGTGGACCGCGCACGAAGCACCCGCGGAACGGGGCTGGGTCTGGCGATCGTCAAGCACATCGCCCGCGCGCATGGCGGCAGCGTTGAGGCGATCAGCACACTCGGTCGCGGCTCGACCTTCACGATCCGCCTGCCGGTGCCCGCGACAGCCGCGACATCGCGGTGACCTTGAGTGATCCGGTGGGTCGTCGTGCTTGCAGCGAAAACCGAACCATGAGTCCGAGAAGCATCAGAGCAATGTCCAACCAGGTGTTGGGTTTCCCCCCGGACGCGGGCGACCCACCGAGTCGCCTCGACTGTGGAACGCCGGTCATGCCCTGGTAGGGTCGACCCGGTGGGTCGCCCGCGTCCCGGCTCCGTGTATATGCGGACCCACCGGCTTCGAACCGAACAGGTCTCCTGATCCTGCGTTACGGCGCTTCCCGCAGCTTGTAGCGTTGGATCTTGCCGGTCGCCGTCTTGGGAAGCTCGGTGCGGAAATCGATCCAGCGGGGGTAGTTGTACGGGGCGATCGTCGCCTTGACGTGGACCTTCAGTTCCTCGACCAGCGCCTCGCTCGGTGAGGCGCCGTCGCGGAGCACGACAAATGCCCGCGGCTTGATCAGCTCGTCAGCGTCGGCCTTGCCCACGATGGCGGCTTCGAGGACGGCCGGGTGGGCGATCAGCGCCGCCTCAACCTCGGCGGGCGACACCCAATGGCCGCTGACCCGGAGCATGTCGTCGGCGCGTCCCTGATACCAGAAGTAGCCGTCGCCGTCGCGGGAGTACTTGTCGCCGGTGTGGTACCACTCCCCTTGCAGCACCCGCCGCGTGGCCGCATGACGGTTCCAATAGCCGGCGAAGAGGCTGCCGCCCTTGATCACGAGGTTACCGACCTCACCGTTCGCCACATCCGCGCCGCCCTCGTCGATGAGTCGCACCTCATACCCGGGCACGACCTGGCCAGAGCTGCCGGGCCTCACATCGCCGGCGCTGTTGCTGATGAAGACGTGCAGCGCCTCGGTCGTGCCGATGCCGTCGAGGATATCGACGCCAAAACGCGCCCGCCAGCGGCGGTGCAGCTCGGCCGGCAGAGCTTCAGCGGCCGATAGGCACAGGCGCAGGCTGGAAAGGTCGGGCGCGGCGCCGCTCTCGGCGGCCTGTAACAACTGGGCGTACAGGGTCGGCACCGCCACCAGCACGGTCACCCGGTGGCGCTTGATCAGCGAGAACATCCGCGCCGGAGCCGGCCGTTCGGCGTTGAGCACGACGGTCGCGCCGGCGCGAAGCGCGAAGTACGTGGTTAGTCCGAGCGGATAGGCGTGGAAGCAGGGACTGCCCGAGAGCAACACGTCGCCCGGTTGGAGTCCGACAATCGGCGCGGCGTACAACTGCTCGCTGAAGAGCATATTCTGATGCAGATGAACGGCCCACTTGGGTGTGCCCGTGCTACCCGAGGTGTGTAGCCAAAACGCCACATCGTCGCTGATGGTTGGCGCGGCAGCCAACTCGACAGAAGCTGACGCCGTCAGCGTGTGGAAGTCATGCTCGCCAGCATGGGGCGTTCCCCCTACCAGCAGCACATGACGCAGGAAGGGCATTTCCGCCCGTCGCGCACGCAGCGGCTCCCACAACGCCGCACTCACGACCAGTGCCCGTGCCCGACTATCGTTCAGGAGGAAGACCTGCTCGCTCGGTGTCACCGCGAAGCTGTCCGGCGTCGCGACCGCGCCGATCTTGATCGCGCCGAAGAAGGCGGTCACGAACTCCGGGACATTTGGCAGGAGCACCGCCACCCGCTGCTCCATCTCGACGCCGAGGCCGCGAAGCGCCGACCCCACCTGATTGACGCGCGCCTGCAACTCCGCGTAAGTGAGCGTCTCGTCCTCCTGGATATAGGCGATGCGCGCGCCATGCCCGGCCGCGACCGGTCCGTCGATATACTCGACCGCGACGTTGAGATCGCGCGGAACTCGGACGGACGGAGCGGCGTGCGATTGGATGGTGGTCATGACGGGAGAACTCCTGGGCTACCCCTGCCCCCGGTGCCAAGGGGGTGGGTATTTCGCCGGCGGGTACGCCACCGAATGTGAAAAACCAGCAGCAGGACCAGCGCACGGCCTTAGAACTAGCTCGAGCGTCGCCACCACGTACTACTGAACAGGGGACGAGCGCCAGGAGTCAGGTCCGCGCTTCAATCCAGCCCGGCTCCCGCGCCAGCGCCACGACCCGCGCGTCATCAGCGGGGGTGGGCAATACCTGCCCGAGATGCGCGGTGTAGGCGACCTCGTCCAGTTCATCGCCCGCCACGCTGTGACGAGTCTTGGCATAGCGGCCGATCGCGCGATTGAAGGACGGGTGTGGCAGCCGCAGAGGCGGCGCGTCCGCGGGCAGGTACTTGTTCAAGTCGGCCAGCAGCTTCTCGCACTCGTCGATGTAGAAGGCGCGGGCTGCCTCGTTCAGGT
>JBBQJF010000470.1:0-3602 GCA_038325665.1 Dehalococcoidia bacterium | reverse complement strand
GTCCTTGCGGATGGGGCGGCGCGTGACCGCCGACACCACCGCCGTCGCCATCGTCACCCCCGCCGACGGCCCATCCTTGGGAATCGCGCCGGCGGGCACATGAACGTGGATATCGTGCTCCTCGAAGTACTTCGGTTTGATCCCGAAGTCGGCGGCGCGGCGGCGGGTGTAGGTCAGCGCGGCGCGCGCCGACTCCTGCATCACCTCGCCGAGCTGCCCCGTGAGGGTGAACGCGCCCTTGCCGGGGACGGCGGCCGCCTCAATGAACAGGATATCGCCGCCCACCGACGTGGCCGCCATGCCCGTCGCGACGCCGACCTCATCCTGCTCCCCCAGCACGTCATCGGTCATGGGCTGGCCGCCGAGCAGTTCGGGGAGTTCCTCGGGCAGCACCACGATCGCCGGTCGCGCCTCGGCCGGCGGCGTCTCAGAGTCAGCGGCCGGCGCCACCAGCGGCGCGTCTTCCGTGGTTGCCGCCGGTGATTGGTCGACCGGGGCGTCCACCGCGTCGGAAGCAAACGGGTCCGGGTTGACCGAACCGTCAGCGGCCGGCGTATCGGGGTGTCGCGCGCCCGCGTCCTCGATCGCGGGGGTCGCCGCTGGTACGGCAGCGGGGTTGTCGCCCGCGTCCGCGTGCGCGGATGCGTCACTCCGCAGCGCCCGCGCGTCCGCCACGCGGCGGGCGAGCCGCCGGCAGATCGAACCGATCGCCCGCTCCAGGTTGCGTACGCCGGCCTCACGCGTATAGCCGCGGATCACTGCCAGCAGCGTCTCATCCGGCATCCCCACTTCCTCCGGCTCCAACCCGTTCTCACGGGTCTGACGGGGGAGCAGGTAGCGCTTGGCGATCTCCAGCTTCTCCCGCTCGGTATAGCCGGGAATCTCGATCACCTCCATGCGGTCGCGGAGCGGGCCGGGAATCGGATCGAGCTGATTGGCGGTTGTGATGAACAATACGCGCGACAAGTCGAACGGAATATCGAGATAGCGATCGACAAACGTGCCGTTCTGGGCAGGGTCGAGCACTTCCAACAGCGCCGCGGCAGGATCGCCGCGATAGTCGGCGCCCAGTTTGTCTACCTCGTCGAGCATGATCAGCGGATTGTTCGATCCGGCGCGGCGTAGCTCCTGGATGACGCGGCCGGGAAGCGCGCCCACATACGTGCGGCGGAATCCCCGGATCTCGGCCTCATCACGAACACCGCCAAGGGAGATACGGATGAAGTTGCGGCCGGTGGCGTGTGCGATGCTCTGGCCGAGCGAGGTCTTGCCCACGCCGGGCGGGCCGACAAAGCACAGGATTGGCCCGCGGGCGTCGCGGCGCAGCGTGCGTACCGCGAGATAGTCGATGATCCGCTCCTTCACCTTCTCCAGCCCGTAGTGGTCGGCATCCAGCGCACGCTGGGCCTCGCGGATATCAACGCGGTCCTCCGTGCTCTTGCTCCAGGGCAGATCGGCGATCCATTCGAGGTAGGTGCGCGCCACCTGGTATTCGGGAGACGCCTGGGGAATCGTCGTGAGCCGCGCCAATTCCCGGTCGGCTTCGCGACGGGGCGCCTCCGGGAGGTTCGCCTCTTCCAGCCTGCGGCGGAGTTCGGCCAGCTCAGGCGTCTCGCTGTCGCCCAGCTCCTTCTGGATCGCCGCCAGTTGCTCGCGGAGGATGAAGTCGCGTTGACGCTTGTCGAGGTCGCCCTGGACCTGCGAGCGAATCGTCTGCCCGACCTCGACCACTTCCATCTCGCGGGTGAGGTACTCGTTGACCAGCCGCATGCGCTCCGTCACGTCGATCGCGGCCAGCACCGCCAACCGCTCCTCCGGGCTGAAGCCGAGATTAGCGGCGATGAAATCGGCGAGGTTGCCGGCATTCGGGATTTCACCGACAGCAAGCGCCAGTTCGTTCGGCAGTTGTTCGTTGAGCGCCACGATGCGCTGAAACAGCGCCCGCACGTTGCGTGACAGCGCCTCCAGTTCCGCGCTCGGCTCCAGCCGGTCGGTGAGCCGCTCGACGCGGACTCGCCAGGGAATACCCGGCGCCGCGAGCGCGTCCTGCACGATCTCGACCAGCCGCACGCGCGCCACACCCTGGATGATCGCCTGCACACCGCCCTGGGGGCCGCGAGCCATGCGTAAGATGGTCGCCGCCACGCCGAACTGCTGCAATGGACCGTCGTACACGTCCGGAGAGGTTGCCTGCTGGGGGAAAATTCCGACCACGCGGGCGGGTAGGGAGGTCGCCTCGTCGATCGCGTGAACATCCCGCTCTTCGGCTGATACATACGGGACGACGATCGCCGGGTACAGCACGCTCGCGCCCGTGGCAATCACCGGCACGACCTCGGGGATGTTCACGCTGTCTTCGACGCGCCCGGACGCCGGTTCCTGATTCGTGGCGGATGCCTCGGCTGCTCGCGGTTCGACCGCGACGCCGGCCTGCCCCTCGGCCGTGCGGCGGACTCGTGTGCGGCGGACACGCGGGCGAGAGGTTTCAGGCGCATCGCCCTGCTGCTGATCAACCATGACCTTGCTCCAGTGCAGGCTTTAGATATGCATAGCGAGTTACGGGATGCTCCACCGGTGCGGCTTCACGGCCGGCGAACGAACCGCCCCATGAGGAAATGGTGAACGCTCGGCCTGCCCACGCCAATACCCATCACGATTCTTTCACGGTGACTTTGATGTGGTGTCCGGTGGTGAGCTGGCGCTTCGGCAGCGTGATCTCAAGCAAACCGTCCTCATACCGCAACGAGACAGCATCGCCGTCGACGAGCGCGGGAAGCGCGACAGTGCGTTCAAACGGACCCCGGCCGATCTCCACCTGCGTGTACACGCGGTCGCCGTGATGGTGCGGCTCCTGCTTATCGCCGCGCACCGTCAATAGGCCGTCGTTGATGCTTAGTTCAACGTCCTGACCACGCATACCGGTGATTTCCATGATCACCACCACGGCGTCGCCGGTCTGGTACACGTCGGTTTGTGGTTCGATCATCGGTGGCCGGAAGCGCGGCTGGCCGGGCGGACCGCCCATCAGCCGGTCCCACATCCGCTCGAGGTGATCGTGTAGGTGATCGAACTCGGAAAACGAACCCATGACGCCGCCTCCGAACGTGGGATCGACTCGCATGGCACGGGCGAGGTCAGTCCGATGAGGGACCGCTCCGCCGCGCCTGGTAGCCTCCGCCCTCGTACTTTGTGAATCCCTGATGAGAGGGGGCATAGCCAATCCCCTCGTAGAAGCGATGCGCGCCGGTACGCCGGCGGTTACTCGTCAGAGCGACCCGATAGCATCCCTGCATCGCCGCGATCTCTTCGGCGGCCCGCATGAGCAACCGACCGAATCCCCGCCCTCGTACGTCGCTGTCGAGGACGACATTCTCGACCAGCGCGGCGGGCCGTCCCCCATGCGACAAGTTGGGCAGGACATATAGGGTGAGCGTACCGACGACCCGCCCGCCGGCCTCGAGCACCAGGCACCGGGAACGCGGATCGGATTGCAGCGCGCACAGCGCCAACCGCTGCCCATCATCGACGGGACGCGGGCCGGATTCCGGCAACTCACCATCCAGCGAGAGCTGAAACAGCAGTTCCGCGAGCCGAGGTAGGTC
>JBBQJF010000469.1:0-3623 GCA_038325665.1 Dehalococcoidia bacterium | reverse complement strand
GGGTCCATCCGACTGATGGCTCCACCGTCGCGATCAGCGCCCCGATCACCGTGCGGCCGCGCGACGTGCCGATTGTGGCGCCGCCGGGAATGTATATCGATGATTCAGAGTGACCAACGTCATACCCGTATCCGAGGGGCTAGCGTGCGCGTCGTTGTGAGGGCGGTCTCAAGGCTCGATGCGCGCGTGGCGGGCGTGCTCACATCCACGCATGTGGTGAAGATATCCGATGCGATGGCCTACATGCACGGCTGGGATGCCGGCGCGCATCGCCGTCACGTCGTGATGGCGCCAGCGCCGGCGTCGATGGACGGCTCGATCGACACGGGCGAATCGGCGGACACGCGGCCGGCATCTTCATGCGCGAACACCAGCCCGTGTACGGCGCGGACACCCGCGGCACGGAGCGCGGCGGCACAGGCGCGCAGCGTGGCGCCGGTGGTCGCCACATCATCGACCAGCATGACCGTGAGGCCCTCAAGCGGGCCGTGACAGGCGAACGCGCCCGCGACATTGGCGCCACGCTCGGCCGCGCTGGATGTTCGCACTTGGGGCATGGTGTGGCGCACGCGGGCGAGCGTCGTGACGTCGACCGCAACCCCGTGACGCGCGCCGACCGCACGCGCCAGCAACGCCGATTGGTTGAATCCTCGGTCACGCCGGCGGCGGGGATGGAGCGGTGTCGGGATGATCAGGTCCACCGACCTGCTGCCGAGCGACGGCCCGCCCGCGATGCGCTCGTCTAACCCGGGGACGACCGCCATCAGCGCCCCCATCGGCGCGGCGAGCGCCGACAGCCGCTCATACTTGAGCCGGTGGACCAGCCGGCGCGCGCCGCCGTCGAAGGCGAACGCGACCGTGAGAGAGTCGAGCGTCTGCCCACCCAGGGAGGCGCATATCGGGCAGACATCACCACGGGGACGCGAGCCGGCGCAGGTCGGACAGCGCGGCCCCGTGAGCGTGGGCAGAGCGGCGACGCACGGCGCGCACAGAAAGTCGCCGAATGTTCCACAGACGCCACACCGGCGCGGGAACAGCAGATCGGCCGCCAGGGTCGCG
The DNA here is from genome assembly GCA_038325665.1 of Dehalococcoidia bacterium. Taxonomy (GTDB): domain Bacteria; phylum Chloroflexota; class Dehalococcoidia; order CAUJGQ01; family CAUJGQ01; genus CAUJGQ01. The sequence goes on along the minus strand of JBBQJF010000469.1, from coordinate 2,564 downwards.
GCGCCACGCAATAGGCGTATGCCGCGGGATGGTGGGTGCGCTCGCATCGCCGTCTCCACGCGTGCATCGTTGGCGCGCGCCGCCGTGCCGGGGGTGGATCGGGCCGGATGATCTCGTGCACCGCCACGCGCGTTCGGGGCGCCCGTGCCCCTGTCGCCGGGAACTGAACCCCGCTATCCCGGCCGCCGCCTGGTGGCTGCCCGCGCCTCGTGCATGCGCCGGCGCCGTGTTCGGTTCTGAGCGAATGGGTCCACATACACGCGGGGCGCGGACGACCCACCGGGTCGCCCCCACGACGGAATGCCGGTCGTGTCCTGATAGGGGCGATCGGGTGGGTTGCCCGGCAGCGCGGGAAAACCCACCACCCTCGCCTGACCTCGCATTAGGTTCCCTTTTCGCGGCATATCGGAATGGCGCCCCCGGAGCCGCCCGCCAGGGCATCGCCGAGGTTGACGCGGTCGCCGGTCGCGACCCCATTGCGGGCGAACCAGCCCTGGTTCGCCTCGATCACGTAACGATACATCGCGCGGGGGCCATAGAAGGTGTTGACCTGGGGGTTGTCTTCCGGACGGACAGGCGCCATGTCGGTCAACTCGACGATCGTGCCGCCGGCGGCGATCCAGGCGAGGGTGAGCGGGATGAAGGTGTTGCGGTTCCAGAACGGACCGGACGAATCGGCACTGAACACGAACAGCATGCCCTGGTCGGCCGGCATCTCGCGACGGTGCATCAAGCCGCAGGTTTGTAGCTCGGGCGTGTCGGCCACCTCCATCGTCATCACCGGCCGGCCACCCGCGGAGGTCTCGAAGGTGGCAGCCGGCAAGAACGCGGCGGACGAAGGCGCACCGGCGGGCCGCGAGGCGCCCGCGACCGGCGTCACGGCCGCGCCGTGCTCGGCGGACGGGTCCGTATTAGGAGTCGCCGTCTCCGGTCCGTTCCCCTCGGTTGAACAGGCTGCCAGCGCGAGCGCCAGTCCCACCATAGCAGACCCTAGCCATCTCCAGCGCATCCTTTGTTCTCCCGTCCACAACATCCCCCCAAGGCTAGCACACCAGCATCGGACCGGGCAGTCGGTCGAAATAGCGAATAGGGGTGCACCTGCCGTGATGTAGGGGTTTTCCCTCGCCCACGTAAGGGTTTTTTGCGCGACACACGCGAGCGTTCCTTAGATACGGCGCGACCGGTAAAGGCCAGAATAACGATATGGAGACGGCGCACGGGGCCTGACCACGAATCCCCGGCGCACGGCCCGCCGTCCAAGCCGCCCAATTGGGGAGATCATGATGACTGCCAGTGCCGAACGTGCCATTGTCACCGATACCACCACATCAGCCTCCGAGGCGATCGAGGGCGTCGGTGCGGAGTTTGCCGAGAATTACCGCGAGGCAATGATCACCAAGCATATTCCGCTGGTGCGGTACGTCGCGGGTTCGATGTCGCGCCACTCAAACGCATCGGCGATCGTTGATTACGACGACTTGGTGGGATACGGCACCGAGGGACTCATCGAGGCGGTGGACACCTTCAACCCCGCCTTCAATGTCCGCTTCTCCACCTGGGCAGTCATGCACATCCGCACCACCATCCAGGACGCGATGCGCACGCTCGACCCGCTGCCGCGCTCGCTGCGCTCCAAGGGCAAGGAGATCGATCGGGTCAGCTATGACCTCGCCAACCGCAACGGCTTCTGGCCGAAGGACGACCAGATCGCGGCCGAGTTGGGTGTGCCCGTTCAGAAGGTGCGCACCACCATGCAGGATATCCACCATATCGTTGTCTCGCTCGATAACGTCGAGGATTCGCACGGCGAGGACGGCGGCTACTCGTGGCTCTCGTCGCTGGCCGACCATGACCCGGAGACCGACCCGGAGGCGTCGCTCGATACGTCGGAGACGCATCTGATGCTGCTTGACGCGGTGGACGAGCTGCCGGAGCGCGAGGCGACCGTCATCCAGATGTACTACCGCAAGGGTCAGGCGATGCGGACGATCGCGGACCATCTCGGCGTCTCCGAGTCGCGGGTGTCGCAGCTCCACGCGCGGGCGCTGAAGATGCTGCGCCAGGCGCTCAACGACGCGTTGCACGACACGGCGCGGGTGGTGGCGTAGGTAGCACCCGAGGCCACCTAACCCCCCGGCCCCCTTCCCTCGCGGCCCTGTCCCGGCCTGCCGGGAGGAAGGAGGTCGGGGGATTGGTGCGCTCCGATGCGGTGGCGGCTAGGCCACGCGCTCGGCGCGGACCACGCGGCGCTTGTCGTAGTCCTGCGAGTTGCGGTTGAACGAGCCTTCGCAGGTGATCAGGGTGACGACGTCTTTGGTCGTCGGGCCGATGATCTCGCCCACCGGCGCGCTGGCGGACGAATAGGTATCGCTCTGGGTGACGTGGTATTTCAGTTCCATGCCGTCCGACATCTTCACCACGATCTCGTCGCCCTGCTTCAGATCCTTGAGGTACCAGAAGACACCCTGCTCGCCGGTGAACCAATCGACGTGACCGGAGAAGACGGCGTTGGAGCCGAATCCGGGCCGGCCGGTGAAGTTGTACCAGGCGACGTTGTCTTTGCC
>JBBQJF010000468.1:0-3649 GCA_038325665.1 Dehalococcoidia bacterium | reverse complement strand
CCCGCGTTCGATGCCTGGTGCTACGGGCGCGGGACGTCAGCACTGCCCGCGACGTGAGCACGGATAGGCTTGCCCGCGTGCGACGCCTTGTGGGTAGGGGCGGCCGGCAGGGAGGCGGACCCGTTGCCGGATCCGGTGCGGGCGGCAGTAGCACGCTCGCGCGGTCTGTTGGGCGGGAGTGGTATCATCGCCGCCGGGAATGGGAGGGGGTACGGAACGTGACGGCGAGGCGCGGCGGCCGAGTGTTGGTAGTGGTGGATGGGCTTGGCAATGGAGGCGCGGAGCGGCAGGTGGCGTTGCTGGTTGAGCATCTGCCGCCCGAGTGGGAGCGGCGGGTGTGGAGCATGGCGGGCGGCCCCTTCGCCGGTGTGATCCGGTCGGCGGGCGTGTCGCTGCGGGTACGTGAGCGGGTGTCCCGACGGGATGTGCGGCCGGCATTCGACCTGTGGCGAGAGATCGTCCAGTGGCGGCCGGATGTGGTGCATTCATGGGGCTGGATGTGTACCGCGGCGGCCGGGCCGGTCTGCCGGCTGCTTGCCATTCCCGTGATCGACGGCACAATTCGAATGGGGATGGTACCACCCTATCATGGTCGCGCCGCCCGGCTGAGTATGCGCTGGGCGACGCGAGTTATCGCCAACAGCCACGCCGGATTGGAGGCGTACGGCATCGGCCGGGCGCGGGGTCGTGTCGTTCACAATGGCTTCGATCCGCGACGGCTGTCGCACTGCACGCCGATGGCCGGCGCCGGGGTTGGTGTGGCGGGTGAGGTCACATCGGACATGGGCGCGGCTGAGGCGTACACGCCGGCGCCGGACGCCGGGGAGCGGCGTGTTGGGCGTGCATGTGGGTTCGTCTCGGCGCGCGCCGAGTCGCCCTACCCGCCGGCGCCGGGCGTGGATGATCGGCCGTTCACCGCGGTCATGACCGGTCGGATGGTCCCCGCCAAGGACTATCGGACATTCGTCGCCGCGGCGCGCGCACTGGCGACCGACCGCGCCGGGTCGTGGCGGTTCGCGGCGGTGGGCGATGGCCCCGCGCGCGCCGCACTGATGCGGGAGGCCGGCGCCTTGGTGGACGGCGGGGTCATACAGTTTGCGCGGCCGGGGCTGGAAGTGCTTGGTGTCGTACGGCAGGCGCATGCCGGCGTGCTGATGTCGCACCCCGCGCTCCACGCCGAGGGCTGCTCGAACGCGATCATGGAGTACATGGCGTGCGGCCTGCCGGTGGTGTGCAGCGAGAGCGGCGGCAACCGTGAGCTGGTGGTCGATGGCAAGACCGGGTTCATCATCCCCTCGTGCGATGTCACGGCGCTGGTCGAACGTCTCACCTGGCTGCGCGACCATCCCGCGCGGGCATGGGCGATGGGTGAGCGCGGGCGGGCGCGGATTATGAACGAGTACTCGGCCGCGGTGATGGCGGCAGGGATGGTCGCTGTCTACCGCGACGCGATCCACCACCGATGATGCCTGCCCGGCTGTCGCACCAATGCCGCTCCCAGACAGGTGAGCGCTCTCTTTCGTGGTGGCGGCCACCGCCGAACACTGGATGACGCACCGATGCCGGTTTGTAACAGTCAGGCGGTTCCGTTGCGTATCTTGATGCTGATGCCAGGTGCAGAGGTGCGCGGGCCGGTGGCGCCGGTAGCGACGGCGCTTGCCGCCGCCCTGCGCGGGCTGGGCTGCACCGTGGTCAACTTGCCATGGGGCCGCCGCCGGGATGATGAGGAGCCGCACGACAAGCTGAGCGGACGGTCGCGCGATATCATGCGCGTGTGGCGGGCGGGCGGCGCGCGGCGGTTCGACGTGCTGCTGATCCACAGCGCGCATGATGAGAACACGCTGGTGCGCGACATCGCGCTGGCGCTGGCCGTTCGGCGGCGCTTTCCGCGCATCGTCCTCCAGATCCACGGCGGTCAGCCGGAGCGGTTGAATCGCCGCGGGCAGCGGCCATTCCGCGTCGCCACCACGCTGTTGCTGCGCCTTGTCGATGGCGTGCTACTACTGTCGTCGGAGGAGGAGCACGCGTGGCGGCGGGTGTACCCGCGCGGCGATTTCTTCGTCGTGCGGAATCCGTTCGTGCCCCCGCGCGAGGGCGCATCACCCGCTCGCCGTGGCGCGGGCGCCCCGACCTTGCTATTTGTCGGACGGCTGATCCGGGAGAAGGGCATCCACGATCTGATCGATGCGATGCCGACGGTCGTGGGTCGCACATCGTGCCGCCTGCTCGTGGTTGGCGATGGGCCGGAGGTAGGCACGATCCGCGCACGGGTGGCGGCGCTCGGACTGGGTGCGCACGTCACGCTCACCGGCTATCTCAGCGGCGAGGCATTGGTCGCGGCGTATGAGGGTGCGACAGCGCTCGTGCTGCCCACCTTTCATATCGAGGGTTTCCCCACCGTGATCCTCGAGGCAATGCACGCCGGCCTGCCGATCATCACCACCCCGATCCGCGGCGCGGCCGACCACCTGCGTGATGGCGAGAGCGCGCTATTCGTGACGCCCCGCGATCCGGCAGCGCTGGCGTCCGCGATCGTGCGCTTGCTGGGCGACCCCGCGCTGCAAGAACGGATGGCGAACGCGAACCGCGCCGGGATCGGTCAGTTCGCGCCCGATATCGTCGCCCGTGACCACCTGGATATCCTTATGCGCGTGGTGAACCAATGACGTGATCGGGCGCGCACCGGCGCGCGATTCGACCCGTGGAGCAATTGGGGCGTGACCGTTCCGGTTGGCGGCGCGAGCGTGGCGGCGGCGGGCGAGCAGTTCGCGGACGACCGCCGCGCCAGCAGGGCCGCCGCCGAACACGACAGGTAACTGCCTGCTGGACCCGGCGGCGGGCTGGTGGGTGGTCGTCAGATGGCTCCTCCACGACAGAGGCGGATGAGCCGCGTGGCGCGGCAGGTACGCCCGCCGTGTGTAAGGAAGAGATCAACCATGGAGTGCAAGTGCGGGGCAGCGCCGCCGGGTTATACCATTGGCGCGACAGCGGAGACGGAAGCGCGACGAGTCTCCGGCGCCGTGGCCGCCGTTCGCAGCAGGGAGGCGCCGGTCAACACCAGCCACGCCGCCCACAGCACGCTGCCGAGCAGGCCGGCTGGTTCCCACACCGGGAACCCTGGTATGACGGTTGCCAGGATGTCACCCTGATTGAGTAGATAGACGGCCGCGGCGGCGATGCCGAACCAGCCCAGCCATGGCCTGACCAACGGCGAGCGCAGCATTGCGAGGCTGATCAAGACGGTCCAGATGACGGAGAGCACCTGCCCGACGTGCTCACCGAGCAGTGCCCCGCCGAACTGATGCTGGGCGCTGAACGCGGCGACCACGGCCTCACGGGTGGTGGCGAACGCCGCCGGCTCGGCGTACATCGCCGCCAGACCGGGAACGACGAAGACCCAGCGTAAGAACCCGACAAGCGACGCGACCACCGCCACCGCGCCGATGAACGTCGCGGTCGCCAGGTAGGGGGTATCCTCGCGGTCGAGCACCCGCTGCAGCAGCATCACGGGGAACAGCAGGAGAAAATAGGACCACGCGACGGCGAACCAGGTCCAGATCAGCGAGGTTCCACCGTCATGGAAATTGGTGAGAATCGCGTCCGGTGATTCCCGCAGGATATCCGGCCAGTCGAACGTGGCCGACAGCAC
>JBBQJF010000467.1:0-3654 GCA_038325665.1 Dehalococcoidia bacterium | reverse complement strand
CGCACCGTACCGCGATCACACCTACTCCTCCGCCTACTCCTCCATCAGGAATGCGCGGATCGCGTGAACCGTATCCTCCGGGTACTCGACCACCATCGCGTGACCGCCGCGCGCCAACACGCGTAGACGCGCATTGGGGATTAGCTCGGCGATCTCGACCGACTGATGCACCGGGGTGAGTACGTCTTCCGCGCCGGCCAGCACCAGCGTCGGCGTGGTGACCTTACCCAGGCGCGGCCGCGAATCGTACACCCGGATCGCTGCCGCCTGCGCCTCGAACCCCTCGACCCGCGTCGGATATGGATTTCGGGAGGCGAGTTGCGCCGCCTTGAATGCACGGGGGTGGTCGGCGAGCAGTCGCGGGGTAAAGCCCCACGGCATGCCGATGATGCTCAACGCCAGTGGGTCGAGGTTCGAGCGACGCAGCGTCAGCAGCGAATCGAGCCAGCCGTGCTGCAGGTCGGTGTACGACGGCAGCGTGCTCAACAGCACCGCCCGCCGCAGCTTGTCACCGTGATTGATCAGGAGCGACTGGAGCACCGAACCTCCCATCGACCAACCGACCACGGCGACCGGGGCGACCCCAAGCGCATCGATCAACGCGGCGGCGTCGTTGCCCATCTGGTCGATCGTGTAGGGACCGGGGGGCACATCACTCTCACCGGTTCCGCGGTTGTCAAACGTGATGCAACGGAAGGCGTCTTGCAGCAGCGGTAGCACCGGCGTCCAACTCAGCCGGTTCGCGCCCAACCCGCTGATTAGCAGCAGCGGTGGTCCGCTGCCCAACTCGTCGTAGTGGACGCCAATCCCGTTGACGGTCAGTCGCGGCATGGCTATCTCCTCGTGTCAGTGTTCGACGGGTAGCTTTCAGCGGCCAACCCGCCCGATTCCGTCCGGGAGGGGGCGATTCGCTCGCATGAAAGACGTAGCCCCGGCCCACCGGCAGGTGCGAGGATACAGCCTCGCGCCTGCCGGTGCTCACGGTTCGACGATTGGGCGTGGGACCGCACATCCGCTCCCTTCAGCATGGCGCTCTCGCGTACCATGGTAAGGACCGGGCACACCGGCCTCGGTTCCCCCACGGCGCCCTACTGATTGATGTCTCCTGGATGGTGAGACTGAATGAGCGAACTGCCGACGACCCACACGACCCGCGCCGGTGCGCCACCGGCCTCGGGCCGCGCGGCATCGCGCTGGGTGGGCAGCACCTTTGGCGCCTTCACGATCCGCGATTTTCGCGTACTGTGGATCGGCACCGCCCTCGCCGGCGTGGCCTTCATGATGTCGGCCACGGCGCAGAGCGTGGTCGCCTTCGACCTTACTGGCAACAATCGCGCCGTCGGCCTGGTGATGTTCGGCCAGGGGCTGGCGATGCTCATCCTCGCGCCGTTCGGAGGGGCGCTCGCCGACCGTCTCTCCAAACGTCTCCTGTTGCTGATCTGCCAATCGATCATTGGTCTGACGATGTTCACGATTGGCGTGTTGATCGCCACCGACCACATCAGTGTGCTGTATCTCGCGGTCGGATCGTTCATCATGGGCATGATGTTCTCGTTTATCGGCCCGACCCGGCAGGCGTATGTCGGCGATCTCGTGGACGCCGATCGCCGCGGCAACGCCATCGCGATGACCCAGGTTGCGAACAATCTCACGCGCGTGGTCGGGCCATTTATCGCCGGCGTGCTGCTCGGCTGGCGGATCGTGGGCGCGGCCGGCACCTATTTCGTCATGGCCGGCATCTTCGTGGTCGTCGCGGCGATGCTGCTCCAACTCCCGCCCACCAGCAGCCAGCGCGGCGGACGCCCAAGCATGATGACGGAAGTCGCGCTCGGCGTCGGGCACGTCGTCAAGAATCCGCCGCTGCTGCACCTAATGCTTGGGTTCCTGCTGATCATGCTGGTCGGCTTCCCGTACATGACGGTCCTGCCGGGGTTCGCGCGTGAGTCGCTCGGCATCGGCACCGGCGCCTACGGCGTGCTGCTCGGCGTCTCGGCGGTCGGTGGGCTGATCACCAGTCTCGCGGTCGCGGCGATGGCGGATTCACCGCTGGCGTCGCGGTTGCTCCTGTTGAGCAGCGTTGGCATCGGCGTGGCGCTGATCCTCACCGGGGTGGCGCCCAATTTCGTGGCGGCGCTGGTGACGATGTTCATCGTCGGCGGGGCGTTCAGCGCCTTCCAGACGCTCAACAACGCGCTGGTGATGCGGGGCAGTGAGCCGGCGTACTACGGGCGCGTGATGTCGATCATCATGATCGCCTTCAGCGGCAGCAGCCTCGTGGCGCTGCCGGTGGGCCTGCTCGCCGATGCGATTGGAGAGCGGGCCACCCTCGTCGTGCTCGGCCTCGCCGTCTTGCTGGTGGTCGGTGGCCTCCGCGTCTGGGCGGCCCGCGACGCCCGTCTTGCCCACGACCCCGCGCGGGTATGAATCTATCCCGTGTGATACTCTTCCGCGGGCGAGGCCCGACGATTCTACCGATCCAGGATGCGGATGACTAACTTGTTCCCGGACGGCGAACTCAACCATGCCGTTGAACTCGGCGCCGTCGATAGCGGCAGCGTGCGCGTGTGGGTTCGCGGACCCGGCCTCCATGACGTGACGGCCCGCCTCGAGGTTGATGACGAGCAGCCGGTGTCCGTCACCGTCCCGTTGTCGGCCGGTACCGATTGGACGGCTGCCGTGCAGGTGAGCCTGCCGGCGCCCGCCCCTGACCGGCCGTTCACCTGCATCGTGAGTGGTCAGCGTCTGACGGGACGGCTGGCGCCGGCGCCCGAGGCGCACGCCGGGCTGACGTTCGGCTTCGGGAGCTGTCACCGGCCGTTTGAGACCGGCGACGATGGCGCGATCCATACGCGCGACGCGGCGGGGATCTATCCGGCGATGGTGGCGGAACTGAGCCGCGAGCGGGCGCGGTTCATGATCTTGGGCGGTGACCAAGTCTACAGCGACGAGCTTGAGCCGATCAGCGTCCGCGACAGGCTGCCCGGGGACGAGCAACATCCTCCCTCGTTGGAGGTCGCGCTGGCGGCCTACCGCCGGGTTTCGCGCGGCTTTCTCGGGCAAACGGGATTCCGCGCATTGCGGGAGGCGTTGCCCACGTACTGTATCTGGGATGACCACGACATCTTCAAGAACTGGGGTTCGCGGCTGGAGAAGACACCGCGTGACCACCGCATGTTCGAGGCCGCCTGCCGCGCATACTGCGAATACCAACACTCACGCAACCCGGGCGGCGCCGTCGGACCGCCGCCGTATCAGTACACGTTTCGCCACGGCGACATCGGCTTTCTGGTGCTCGATGTGCGCGGCGCCCGCGACTACCAACACGGACAACTGCTGGGCGCGGCGCAGTGGGCGGCGATGCAGGACTATCTCGCCGGTGATGAGGCCCGCACCGTGCAGACGTTGTTCGTCGTTACCAGCATCCCGGTCGCCCACGTCGCGCGGTGGATGGCGAAGGTGTTCGACCGCATGCCCGGCCAGAGCGGCGACCAGGTGCGCGACCGCTGGTGTTCGCGGGCCTTTGTCGAGAGCCGCGACGCGCTCCTTGACGCGCTCTTTGAGTGGCAAACCGGCGCGCCGAGGCGACAGGTGGTGCTGCTCTCCGGGGATGTCCACGCGGCGAGCGGGTTCATCATTCGCCGGCGGGACGGACGC
>JBBQJF010000466.1:0-3655 GCA_038325665.1 Dehalococcoidia bacterium | reverse complement strand
GGAGCGACTGCGGCCGGGGTCGGGGACGCTCGCCCTGGTGGTCCTCGCCTGGAACCCGCTGGCGATCTGGCATGTGGCCGGCAACGGCCACAACGATGCCGTGATGGTCTGTCTGCTGGCGCTGGCGGCGTGGTTGCTGGCGTGCGGCCGGCCGGGTCCGGCGTTGGTTGCCCTCACCGCCTCGGCGCTGGTCAAGTTCCCCGCGCTGCTCGTCGCGCCGGCCCTGCTGGTGTGGTGGTGGCGCTCCCGGCAGACGGCACGCGGCCCGGGGGGCGAGCATCTGCCGGCGGCCGTCGTCGCGCGCATGTCGCTGATCGCGCTGGCGCCGTGGCTGCTGGCGTCGGCCCTACTCGCGGTCGCTGCTTATGCCCCGTATTGGAGCGGGCGCAATACCTTCCGCGCCTCATTGAACGAGGGGGGCTACTTCACCGCCTCTGGTCCGGCCGTCCTGCGCGGCGCACTGATGCAAGTGTTTGACCGACCGGCCGCCGAAACAGTGGCCTTATGGACAGGGCGCGCGGCCTTTCTGGCAGCGTATGCGCTCCTGCTGTGGCGCATGACCGGCGCGGCGGTGGACCGGCTGCTCGCGACCGGCGCACGCGCGATAGTGGCTTTCCTGCTGCTCGCCGCGCCATACTTCGCGCCGTGGTACGTGCTGTGGCCGCTGACTCTCGCCGCCGCCGTCCCGCGACGACGCGAGGCGCTGGCGCCCGTGCTGGCGCTGTCGTTCGGCGCGATGAGTGTGCTGCTATGGGCGACGTGGACGCGGGCGCGATTCTCGACCGACCCGTTCGCCGACTGGTACCCGATGCACTTGCTGTCGTACGCGGCGATCACGCTACCGCCCGCCGCCGCGTGGTTGTGGGTACGCCGTGTGGACGGGCGCGCGGGCGCGGCGACCTCACCGGATGTCAACCCGCCAGTGCTGGAGCGCGAGGTCGCCGGCGCTGGCCCGGAAGGTTAGGAAGGGGCGGTTCTGCTCGTCGCGCACCTCGATCACGCGCGGCCACGTCCACGCCGCCACCTGATAGGGCAGCCCCTCGGCGGTGTGCGGACGCAGGATCAGCACGCGGTCGCCGTCGATGTGGACGGCCACGCGGTCGTCACGAAAGTTCTCGAAGTGGATCAGTGGCTTGTCGGCGCACGAGCCGGTGGCGGCCACCACGATGACCAGCATCAGGGCACGGAGTAGATGTCGCACGGCTCAAGTATACGGGTCGCCGTCCGTTCGGGTGGCCGCGCCATGTCGTGGCCAGGGAGGGAGTGAGGCCGCCTCATGATTCCCCGCACGATCCCGGCACGCCCTGGCGCGACTCGCCGCACCGTCTCCCCCCCAACGGGCGACCCGCGATCGCGATGCAGACATGGACCAGCCCGCCCCGCTCAGGCATGATTGACGCGGGGCGGTCTACACGCCGGTCATGAGAGACGGCGGCACGCCGACCTGTGCGAACGGCGTCTCGCGCGGTGCGGCCGCCGGCCCGTCGGTGATCTGCCCGCTCGCGTCCGCATCAGAGCGCTCACCGTGACGGCCGGCGCTCCGGGCTGGGCGATGGTAGCTGTATTGTCAACGCCGAGCGTGCACGGTGTCCCTACCCATGAGGGGCCGGAGTTGTGGTGGAGGAGCGCTTTGTCGCGGCTCAGCGAGCGAACATTGACCAGCGCACCGACCGGCGACGCGCGTGCGCGGCCATCTCTGGCGGGCCTCGCGCGTGAGCACTGGCCGCTGGTGGCCGCCCTCGGGGTGGTGCTCTTGATAGGACTGCCCACCCTGAACTTTCCTTATGGCCCCGATCAAGCGCTGTTCGCGTACATCGGCGACCAACTCGCGCACGGCAAGACGCTGTACGTCGATGTGTGGGATGTCAAGCCGCCCGGAATCTTCTGGCTGTACGCCCTCGCCACCCGTCTGCCGGGTGAGTTCCGCGGCGTGCGCGCCTTCGACATGCTATGGACGCTCGCCACGGTCGCGGCAGTGTACGCGCTCGGCCGGCATCTGTGGGGACGCGCCGCCGGTGCGCTGGCGGGCGGGTTGTACGGCATGGCGTACGCGACCGCCTCCGGCTACTGGAATATGGCCCAGCCCGACAGCTTCATGGTGCTGCCGGTGATGATCGGCGTGCTGATGTGGGACAGGGAGCCGCGGGGCGCTGCCGGCCGTGGCACATTCATGGCCGGGCGGTTGTTCGGTTTCGCGTTTCAGTTCCGGCCGGTGGTGGCGCTGCTCCCGGCGGCGCTGGCCGCGCGAGATCTGTTGGGCGCGACTGACCGAAAGGTGGCCGCGCGGCGCGTCGTGTTGATGATTGGGGGGGCGGCCGCCGTCGTCGCCGCCACGGTGCTGTACCTGGCGGTGGGCGGCGCGTTGGATGAGTATCTCTACGCGCAGTTTCGGTTTGCCGGGCAGTACGCGCGACTGGGAGGACCATACTCGTGGGACGCGCTGACGCCGGGGAACTTCCTCTCCGGGATGCGCGGCTCGCTGATGTGGTTCGCTGCATCACGGTTGCTGCTGAGCGCGCCCGCGCTCGCGGCGGTGTTCGTTGGCGGAGCGTTGCGGGCCGATCGCGGGGTACGACTCGTGTCGCTGCTGCTGTCGGTGGCAGTGGCGACCGTGGTGATCCAGGCCAAGTTTTTCGTGTATCACTGGCATCTGGCCGTCCCGTTCGCCGCCCTGCTCGCCGCCTGGACGTTCCGTGAGGTCTGGCATGAGCTGCGCGCACGCTTCGCACGGGCGGGCGCGACGGCGCTGGCGGCAGCCGGGGTGGGCGGCCTGCTCTTCTTCACACCCCAGATCACGGATCCGTGGCTGGGCGAGTGGCGCGATTCGGCGCACTATCTGCGCGACCCCGCGTACCGCCAGATCTACATCGATCGTTTCGGCCTGCGCGGGCACGGCGCCTACTCATACAAGGCATCCGAGGAGGTGGCGAGCTATATCCGGGCGCGCACCCGACCCGCCGATACCCTCTTCGTCTGGGGCTACGACCCGAACCTTTACCTCAGCGCCGGCCGCGAGAGTGCCTCGCGCTTTCTGTCGCTACTTCCCTTGATGCCGACTTTTGCGCCCGAGTCGTGGAAACAGGAGTTCGTACGCGACCTCGAGACGCGCCGGCCGGCCTATATCCTGGTCCAACGCGGCGAAAACGCCCGCTGGATCACCGGCTGGCCCGACGACTCCGCCGAATGGGTGCCACGCTTCGCCGCCTTCCAGGAGTTGCTCACCCGCGACTACGTCTTCGACCAGCGCATTGAGGATTACTTCGTGTACCGCCTGCGATAGGTCACAGGTCATAAGGAAATGGGCTTAGCTCTAAGCCGCGCGGTTTCGCCGTTTCCCTGTGATCCGTGACCTGTGATCCGTGACCTATGACCTATCCACCACCCACTGCTTGAGGGCGGCGTCGAACTCGGCAGGGCCGAGGCCGGTAACATCGCGTACGATGTCGTCGAAGCGGCCGAGAGTGTTGGGTCCCTCGGTGTCGGTAAGGACACGGCGTACACCCACGAAGCCGGCGCGGTCTTCGATGAACGCGACGGCGGCATTGCCCCAGCCGTAGGCTTTGCCGGCCCCGGCCTTCTTCACGTATTCATCCCAGCCGATGCCACCGCGCAGTGCGGTCATATCGGGGTCGCGACCACCGCGCACATCACCGGC
>JBBQJF010000465.1:0-3672 GCA_038325665.1 Dehalococcoidia bacterium | reverse complement strand
AGCGCCCCGTGCTGGTCGCCATCTCCGACCGTCACCTCACCTGTGACCTCGAGAGCAAGCCCAAGCGCATCGAACCCCGGCCCGAGATTGGCCGACGTGGCGGGGACGCGCACGGTGACGGATGAACGCGGCATGGAACCCGATCTGCACAAAATCCGCGGGCGAGCAGCGCCCGCGGCAGGACTGATTGTAGCATTTGCCCGCGATTGCCTCAATCACGGGGACAAAACGCGTGCGACCCACGGCGAGGTACAGACACGCGGCTCAGGGGTGCCGCGCCCTGGCCAGGATGATGGCCGCGCGGCTTCCGGTGCATAATTGTCCCGGGAACCGCGCATCGCGGTCGCGGTCCCGCCGGTGGCTGGCGACGCGGTTGAGAGCGCGGGGCAATCCAGCCGGATATGACCAGGTCGTGCTGAACTGATTCGCGAATGACTGGAACGACCTCTTCATGTTTGGGGATGCACGGTCTGTGTACGCTTGACGAGCGCCTTACTCTTGCGCTACCGTAGTACCCAATGCAGGGCGTTGGCAGCCATAGGAGCCACATGTGTCCGGGAGCCTCGATCACAGTCTCGGTTGGATGTTGAACAGCGCCGCGCGATTGGTCCAGCGCCGTTTCAACACGAAGCTCCAACCGCATGGGGTCACACCGCCGCAGTGGGGTGTGCTTGTCGCCCTATGGGAACAGGACGGACTACCGCTGAGTGAGCTGGCGAAGCGATCATACTTTGATGGTCCGACCATGACCGGAATCGTTGACCGCCTCGAGGCCTCCGGCCTGGTCGACCGCCGTCGTGACAGTCAGGACCGTCGGGTGATCAGCGTCTATCTCACGGATGCCGGTCGAGCCTTGAATGGCGTGCTGCCCGCTCTCTCCGATACCACCAATCGCGAGGCCGTCGCCGGTATCGCTGACGACGAGCTAGCGCGATTCTCCGACACGTTACGCAAGATCATCCAGAACTTGTCGTAGCGCGAGTGCTCAACAAGTCGTTGATCCGGTCCCACGCACGACATGCCAGTCCATCTGCCGAACCGGTCGCGTCAAGCGTCAACCACCGCCCCGGTTCCTCCTTGGCAAGCGCGCGATACCCCGCCCGTACCCGCTCATGAAACGCCACCGTCTCCTGGCCGATCTGGTCGCGGCCGGCCTCGCCCCGCTTACGCCGCAGTCCGACCTCCACCGGCACATCGAGCAGGATGATCAGGTCGGGACGGAGACCGTTCGTGGCGAGAGAGATCGCCTGATCGAGCTGCGTGCGAGGCAGGCCGCGGCCGTATCCCTGATAGGCGAGGGTCGATTCCGCGAAACGGTCACAGATCACGCTCGTGCCGGCGACAAGCGCGGGCCGGATCAGACCGTGGACATGTTGCGCTCGGTCAGCGGCGAACAGCAATAGCTCGGCGGCCGGCGACACCCGTTCCCACGCGGAGCTGTCGTGGAGCACGGCATAGAAACGGCGGGCCAGCGCCGGCTTGCGGATCAGCTCGCGGACGATTGCTCCCAGCGAGGAGCCACCCGGCTCGCGCGTGACGAGCGCTGGCCGGCCGGCGGCGCGCATCTGGTGAAGCAGTACTCGCGCGAGCGTGCTCTTGCCGGCGCCCTCACCGCCTTCGAGGGTGACGAAGATGGCATCGCGCCGCGAAGCGTCGTTCACGTCCGCCGGACCTCCAAGGTCCGGCGGACGGATGCATGAACCCTGTACTGGCATATCGGCGCGTCTCCCGGACCCACCCACTGTACTCCACGCTATGCCAGCCGGGCGGGCGCCGTCAACGCGACAGAATATCGTCGCATGCTACCCATCGAATCCGAAGCTATCGTCGCTGCCCGGCTCGGGATAGATACGGACGTGGCGGTGCGGCTCGCGACCCTGGCTGCGCGATTGCACGTTGAAGCGCTGGGCGATCTGATGCTGGAGGCGGCGTATGTAGGCGTTGGCCGGCGGAAGGTCGATCGCGCGCTCGCCGCTTCTGACCTGGCTGATCGCATCCTCGGTCTCGCGGAGCACCTCGGTCATGGGATCACGGGTGCGCGCCGTCTCCCGCATGGCGAGCAGCGACTGCTCCATCTGGGCGACGGTGTTATTCTTGAGCACGTAGATTGGTATCTGCCGTTCCTCGGCCTCGCGCAGCACGCTGGGCTTGCGCCGGTAATAGTTCCGCAACGTCATCACGAAATCGGCGTCGTCGAGGTCGTCGGCGATGGTCGCGGGGATAGCGGCGACGCGGATTGCCTCCTCGAGCCGGTTGCGAGCAATGCCAAAGGGCAGCACTCGACGCTGGCCGGCGCCGTCACGTCCCACCGAGACGACAGGCGAACCGCCCTGCTCGCGTTCGGCGCGGGGCGGGCGCCCACGCCGGTCGAGGCGATCCATCCGGGCCGGCTCGGACCGCTCCGGCCGCTGGAGGGAGCGCAACACCTCACCGTCCGGGGAGAGTTCCCGCACCTCGGCCGGATTGTCATAGCCGCGCAGCAACGCATCGACCGTCTCGGCCACGTTCTCGTGGACGGCCACTCGCCGCCACGATTGAATCTCGATAATCACGTCAAATGTCGGCGGCGCCTTGCGCTCGAGGATCGACTTTTGGGTGCCGCGCCGGCGGGCCTCGTCGTCGCCGAGTGTCACGGACTGGATACCACCGATCAGGTCGGCGAGGGTCGGATTCATCATCAGATTCTCAAGTGCGTTGCCGTGCGCCGTGCCGACGAGCTGTACACCGCGCTCGGCGATGGTGCGGGCGGCCGAGGCTTCCAGCTCGGTGCCGATCTCATCGATCACGATCACCTCGGGCATGTGGTTCTCCACCGCCTCGATCATGATCGCGTGCTGCGCTGTCGGCGTCGGCACCTGCATCCGGCGGGCCGCGCCGATTGCCGGGTGGGGGATGTCGCCGTCACCCGCGATCTCGTTCGAGGTATCGACGATAATCACGCGCTTGTTCATGTCGTCGGCCAGCACCCGCGCGGTCTCGCGCAGCATCGTCGTCTTGCCGACCCCTGGCTTGCCCAGCAAGAGGATGCTCTTGCCGCCCTGCACCAGATCGTCAATGATCGCGATCGTCCCGTACACGGCACGACCGACCCGGCATGTCAAGCCGATGATGCGGCCACGGCGGTTGCGGATCGCGGAGATGCGATGGAGCGTCCGTTCGATGCCGGCGCGGTTATCGTCGCCGAACGCGCCGATGCGCGACACCACGAAATCGATGTCGGCCTCGGTGATCTCCGTATCGCTCAGCGCCGCCTCGCGGCCCGGATAGCGCGCCTCCGGCAGCCGGCCGAGATCCATCACGATCTCGAGCAGTTCGTAGCTGTCGTCACGCGACCGCAGGGGGCGGCAAATGTAGTCGGGGAGGACATCGAGCAGGGCGTCGAGATCATCGGTTATTTCACGCTGCATAGAGTTATCCTACACGGTTGTGACGGGTTTGACCGCGGCCCGCACCGGCCATCTGACATGAGCGAGCAGCGCCAAGCGCTTCGCCAGCAGCGCATAGTCGCCAACCGGCACGAAGCCGGCCATTTCCAAGCGCTCGGCGACCGGTCGCGCGTACTCTGCTGTCACCGCGTACACCGGCCGGTGCGGGCCGAGGTCGCGCAGCATCCATCCGAGCAGTGACTCCGTCGCTGTCCACTCCCGTGGGTCGAGCATCAGGTCGATCAGG
>JBBQJF010000464.1:0-3677 GCA_038325665.1 Dehalococcoidia bacterium | reverse complement strand
GGGACACGGTTGAAAGGCCGGCTCCCTTTCATGGCGGTGGTGCTTCCTCCACCACGAACCCGACTAGAAAGCCCCCGGAACGCAAAAGTGCCGCGACCTCGGTAGCCACGCGCGTGGTGGCGACGTTGGTCCCAGCACAGGGACGCCAGTCATTTCTATATTTGTGACCGCATCTTCCCGCTGGCCGGATTGGCTGTCAAGGGGCGCCACAGATTCATCACCTCTACCAAGTTGGGCGCTGGTTGTCGCCCTGCCATACTGAACCCAAGATCCCCCTTCCCAATCCCTCTATATGGAGGACGACATGCCCGATATCTCATGGGAGCAGGTGCGCGACGAGGCGGTCGGGTATCTGCGCGACCTGCTACGCATCGATACCACCAATCCGCCGGGCAACGAGCGCGCCGCCGCCGGCTACCTGGCCGGCATCCTCGCGCGGGAGGGCCTCGAGCCGCGGATGTTCGAGCCGGCGCCGGGGCGCGCATCGGTCGTCGCCCGACTGGCCGGCACGGGGCAGCGCGGCCCAATTCTGCTTCAGGGACACACCGATGTCGTCCCGGCCGACCCGACCGAATGGTCGCGCCCGCCGTTTTCGGCCGAGATCGCGGACGGCTGCATCTGGGGCCGGGGTGCGCTCGATATGAAGGGCACGGTCGTCATGCAGTTGATGGCGCTGCTGACGCTTAAGCGCATGGGGGCGCGACCGCGGGGAGACGTAATCTTCGCGGCGATGGCTGATGAGGAAACCGGCGGCCTGCTCGGCGCCGGCTGGCTGGTGGACAACGAGCCGGACCTGGTGCGGGCCGAGGTCGCGCTGGGCGAGGTCGGCGGCTTCACTCTCTACATCGGCGACCAGCGCTTCTACCCGATCCAGGTCACGGAGAAGGTCGGGCATGGCCTGAACATCACCGTGCGCGGGCCGTCGGGCCACGGCTCACAGCCGATCCGCGACGGGGCGATGGCAAAGGCGGCGGAGGTACTCACGCGCCTCACCCGTGAGCGGCTGCCGTTACACGTCACGCCGGTGGCGGAGGCGTTCGTGCGCGCGGTAGCGCGGGCGCAGCCGGAACTGCTGGGATTGCTCGACCCACGGCGCACGGGGCAGGTGCTGGCGGAGATGGGACGGGACGCGCGCATGTTCGAGGCGATCCTGCACAACACCGCCGTGCCGACGGTGCTCCAGGCGGGCTACAAGTCGAACGTGATCCCCGGCTCGGTCGAGATCACGGTCGATGGCCGCCTGCTTCCCGGTCAGACCTCGGAGGAGTTCATGCGGGAGGTGCGCGCCCTGATCGGCGACGACGCAGAGGTCACACCGCGCCACCTACCCGGCCATACCGAGGCGCCCATCAACGAGTTCTTCCACGGCTTCCAGCCGATCATCGAGGAACTGGACCCGGGCGCGACGGTCGTGCCGTACTTGGTCAGCGGCGTCACCGATGCGCGTCACTTCGCCCGACTCGGCACGCCGACGTATGGCTTTGCCCCGGTCAAGCTGGCGCACGACATGCCCTTCTGGGGCCTGTTCCACTCGGCTGACGAGCGTATCCCCCTGGACGCCATGTTATCGGGCACGCGCGCCATCTTCCGCGTGCTGGAGCAGTGGTAGGAGTGTGGGGTCGCTATCATGAGCCTGACCTTTGCGTGCGCCCGAACCGCGAAACGGCGCAAGAGGACCGCGTATGGAGAAGATCGACGAGAGCAGTCACGATGACGACATGTTGGAGGAATACGACTTCCGTGGTGGCGTGCGGGGAACGTACGCGCGGCGATTCGCCGAAGGTAGCGATATGAAGGAATTTCGTGGGCCGAGGCGTGTATCGGCGGCGCGAAGGGGAACCGCAGAGGAGAGGGGAGAGAGCATGCGTGTGCACCAGGAACAATATGTGTATGATGCCGGGGGAAACAAAACGGCCATACTGCTGCCCATTAGGCAGTATGAGCAATTGATTGAAGATCTCCACGACCTGGCCGTCGTGGCTGAGCGCCGGGATGAAGAACCGATCAGTCTCGATGAACTGAAGCAACGCTTGGAAGGGAATGACATCGTATAGCGTCGCCTTCAAGCCTTCCGTCGAGAAGGATTTGCACCGCCTGCCGGCTGCCGTGCGAAGACGCGTGTTGGCGCGTGTCGAGGAGTTGACGTTTAACCCCTTCCCCAGACAGGTGATCAAGTTGACCGGTGCGGAGCGGCTGTACCGCGTCCGGGCCGGCGACTATCGTATTGTCTTCGAGGTCGACACGGCAACCAGAACCATACTGGTGCATCACGTCCGCCACCGACGCGACGCTTACCGATCGCCATGAGTGGGCGCGGCCGTGCGCGTCGTGATGTCGGCGGGTGCGGGCAGTTCCTGACCCTCGAAGAAGCGGCGCGGGTTATCCCGTAGCACGGTATCGAGCGTCTCCTGGCGCACGCCCGCCTCGCGCAACAGCGGCAGCACCTCGCGGTGGATGTGAGTGTAGTTCCACTTCGCCCGCATCGCCTGCTGCTCCGGTGTCAGTACGCGCGGGCGACCGAGGAAGCAGCCGACGGCGTCGTGCGAGAGCATAATACGGTCGGCGTAGCCGATCGCGAGCAGGCCGGCGAGCGTCGCGATCCGCAGCCGGTCGGGGTGGATGAACTCCAGACCAAACCGGTCCATACCGTCGTAGCAGCGGCGGCGGATCAGGCGGTCGTGGTAGGCAAGGTCGGCCGAGCCGTCCGAGTGGCCGACCATCACATGCCAGGGGTCGAGTCCCTCGCTCTCGACGATGTCCACCTGCTCCGGCCCGTGGCTGCCGTTGTCGGTGTGGGTGATGATGCGCGTGTTCGTTGCCTTCGCGGCGCGGGCGGCGGCGCGGAGGTTCTTCTGCTCGTGCTCGGTGATCGGCGCGGTAGTCGCGACCTTGATCACTCCGGCGCGGATGCCAGTGTTGCCGATACCCTCGGTGATCTCGCGGATGTACAGTTCGGCCAGCGCGTCCACATCCATCTGGCGGAAGTGGGTCGGCATGCCCAGTTCTTCTTTGTACATGCCGCTCGCCGCGACGTAGTGCATGCCCGAGCGCCGCGCTACCTCGGCCGCGAACTCGACATCGCGACCGATATCGATTGGGCACGGATCGACGAAGGTGCGCACGCCCAGTCCGCGCAATTCCTCCAGCCGCGCCACCGCCTTGTCGACCTCTTCCCGCCGGTCGAAGGTGACGAACGGATCACGCTCCCACCCCGGCCAGCCGATCAACAGATGCTCGTGGATCAGCGTGACGCCGAGGTCGGCGGTATCGACGGGACCGAGCACGGTGGTGACGGCGGGCATTGTGTTCTCCTCACGTACGGTCGCTGGTAGAACGTCGCCGGCTGCACGCTATGATAGTTTGCGGCGGATGCGAACCGTTCCAGGCGTGATGACGCTGAACGCGCCGAGCAGGCTTTCCGCATGGTCCTGGACCGCCGCGGCAACGACCTCCACCTTGAGGCGAGTAGATAGCCCGCCCAAGCGCAACAACGCGACACCTACTGTTGGTTGGCCGAGCCGGTAGATGAGTTCACCGAAGTCGAGATCGTTCGTCAGGAGCACTGCCCCTTCTTGAGTTGCAAGTCTCAGCACAATATCATCTGGGCTGCCCGGGGCCATGGCAGTCATGGCAGAAACAGTGTGTCCATCGGTTCGGAGCCGGTCGACGATCTGGCG
>JBBQJF010000463.1:0-3702 GCA_038325665.1 Dehalococcoidia bacterium | reverse complement strand
TCCTACTCGAACGAGTTGATCCGGTTCGTGCCCGAGATCCTCAAGAGCACCCCCAAGCTGCAACAGGTGAAGGTCGCGAGTGTGGTGCTGTACGAGTTCGGCATGAACCAGGCGGCGAAGCCGTTCGACGACATCCGCGTGCGGCGGGCGATCCACCTCATCCTCGACCGCGACGCGATGCTGGCGGCCAAGTACGGGGCGCGCGAGAACGGCCTGTACGCCTCGCCCGTTCCAGTAGTGCTCGAACCGTACGCGCTGACCGAGGCCGAGCTGTCAAAGCTGCCCGGCTATCGCCAGCCCAAGGCCGAGGACATCGCCGAGGCGAAGAAGTTGTTGACCGCGGCCGGCTTCCCCAACGGCTTCAAGATCGGCGCCAAGACAGCCGATCAGTACCTGCCCGACATCGAGCCCTTCATTCCCGACCTGAAGAAGCACCTCAATATCGAGGTCGATCTGAAGGTCCTGGAGTGGGGCGCGTACAAGCAGGCGGAATCGCTCAAGGAGACCGAGGCGTTCGGCACCGGCTACATCGTCGAGGCCGAGCCTGACGCCAATCTGCGTCTCTACCACCACAGCAAGGGCACGCGCAACTACGTCAACTACGTCGATCCGAAGGCCGATGAGATGATCGACAAGCAGGCGAAGGAGTTCGACGTGCAGAAGCGCGCCGAGATCTGCCGCGAGGCCAGCCGCTACCTGATTGACCAGGTTCCGCACGGTTGGCACGGCGGCGCCGGCTTCACTGTCCGTTTGATTGACCCGAAGGTCCACGGGATCATGACCCCGCCTGCCAGCATCATCGACCGCCAGGACTTCACGCAAACCTGGATCGGATAATGCAGTGCGATCCACCTCTCCACCGGCCCCTCCCCTGCAATGGGGAGGGGCGTGCGGTTCTCCCCAAATCCGTGAGTCCAGGCTCCAACCATGCACGCGCGGGTAAAGGGTTTGTATCTGAACTGACGGGCTGGGTTGCACCCCTTCCCGTGCAGCCCGGTCCCGGCCTGCCGGGGGTAGGTTCTCGTGCGAGAGCGGCCAGAAGTGAGGGCCTGCAACGATGCAGCAATATATCCTTCGCCGGGTG
Organism: Dehalococcoidia bacterium; assembly: GCA_038325665.1. Classification (GTDB taxonomy): domain Bacteria; phylum Chloroflexota; class Dehalococcoidia; order CAUJGQ01; family CAUJGQ01; genus CAUJGQ01. The sequence continues at coordinate 2,618 of JBBQJF010000463.1, read as the reverse complement.
GTGATGCTCCTGCCGACCCTGCTGCTGATCTCCGTGTTCGTGTTCGGGATGGTGCGGTTCGTCCCGGGCGATGTGCTCACGATCCTACTCGGAGAGCAGAAGCTGGCCGCCGCCGACCGCGAGGAACTGGCGGCAAAGCTCGGACTCGACCGGCCGATTCCGGTGCAGTATGTCGAGTGGATGGGCGGGGTGGTGCGGGGCGATCTGGGCGAGTCGCTGTTCACGGGCCACCCGGTACGGAGCGACATCCTGACAAAGTTCGCCGTCAGCGCGCGGCTGGCGGTGCTGGCGGTGATCATCAGCTTGTGCGTTGCCTTACCGATCGGCATCCTTTCGGCCGTCAAGCAGGACTCGCCGCTCGACTACCTCGGACGGTCGTTCGCGGTGCTAGGGCTATCGATGCCCGCGTTCTGGGTGGCGACGATGATCGTGGTCTACGGGTCAATCTGGTTCAAATACTCGCCGCCGCTGCGCTACGCCGGCTTCGGCGCTGATCCCTTTGCCTCGTTCCAGCAATTGCTATTGCCGGCGCTAGTGCTGGGGCTGGCGTTCTCCGCCTCATTGATGCGCATGACCCGCACGATGCTGCTTGAAGTCCTACGCCAGGACTACATCCGCACGGCGCGGGCGAAGGGGCTGCGCGGCTGGGCCGTCGTGGGACGGCACGCGCTCAAGAATGCGTTGGTGCCGGTGGTGACGATCATGGGCCTGCAACTGGCGGCGTTGCTGGGCGGCACCGTGATCATCGAGTCGGTGTTCAACATTCCCGGTTCGGGCCGGCTGCTGGTGCAGTCGGTGGGGCTGCGCGACTACCCGGTGATCCAGGGGATTGCCTTGTTCCAGTGCCTGCTGGTGGTGGTGATGAATCTGGTCGTCGATCTGTCGTACGGCTTTCTCGACCCGCGCATCCGCCTGGGAACCTGACCGGCCCGTACGCGCACAATCACGCCTGGGGAACTGCTAATGACGCGAGATGTACAAGTCAGCCGCGACGCCCCCGGCAGTCACGGGCTTCCCGGTTCTTCCCTCGCCCGCGTGGCGGCCACACCGGAGTGGTTGGTGCTGCTGCGCCGGTTCGTGCGGGAGAAGCCGCTCGGTGTGGTGAGCGCACTGATCGTGCTCGCCGTGGTGGTGGTGGCAATCTTCGCGCCGCTGATCGCCACCCACTCGCGCGACTTCTCCGACAAGAAGGCGATCCTCCTGCCGCCGAGCCGCGAGCATTACCTCGGCACGGACAAGTTCGGCCGCGATGTATTCAGCCGGATCGTGCATGGCTCGCGCGTGTCGATCTATACCGGTGTCGGCGCGATGCTGATCGGCTTGAGTCTGGCGACGGTGATCGGCGTGCTCAGCGGCTACTTTGGCCACTGGATCGACGCCTGTCTCCAGCGGGTGGTTGATGCGGCGATGGCCTTTCCGTCGCTGGTGTTGCTGCTGGTTCTCGTCTCGGTGTTCGGCGCGGGCATCTTCCAACTGATCCTCGCGCTCGGCATCCTCGGCATGTTCGCCAACTCGCGTGTGATCCGCGCGGCGGTGCTGGGAGTCAAGTCGAACGCGTACGTGGAAGCGGCGCGGTCGATCGGCGCCGGCAACGGCCGGATCATCGCCCGTCACATCCTGCCGAACATCTTTGGCCCGATCATGGTGCTGGCGACGGTGTGGCTGGGCACGGCGATTTTGGCGGAGACCTCGCTATCGTACCTCGGTCTGGGCATCCCGCCACCGGCGCCATCGTGGGGGCGGATGCTGAGCGAGGCGCGCGCCTTCATGGTCCAGCGGCCGACACTGGCCCTGTTCCCCGGCCTGGCAATCACCATCGTCGTGTTCGGCTTCAACATGCTCGGCGACGCCCTGCGCGACCTGCTCGACCCCCGGCTGCGCGGCGGGCGATGAGGGGACCGCCCCGACCGGCCATGGCTCACGAGGAAGGCAGCGCGCCGCCAGAGACTACCCCTGCCCCATTGCCGGTCGCTCCGGCAACCCGTCACGGAATACCTGTCCCGAGAGCGTCCGGCGACTGAACGCGGGTCACGGTTCGCACGGGGACAGGTACTCCGGGACGAAACCTTAGTTCCCGACTTTGAAACCGGTCGCGATGCAGTCGCCCAGGTAGCTGTAGGCAGCAGTGTGCGTGTTGTTGTTCTCCTTCAGCTCGTTCACGACATACGAGGCGTCGGCGACGATCGTGCGCACCTCGCCACCTGTTGGTGGGCAGTCGGGCATGTGGTGGAACAGCAGCACCGTGCCGCCCGCGACAATACCGCCCGGAAGGTTAAACCATTCGAGTACGACGCCACCGCCGGACTTGACGGCCACCCAGAACGGCTTCGAGTTCACGTTGCCAACATTCTTCACCTCGAACAGCAGCGACGGACCGTTTTGGAAGTCCTTGATATAGGTCGTCCCGATGGTTAAGTCCACGTACGCGAGCTGGTACACTGGCAGACCGAGCGGCGCCGGCGGGCTGTCCGCGGCGGCGGGCCGCGCGTGCGAGGCGACCCCCGCGAGGACGGCGGCGACGACGGCGAGGGTCGCGGCCCAGCGGCGGGCGTTGCGTGGGACAAAGTTGATCAGACGCATGATGATGTAGTCCTTTCCAGTGGTCGTCCAATGCGACG
>JBBQJF010000462.1:0-3720 GCA_038325665.1 Dehalococcoidia bacterium | reverse complement strand
GGTCCGGAATTGTCCGTAGCGCCGCCAGCAGCGACCGGTCTGCCGTCTCCATCCGCCACCTCCGCTTCCCGCGTGCTGCGCCAAGCTTACTCCCGACACAACCCTCGGAAAACTAAATCGCCCTGTGTGCCGCGGCCATTGGTGTTGACATGTACCGTGCCGTGAATGCATACTGCGTGTCATGGATACCACGACGTCCGCTCGGGCGGTCCGCCCGTATACCAACCACCGCCGCGCCGCGCAGGCCGCCCAGACCCGCACCCTCATCCTCGATGGGCTATTGCGGGTCATGGCCCGCGGCGCCGCCGAGTTGTCCGTTCCTGCCGTGGCCCGCGAGGCCGGAGTCTCGATCCGCACCGTCTACCGCAACTTCCCCACTAAGCGGGATCTCCTCGCTGCCCTCGGCGCCCATATCTCGGACCAGACCGGTACCTTCCCGCACCCTTATCCTCGGAACCTCGCGGAACTGGTGGCGCTGGTCCACCGCGAATTCCCCATGCTCGACGCGCTGGGTGATGTGGTGAATGCCGCCTATGCCAGCGGCCTGGGCCAGGAGCTGCGCCGCGCCCATGACATTCCTGAGAAACAACACGCCGTGGCCGGGGCGCTCTCGCGGGTGACCGCCACCCTCGATGGGCACGAGCGCGACCAACTGGTCCAGGTGGTGTCGATGCTCTTCAGTCGCTACACCCTCTGGCGGCTCAAGGATGAGTTTGGCCTGACGGCGGACCAGGCCGCCGACACCGTCGCGTGGGCGATTGCGATGCTCGCCCGTGGGGTGCAGTGTCCCGACCCACCCGCCATCGCGTAGCTCATGCCGTATCGTCAGTCGTGTCCCTGGCGGACGCGCCGCGTCCGCTCGTTTCGTGTGACGTGTGCATCGCGCAGCGGCCACCAGGAGGTTCTCTCATGACCGTGCCCACCACCGTCGACTTCCCCGTCCCCACCGACCTGGAGGGCTTCTGGCAATTCGACCGGGTGCATTGCCCGCGACCGCTCACCCCGCTCTCCCAGGAGGTGCTGCTGGGGGCGCTATCCGACGGGATCACCGCGGCGATGGCCGAGTTCGCCTACCCGTTCGCCATCCCGATGCGGGTGGTGAATTCGTACGGCTATATCGCCTTCGTGCCGTTCGCGTTGGGCGACGAGACATTTGATGAACGGATGGCGCGCCACCAAAAGCGGCTCGCCCCCGTGCTGCCCCACATCGGTGAGCTGTGGGAGACCGAGTGGCTGCCTGCCATGCTGCCCGGACTGGAACGTGCCCGCGGCCTTGACTATGGCGCCCTCACCGATGACGAACTGCTGACGACCTTCGCCGAATTGCGGCGTGACCTGGTAGCCCGCTGGCACACGCACGGGCGCATCGTCTTTTCCTACATCTGCGCGAGCGAGCTGGATGACTTCTACCAGGAACACCTGGCGCCCAATGACCCGACCGAGCCGTTCCTGCTGCTGCACGGCTTTCCGACCCGCTCCTTCGACGCACAGGTAGGGCTGTGGCGGCTCAGCCGCATGGTGCGCGCCAGTCGCGCGCTCACGCGGCTGGTGACGGACACCGCACCCGGCGAACTCCCGGCCCGCCTGGCCACCACCAGTGAGGGGCGGACCTTCCTTGCCGCGATTGCCACCTATCTGGACGAGTTTGGCTGGCGCCGCGATGGCGTGCTCGAGTTGAGCGAACCGACCTGGCGCGACGACCCGCGCGGTGCCCTGGGCGCGATCCGGGGTTATCTGGCCGTGGACGACGATAGCGGCCCCGAGGAGCGCCTGCGGGCGGCGGCCAGCCTGCGTGAGCAGCTGCATGCCCGTGCTCACGCGCGGCTGGCGCCGTACCCGGAGCTCACGGCACGCTTCGACGAGCTGTACGCACGGGCGCGCCCGTACACCGTCATCGACGAGGACCACAACTTCTACATCGACCAGATGGGCAACGCCGTCATGCGCCTGTCGGTCCTCGAGATCGGTCGCCGGCTCGCCGCCCGCGGTGCACTGGCCGCGCCACAGGATGTCTTCATGCTTTTCACCGACGAGTTCCCACACGGCCTCGGCGGTGGGGACCTGCGCGTGCGGGTGGCGGAGCGCCAGGCCCAGCTGGCGCACTGGGCCACCATTGCGCCGCCGCTCACCCTCGGCGACCCGCCGGAGGACGGACCGCTCGACCCGTTCCTGGCCGCCTGTATGAAAGTCGACGGCACACCGCCCGTGGCGACGAGTACGGCCACGCTGCTGCGCGGCACCCCGGCATCGCCCGGTGTGGCGCGGGGCCGGGCACGGGTGGCGCACTCCCTGGAAGAGGCGTGGGCGGTGGAGCCGGGCGAGGTGCTGGTGTGTGAGATGACCCTGCCGCCATGGACGCCGGTGTTCTCCGTCGCGTGTGCGGTGGTGGCGGACACCGGGGGCATCCTCAGTCATTGCGCCATCGTGGCCCGAGAGTACGGTATCCCGTGTGTGGTGGGAACGGTCACGGGGACGTCGGTGATCACCAGCGGTCAAGCGCTCATCGTGGATGGCGGTATAGGCACTGTCCGTATCGAGACACTGGCGTAGGAGGTGAGGCCTGAGCTGGCGCCACGGCAGCGGCGCACAATTGGGGTGACACCACGCACACAGACCACCCACGCGTCGCACAACTCGTCGTGCCAGCCGCCAGATTCGACGTTTTGAGACGGTCTTGGTGGGTGTGTCCAAACGGGCGTTTGTGAGACGGTATCCCGGCGGCCCCACCGGCCGGGTGCCAAACCGCTCCGCTCACCAGCGTGCGGTCGGCCAGACGACGGCCGTTCCGCGTACCAAAGCCGCCCGGCCGGACCAGGGCGTACGGCATGTACCATGCCCCACGGTCCGGCCATCTCACGGCGACTGCACCGCGATTAGCGCGCCGAGTCCGGGACTTTGAAGCCGAACAGCTCGGCGGCGTTGCGGCCGAGGATGCGGGCGCGCTCGGCGTCGGTCAGATCGCCCATCGTGCGCTCGATCGCGGCGGCAGGGTGCGGCCACGACCCTTCCTGGTGCGGGTAGTCGTTCGCCCACATGAAGTTATTGATCAGGTTGTACTCGCGCGCCAGATCGATGCCTCGCTCGGCGCGACTGCTCACATTTGCCCGATAGCGGAATCGTAGTCGGCGTGCGAACCAATCCATATCCACAACATGCCGTCGTCACGGAGGTAGCCCAGCGCACGGTAGTGAATTCCCACGCGCACCGAATAGAGAGGTCGGTCGTCACGGACCCGCTTGAATTGCAGGCTGGGATGACCGGGATTCTCACTGAACAGCCGGTATGTCGCATCAGCTTGGCGGCGGACGTGGTGAGGCAGGTGTTCGAGCAGAGATCGGAAGTTCCGGGTAGTACGCGACCTCATCGCTCGATCGGCTTCCATTCCTCTGTCAGGCCGACATCGTCCTCCGCCAGTGCCGTGTCAATCAACTGGTCGAGTTTTCCGGCCGTCGCGGCGATCTTCCGGTCGAACGCGTCATCCTCGATCAACTCGGCGATCATGCGTGCCGCCAGCTCATCCTGGACATCCTCCGGCAGTTCCCGCGCGAGCGCGAACGCCTCATCGAGTAGCTTCGTCATCGCGGCCGTCCCCACCTACCAGAGTGTCCGTCTGTCATCGTCATGGCTCGATCATAGCATGGGGCCGGCTCGTCCCGAGGCATAACCGTGTATCGGAGTGAGACGGCCGGACCATAACGCATGGCATCAGCCATCGCGCAC
>JBBQJF010000461.1:0-3732 GCA_038325665.1 Dehalococcoidia bacterium | reverse complement strand
TGCCTGGCTACTGATCGCTGGCGCGTTCGATCGGCGTCACCTCGGCCGAGCGGGCGTCACCGGCGCGGTTGTACTCCACTTTCACGCGCGTGCCGGGGCCGTATCGCGCCAGGGCGATTGTCAGGTCGCCGGTGTTCTTCACGTCGAGGTCGCCCACCTTCGTGATGATATCGCCGGTCTTAAGACCGCCGCGGTCGGCGGGAGAACCGGAATCAACGGCAGCGACGAGCACACCCTCATTGACCGCCAAACGCCGGAGTTGCGCGATGTCGCGGTCCACGGTCTGGACCCGGATGCCGAGCAGTCCGCGTCGGACTTGACCGGTGTCGATCAAGGACTTGACGATCGGCTGGGCGACCTGGCCGGACACGGCGAACGAGATGCCTTGCACCGGCCGGCCGGCGCCGCCTGACAGCCCGGCGGTGTTGATGCCGACAACCTCTCCCTGGAGGTTCAACAGCGGTCCGCCCGAATTGCCGGGATTGATGGCGGCGTCTGTTTGGATCGCGCCGCTGATCTCCACACTCTGGCTGGTCCCGTCGATGGTCTCTTGAATCACCCGGTCCTTGGCGCTGACCACACCGCGCGTTACCGTGGGCGTCGCGCCCAGGTCCAGCGCGAACCCGACCGCGACCACATCACCGCCCACTTCAACCGTGCGCGGGTCAGCGAAGCGCAATGCCGCGAACCCGCTGTCCTCGACCTTGAGCACGGCGAGGTCGGTGGCCTGATCGCGCCCGACGAGCCGCGCGTCGAGCGTCCGGCCGTCCGCGAGGTCGATCTTAAAGCTGCCGGCGGGCTGACCGCCGCCCAAGGTCACGACATGATTGTTCGTGACGACGTATCCCCGCTCGTCCACGAACCAGCCTGTGCCCGTGCCGGCGCTCTGCTGCGCCAGCCGCCCCGAAGTTCCTATCGCGCTCACGCGCACCACCGATGGCCGTACCCGCTTGACCAGCTCCGGCACGATCATCTCGCCACCGCGCTGGGCGTTGGCGAGCGGTGCGGTCGTGGTGGCGGCGTTTGAGGCGGTCGCCACCGCACCGGTCGCGGCCGGCGGCGATGCCGGATCGGACGCCGCGCCGTTCTTTGATGAGTCATCCGAGCAGGCGGCCGCGGCCGCCACGAGCACGAGGCCGGCGACGACCGACGGCAGCATGCGCATCTGTTTCACCATGACGTTCCTCCCTAACTATCCAACCGGCGCCCGCGTGCCGTCTCGGTGCGGTGTATGTGGCGCAACCGGCGCCAGCCGTGGTCGATTAGATCGACGTATCACCCCTTTGCTCCCCCATTGTGTCGCGCGACGGCGCCGAAATGGAGGGGAGTCCGATTAATTGCACACTAAACGAACGTTAAATCTCTGGGGCGTCGCACACTGTCCACGCGGAGCGCGCGGGGTTCAGGACGGCTTGACGCGGTCCGTTAGCTCAGACCCCGTGGGGTTGCTTCCACGGCGCCGGCGCCAGCCAGTTCCGCGTCGGTAGAACTACCACGACCGATGACCGATTCTCGAAGCGACAACGGCTGGGAGCGCTGGCGCGTACGTAGGTTTAACACCTCCACGAGCAGCGAGAAGCCCATGGCCGCGTAGACATAACCCTTCGAGATGTGCTGCCCGAAGCCGTCGGCCAGCAATGTCAGTCCGATCAACATCAGGAAGCTCAGTCCGAGGATTTTGAGGCTGGGGTGACGATGGACAAACCCGCTGATCGCGCCCGCGAAGGTCAACATGACAGCGGCGGCGACCACCACCGCGATCACCATCACCGCGATTTCTTCGACCATACCAACAGCGGTGATCACGGAATCGAGCGAAAACACCATGTCGAGCAGCACAATCTGGACGATTACACTACTAAACGAGGCAGCGGTGCGCTCGATCGTGCCCTCCTCCGCGCCCTCCAACTTCGCGTGTATCTCGTGGGTCGCCTTGGCGAGAAGGAACAGTCCACCGCCTATCAGAATCAGGTCGCGACCGGCGAACTCGTGACCGAACACGGTGAAGAGCGGTCGGGTCAGTCCGATGACCCATGAGATCGACAGCAGCAGCAGGATACGTGTCACAACAGCGAGACCGATCCCGACTTGTCGGGCACGCGCCTGTTGATTGGGAGGCAGCTTGTCGGCCAGGATAGAAATGAACACGACATTGTCCACGCCGAGCACCAACTCGAGTGACAATAGCGTCAACAAGCCTACCCACGCCTCGGCAGAGCTGAACCAATCCATGCCGTCACTCCATCCGTGCGTCCGTGGGGCATCTGTCCACCGTGGAGCCTGGCCCGCCCATCAACATTCAGCATAGACTGCCACGCCTATGGCGACTCTACCGCGCGGGGTGTACCCATTGGTGGGAAGGATGAGGCACGCGTGGAGGATTTCATGGCCGCCGCGCTCCGAACCCGGCGCCTCGCACCCAACCCTCCCTGTAAGTTGAGGGATGTCTGGTGCATCCGCGATCCGCGAATTCAGGTTCAGATCCGTCACTGGCGGTCATGTTAGCGGTTAGATTTCGAGAGATGCCAGTCCACTCGACACGTTGTAGCGCCGCGTGCTGGCAATTGAATGGCGGCACGCGATCCGCTAGCATGAGGTGGGCGTTCGCCCCCGTAGCTCAGAGGATAGAGCACCGGCCTCCGGAGCCGGTGGCGCAGGTTCGAGTCCTGCCGGGGGTACCAGCAACGCGCTCGATCGTGCAGGACGGGCAAAGCCCGTCCTTTCCCATGTGTGGTCCGGGCGACCGATGGCCGAGCGCGTGGAGAACGGCATGGCGCATCCGGTGCAGGAAGGATGGTGATCAGCCGTGAACAGGCGTCAGCAACGCAAGCGACGAGAACGGAAGTTTGACCCGCTCAAGGCCGCCGGCTACGAGAGCCGGCCGCACCGCCATGGCATTTTGTGGCGGTTGTTCCATGACCGTCGTATCGTATACGCCGGTATGGGGATTATTGCCCTTTCAATGATCGGCGGTACATTCTTTTCTCTGGTGGGCACGGGTGCAACGCGGCAGAACGCCTCGGACGTGCGCACGTTTCAGACCGCTACGCCGGAGCCATCACCAACAGCGACTGCCGGCCCGAACGCCTCGGCCACCGCGACCGCCGCTCCGACGCCGACGCCAGTGGTCCGTCAGTACGCGCAGCCGCCGGAGACGGCGATTGACCCCGCGAAGCAATATGTGGCGGTGATCACGACGGAAAAGGGTCCGGTCCGTGTCCAACTACTGCCCCAAGAAGCGCCACAAGCGGTAAACAGCTTTGTCTTCCTTGCCCGGAACCGCTATTACGACGGGCTAACGTTCAGCCGTGTCATTCCTGGCTTCATCGCGCAGGCGGGCGAAGCGGGTGCGACGGCGCCCGGATACCAGCTCCCCGTCGAGCCGAACGCGCTCACACACGAGGAGGGCGCACTCGCACTCGCGCGCAGCAACATCAGCGGGCAGGTCACCGCCCAGTTTTACGTCGCCCTTCAGTCACTTCCGAACCAAAACGGCAGAGACACGGTGTTCGGGCGCGTGATCGGCGGCCGGCAGGTGCTCGAACAACTGACGCCGCGCAACCCAGAACGTACTCCCAACGCGCCTCCCGGTGACAAGATCATCACCATCACCATCGAGGAAGGTCCCGCCAGCTAGCCGCCGCGGCACGGCGGCCGGCGTCGCTCCCGTCGCCCTTCCCACCGGCGACGGTGGACATCGAGGGTTGCTAAACCCTCTGAGTGGAGTCAGAT
>JBBQJF010000460.1:0-3745 GCA_038325665.1 Dehalococcoidia bacterium | reverse complement strand
ATCACCGCCGTCTTGCCAGTCAGCATAGTCAACTCCTCGCGGGAATAACTTCCCCGTGGTCCCCTTCTCCGCCGGGAGGTTCGAGAACCGAACCGGGTGTACGTACGCGACTCGCGCGCCACACCCGCGTTTGATCGTGTGGAAGCGTTCAGCCGTCAGTGTTCAGCGATCAATTGCCGGCTTACCGTCAGGACAACCCGCCAGCAGCGCCCACGACCGCGCCATGGTCACGGACCGTAGTCGCGCGGTCGCGACCGCTCATGACGGACGGCTGAACGCTTACGATCATGTGTCATCGCGCCGCCCCCATACCGGTTGCGAATCGGCCTCGCGGTTTTCTATGTCTGGTATGGTAGTGGTGTTCACGCCGCCAGGGAAAGGCACACCACCGGCGACAGTGCAGGAGCCGGCACGGCAGGAGAGGAGCGATGACGCGGCAGACACGCACGGACAAGACTGCCGAATTGTGCGACCTCCATTCGGTCACAAGATTTGCCCCTAGCCGGTCCCATTGGTAGGATCGCCTCACCGTCTGCCGCGGGCAGTCACGGCGGGAGAAGGTTGGATGCGTGTTATCGGGCTGACCGGGGGCATCGCCGCCGGCAAAAGTACCATCAGCGAAGCGCTCAGCGAGCGCGGCGCCGTGATTATCGACGCCGATAAGGTCGGGCACGAGGCCTACCAGCCCGGCACCGATACCTGGCAGGCGTTGGTCGCCCACTTCGGTCGCGAGATCGTCGGTGAAGCTGACCAGATTGATCGTCGCAAGCTGGGCGGCATCGTCTTCGCCAACCCGGACGAGCGGCTGAAGTTGCAGGACATTGTCTGGCCGCGCATGAAAGACATGATGCGCGCTCGAATCGAGGAATCGCGGGCGGCGGGCGCCGAGGTGGTGGTGGTCGAGGCAGCGGTCCTGATCGAGGCGAAGTGGACCGACATCGTTGATGAGGTCTGGGTGGTGCAGGTACCGGAGCCGGTCGCACTCGCCCGACTGATGAGCCGGAACGGTCTGTCGGAAGAGGATGGACGCTCGCGCATCCGCGCTCAGCTTTCTAACGACGAACGCGCCGGGCACGCGCGGCTGATCATCACGAATGACGGCACCATCGCCGAGGCGCGCGCCCAGGTTGACGCAGAATGGGAATCGCTGATCGAACGTGCCGGCTCCGCATCAACGTAATACCGCGCGGCATTGGCCTAGCGCCCGTGACGTGTACCGGCCGGTATGTGGGAGCCGATCGCTGATTGGTTGAAGTGAGGACATCGTGAGCACCCAACAGGACACGCACCGCGTGTACGCGGTCGAGGAATACGCGGCGGTTGATGAGCCGTATTACGAGCCGGTCGGCGATGAAGAACAGCTATTCCGGGCCGCCTATGAGCAGAAGCTGCCGGTGTTGCTCAAGGGTCCCACGGGCTGTGGCAAGACACGATTCGTCGAGTACATGGCCTACCAACTCGGGCGGCCGATGACGCTTCTCCGCGAAGAGGGCGAGCGCGATGACGAGCCGATGTCGCCATCGGGCATGCCGATCGTGACCGTCGCCTGTCACGAGGATCTCACCGCCTCCGACCTGATCGGGCGCTATCTGCTCGAGGGCGACAGTACCCGCTGGATTGACGGACCGCTCACCCGCGCGGTGCGGGCGGGCGCGATCTGCTACCTCGACGAGGTGGTGGAGGCACGCAAGGACACCACCGTCCTCATCCACCCCCTCACCGACCACCGTCGCATTCTGCCGATCGAGAAACTCGGCCAGATCATCGAGGCGAAAGACGGCTTCCTGCTGGTCATCTCTTACAACCCCGGCTATCAGAGCGCGCTCAAAGACCTCAAGCACTCGACCCGGCAGCGGTTCATCGCGATCGAGTTCACCTATCCGCCGCGCGACCTAGAGGCGAAGATCATCGCTAAAGAGTCGGGTGTGGACACCACCATCGCGCTCGACCTCGCCAAGCTGGGTGAGAAGGTCCGAAACCTGCGCGAGCACGGCCTCGGCGAAGGCGTCTCCACGCGCCTCCTCATTTACGCCGGTAAGCTGATCACCAAGGGCATTCCCCCCCGCCGTGCCTGTCAGGTCGGCGTGGTGTGGGCGCTGACCGATGACGCCGAGGTCCAGCGCAGCATCGAAGAAGTGGTCTCTTCCATTTTTGAGTAAGGAGCGACCAGCCGCCAGCCATCAGGTATCAGCCACCAACTTGTCGCATAGTCGCCGCACCAATTCGGCCACACGTCGGGCTTCAATGATCGCATTGAGACATGACGAGTGAGTGAGCCGGCGGAGCGGAGTATTGGATCGGCAGGCCAATGTACGCTGAAGACTGATAGCTGATAGCGAACACCTATGAAGATTGGCATCATCTCCGACATCCATTGCAACGCGGGCGGGCTGCGCGCCGGGCTGGCGCTGATGGGGTCGGTGCACGAAGTGATCTGCGCGGGCGACGCGATCTATCAATACCGCTTCTCGAACGAAGTGGTGGCCGAGTTGCGCGCGGCCGGAGCGCATGTGATCCTCGGGAACCATGAGGAAACCTTCCTCAGCGCGGATGGTGTGCGCGCTCGCGCGGCGCCGGGAATCGACCGCGACCACCTGGACTGGCTCGCCGAGCAGCCGCACACGATCAACACACGCGTGAATGGCAAGAGCCTCTTCGTGGTACACGGCTCGCCATGGGAGCCGCACCGGGAGTACATCTATCCCACCAGCCCGACGCTTAAGCGCTTCGCCGGCTTCGACGCCGACTACGTGCTGATGGGCCACACCCACTATCAGATGGCCCACCGCGTGGACGGCACGATGCTGATCAACCCCGGCTCGGCCGGCGACCCCCGCGACCCACGCAACAACTACCGCCTCAGCTTCGCCGTGCTCGACACCGCCACCGGCGACGTGCGCTTCTGTAACTACGACGACCCGGCACGCGCCGCCGCGTCCGGCGCCGGCGCCGAACCCCAGTGGACGGACGCGGAGCCTGTTGGGTAGGCATGGGCCGGCCGTGCGTCGTGGGCGATCCATGCGACGGCTGTCGAACCGTGGTCCTGCCACGATCGCCGGTGCGCCAGATGGCGACGCGCTGGGCGGGCCGAGTTTTGGGAGATCTGTCGTGGACCGCACCCGTGTCACGCCCGAGGACGCCTATCACCAGTTGGAGCAACATCCACGCTGGGTAGTGGAGCGCACCCGCATCTATCGCGACCTGCGCTTCGCGTCGTTCATGGACGCGATCAGCTTCATCAATCGTGTTGCCGACATCGCCGAGCGGCACGACCATCACCCAAACATTCAGTTACACCACTATCTATTCGTCCGGCTCGAACTCTATTCGCACCTCGACGACGGACTCAGCCAGAAAGATATCGACCTGGCCAAGGCGATCGACGCGGTCGCGGGTGACGCATAGACAGCTATAATGGGCCATGGTTGTGGAGAAACTGACACGTTATGGGACGGGTGGCCTTTCATGAGCGCCAAGCCAGCATGGGTGAAACGAATAGAATCTCGGCCCGATGTCCTCGCGGGCAAACCATGCATCCGCGGCACTCGTGTGAGCGTTGAAGCCATCCTCGACACACTCGGTGTCACGGGCGCCGTCAGGGCCACGGCAGAGCAGTACCCGCGTATCACTGAGGATGATGTGCGTGCGGCACTTACCTATGCCGCCGATGCGCTCCGCGATGATGATCTCGAGTTTCTGGCTCCTGGTTGATGAGATGGTTGGCGGACGAAAACGTCCAGGATGA
>JBBQJF010000459.1:0-3747 GCA_038325665.1 Dehalococcoidia bacterium | reverse complement strand
CGTCTGAACACGCGGGCGCGTCCGCCCCGGCGCCGGTGTGGCCTCCGCGACGGGCGGTTCCAGTGTGGCCGTGCCTGTCAGCGCGTCATGCTTCCGCGTCATTGTGTCATGTCTCCCCTGCTTCATCATCATGCCACAGTTATTCCTTTAGGTCCACTTCATTATCTATGGCCGCGGTCGGTCCGCGTCACGGCCGGTCCACCTGTCGGGACATGCGCTGGTGAGCCTGCTCCTATAGCCGCCTATAGCAGCGCGGGGTCAGCCGCCCCCGCGGTGGACCGGGCGGGGCGTTCCGGTGCAGAATCAGGCGGAAGACCACATGAGTCTCGCATCCACGGGTCCTGCTTTAAATCCCGCGAGCGTGGGTGAACGTCTTGCTCTTGGGAATGCGGGGATTGGCGTCAGCCGCGTATGGCCGCACCCGACCGCCCCGCCGGCGTGTGGGTGGTGCGCCTTTGTGGGGGCGACCCCGTGAGTCCGTGAGCCGCCCGTGGCCGCGAGCAGCGCCCGGGCGAGCGAGACCCCCACCGGGTCGCCCCTACCGGGACGTGCGTGAGTTCTCCCAATCCCGAGGAGTGGTGCGCGTATGTCGGGTGAACTATTGCTCCTGTCGGGGCGTGTGATCACGATGGACCCCGCGCGCCCCATCGCGGAGGCGCTGGCGGTGCGGCGTGGGCGTATCGTGGCGGCCGGCAGCGATGCGGAGTGCCGTACCGCCGCCGCGGCGGGCGCACGGGTCATTGATTGCGGTGGCCGGACGGTCGTACCGGGATTCATCGACGCGCACATCCACCTGGCCGCGTACGCCGCCGCGATTCGAGCCGTCGATTGCGCGCGGGCACGCTCGATTGCCGGCATCGCGCGACTGATCACGGACGACGCGGCGCACCGACCCGCGGGCGCCTGGGTTCGCGCCGCCAGCTATGACGAATCCGCGCTCGAGGAGGGACGCCACCCGACTCGATGGGAGCTGGACGCGGCCGCGCCGCATCACCCCGTACGGCTGGTGCACCGGTCAGGGCACGCCATCGTACTCAACAGCCGTGCGATGGCGCTCGCCGGCATCTCGATCACGTCCGAGGAGCCGCCGGGCGCCGTGATTGACCGTCGCCTGACGGATGGCGAACCGACCGGCCTGTTGCTCGAGATGGGTGAACTGGTCTCGCGCGTTGTGCCGCCCTTGTCCCGCGCGGAGCTGCGCGCCGGCATGCAGGAAGCCGGCCGGCGGCTGGTGGCGGCGGGCGTGACCGCCGTGCAAGACATGACTCATACCAACACCCCGGACATGGCGGGATTCTTGATGGACCTCACCGCCGAGTCGGGGTTTGGTCCGCGCCTGCTCGCGCCGGCCACGGGATGGCACGAATCGCTTCACCGAGCGGCGGGCGACGAGCGGGCGGGCGCGGCCGGACCAATCAAGTTGCTACTGCGCGAGACGGGCGAGCGGCCAGTCCCCGACGGCGACGCGGTGAGTCGCATCATCCGCATCTGCACCGACCAGCAGCGCCAAGTCGCGATCCACGCCGTCGAACGACGCACGGTGGCGGAGGTGATCGACGCGTTCGAGCGGGCCGGTAACACCAGGGCGACGGCCCGTCTCCGCCACCGGATCGAGCACGTCGGAGTCTGCCCGCCCGACCTCGCCGAACGGATCGCGGCCTTGGGAGTCGTCGCCGTCAGCAACCCCGGCTTTCTCCCGGGCGGCGCCGCGCGTTACCGGCGGCACGTCACGGCCGCCGATCTGCCCCACCTGTACGCGGTCGGAGCGCTGCACGGCGCCGGTGTGCGCGTGGCCGCCGGCTCCGACGCCCCGGTCGCCTCACCCGAGCCACTGGCGGCGATCCAAGCCGCTATCACCCGCCGCGGCGACGGCGGCGTCCTACCGGGCATTCCGGCCGCGCCAATGGATGCGCTGGCCATGTACACCACCGCGGCCGCGTTCGCCGCGCATTACGAGGATGACACCGGCCGCCTGGCGCCGGGAATGCGCGCCGACCTGACCGTTCTTCGGGGTATGCCCGGTGACCCGGAGACGCGTGTCGAAATGACCATCATCGACGGGATCGTGACATGGCAGCATGAGGATGTGGGCGAGCGCGTCTGAAGAACAGGCGCCGCTTGGCGCGCGGCAGTGGCGTGGGGCGACGCGCGGGCGCGGCGCACGCGCCACGCTCGTGCCCACGCCGTCCATGGCCACGGGGTCACCGAACGGCTGCCCGGACGATACGCCGGTCAGTTCATCATACTGACTGGTACGCCCGTGCTGCCGGCCTGGAGGGGAAACGCGCTGATCACCGCGCGCACCTGATAGTCGCGCAGGGGAACGTGCAACACGGCGTCCGTCAGCCGGGCGACCTCCGGCTCGTGGTCGCTCCACCAACCCACGACACCGATGATCGCGGGCGCGTCCGCCGAGCCGAATGCCGCGCGAACGGCGCTGACGATCCGGGGGTCGTGCTCCGCCTCGACCACGATGAGCGCGGGGCGTTCGACGCACTCGCCGATCGCGGCGAACTCGACCACATCGAACCCGGCGGCTCGCAGCGCCGGGCGCAAAACACTCCGCACCGTGGCGCTCACACCAATCAACACCGCACGGTGCGGGTCTGGCGAGATAGCGCGGGGTTCACCGACGATGGGACCGCGATCAAGCACTGCTGCCATGGCTCAACCACCTCAACTGAGGGCTGCACGGAGTATCATCTAATATACGTAAGACTCAAGAATACGGAAGAGTTGTGGACTTCATTTCGCGATTTTGCAATGTTTGAAATGGAGAAGTGTCACGGCGACGGCGTTGCTGGCCGAGCCGTCGGTATCCCGTCTCGCCACCGGCGACTGAGATCAGTGTCCCAGCAATCGTGCAACCCGCGACCGACCAGATGGCCTCCTCCAGGGGGCGGAGGGACGGTTTGCCGGCGGACGTTTGGACGTGGAACGCCGCTCCCTCATCCCGTCACGGTTCGCGGCGGCGCCCGCGCCGGCTGTGTTTACCCGGCGAGCGCCCTTCCCACATCACCACTTGTCCACATGTCATACCCTATCCCCGCTGGACCCCATCGTCCGCAACGATCCATCACCCGGCCCCATCACCCGCGACCTATGCCCTCCACCTCCCACCCGTCGTCGGATCTCGCACCATGACCCGTGACCTATGACCTATAACCCATCACCCTCCTCCACCGTCGTCTGCTCAGGGAGATCGGCTGGAACAACCGTTACGAGTTGTGCTCGCACGATTCGTCGCTCAACATAGCGCCCCATCCCACGGTCGAAAACTCCCGAGCAGGTGATGAGCGTGACAGACGATACCTCGGTCGGGCCGGCGATGTCGTCCACGGGTGCGCTGTCGTCGGCCATGGACAGCGTCCAGACGACCGCATACTGGTAGAAGTGGCCGGCGCTATCCTGCAACCACACGTCATCGCCTTCGCGAACCTTGCCGAGGTCGTAGAAGGCGCCGCGCTGCCGCTGCCAATCGCGATGCGCGGCCAGTACCGTGTTGCCGCGACCGCCGGCAGCAGCGCTGTAGTTGTACCAGGCAACCTGGGAAGCGGTCAGAGGCGCGGGCATCGAGCGATCGGCGTTGAGCGCGAACGCGCCAATTCCGGCGTCCACCGCGATCGAGGGCAGCACCAACCGCACGGGCACACCCGTGATCGGCGCCGCCGCTGTCTCCGGTTGCGCCCTCACCCCCCTGGGTCGCCCGACCACGAGCAGCAATATGACCGCCATGGCAGCTAACCG
>JBBQJF010000458.1:0-3774 GCA_038325665.1 Dehalococcoidia bacterium | reverse complement strand
CCGGTATCGTTCCCATTGCTGATGCTCCTGCGCTGATGGTGAGAGCATCCAGTGGCGGCGACAATGGACAGAACTGCGATGGGACCGCCGAGGCACACTCCGTGGGCCACCTCGCTCGGCCAAGCTCTTATCAGGTCACACTCGCCGACCGCATGGATGGAGGCGTCCACCTGCGCCGGCCGACAGCTCACGCTCGAGGCACTGGGCCGGTTGAAAAACGGGTCAGACCGCGCAGGTGGTCACCTCTCTATGATCCTCGCAGTTGAAAAAGGCAGAACTCGACCCAACCACCCAGTTTTGACCGTGCGGCGGGCCGCGGCTCGAATCTGAGCGGAACCTCGGTATCCCAGCTTGGGACACCGGTAACCGCCGCAGGGGAGTTTTTCAACAGGCTGGGAACGTTCCTGAGACAGTGCGCGTGAGCAGACCCCGGCCCCGCCCGCTCACCCGAGCGAGGCGTACACCGCATCGACGAGGGCGAGGTTGCGTGGGTCACGCCACGACCGGCCGGCGCGGTTACAGACGAAGCCGAAGCCGAGCCGCGCCTCCGGGTCGGCGAATCCCAACACCCCGCCGTTGCCGTAGTGACCGAATGACCGCCCGCCCGGGCCGAGCGGCCGTACCCCCGGAATCGTCAATTGGAAGCCAAGCCCGAAGCGGTTCGGACGGCCGAGGATCGCGTCCTCACCGTCCGCCTCGATGGTATTGGCCCGCGCGATCATGTCCGGCGTGAGCAGAGACTGTCCGTCCACCAGCCCACCGCGCGCCAGCCCGCCGAAGAAGCGCGCCAGGGCGCGGGCGTTGCCATGCGGATTGGTCGAGGGATACTCCGCCGCGCGCCACGGGCGTGAGTTCACCCCACCATCAGGCAACGGCGGCGGGTTCCGGTAGGCGAGCACCCGCGCGAGGTCGATACCCTCAAGCGTCGCCGGGTCGCGCTCCAGCCACGGACGCTGCGCCTCATCGCCCGGCGGCGCGTGGTACGCGATCCAGTCCGCTACCCGCGGATCGTGTTCCGGTCCGAATCCGATCAGCACGTCGATGCCGAACCGGCCGGCCAGATCCTCGCGCACCACCGTGCCGATGCTCCGCCCATCGACCCGCCGCACCACCTCTCCTACCAAGAACCCCATGGTGTTGGCGTGGTAACCAAACCGTGTGCCCGGTTGCCACCACGGTTCCTGCGCCGCCAGCGCGTCCGTCATCGTCTCCCAACTGAGGATGTTGGCGCCGGGAGGCAACTGCCGGCGCACGGCGGGTAATCCCGCCTGATGCGTCAGCAGGAACCGTACCGGCAGGGTCTCCTTGCCGGCGCGCGCAAACTCGGGCCAGTAGCG
This sequence comes from Dehalococcoidia bacterium, assembly GCA_038325665.1. Lineage (GTDB taxonomy): Bacteria > Chloroflexota > Dehalococcoidia > CAUJGQ01 > CAUJGQ01 > CAUJGQ01. The sequence continues at coordinate 2,437 of JBBQJF010000458.1, read as the reverse complement.
GGCCACGGGGCTGTCCAGGTCCACCAGGCCGCGCTCGACCAGGCGCAGCAGGCAGACGGCGCTCACCGCCTTGCCGACCGACCAGATATTGATGATGGTGTCGCTCTGCCACGGCAACTGACACTGTTCATCACGCCAGCCGCCCCACAAGTCAACGACGGGAACACCGTCGAGTGTGACGGCCACCGCCGCGCCGACGTCGCCGCGCTCGCCGAGGTTGCGCCCGAACGCATCGCGGACGCGCGAAAACCGGGGGTCACAGATTCCAGCGATCGGGGTATCGGCCATTCGCAGCGCCCCTGACACGGATTGGCGGCGCGTCGGACAACACACGGCGGATCTATCGGACGCCGCGCGGCGCCTGCATCGGGCCATACTCTACCGTGAATGGGCATCAAGGTGTTGACGCCGGGCCGCCGCGGCCGGCCGTGCGTGCCGCGCACACGTTGACCCACCCATGGCCGCCGCCTATCGTGGCAGGCACGGGAGACACCATGGACGCCGTACATTACACCCTTGGCAGCTTGCGCCTGGATATCGTTTCGGACGGCTATTTCCTGCAGGACGCGGGCGGCATCTTCGGGCTGATTCCGCGCGAGATGTGGGAGCCGCTGGCCGGCTCGCCCGACGCGCGCAACCGCATTCCCATGGCGCTCAACTGCGTGCTCGTGCGCGGCGGAGGGCGCACGGTGCTGATCGACACGGGCGTGGGCAACAAGATCGCCCCCGACCGGCGTGAACGCGCCTACCCTGGCGATTACGGTCATCTGCTCGACAACCTCGCCGCGATCGACGTCCGACCCGCCGATGTCGATACCGTGATCAACACCCACCTACACTTCGACCATTGCGGCTGGAACACCGCTCTCGTCCACGGGGCGGCGATCCCGACCTTCCCCAACGCCCGCTACTATATCCAGCGTGGCGAGTGGGACGATGCCCTTCACCCGAACGAACGCACCCGCGCCACCTACCTGGCTGACAATCTCCTGCCGTTGTCGGAAAGCGGCCGGCTCGAGCTGGTTGAAGGTGAGCAGCAGGTGACATCAGACGTACGGTTCTTGCCCACCCCCGGCCACACCGACGCCCACGCCGCCGTGGTGATCACTTCCGGCGGTGAGACCGCAATCTACATCGGCGATTTGGTCCAGCACACGCTGCAACTCGAACGCGCGCCCTGGGTGTCGGCGTTCGACATTCTGCCGCTGGTGACAATGGAGACAAAGAAGCGACTCGTTGCCGAGGCGATCGGCAGCGGGGCGCTGCTGATCAGTCCCCATATCGCCTACCCCGGCGCCGGCAGGCTGCGCGAGCACGACGGCCGGCCACGGTTCGAGCCACTGGCCGCGATCTAGCATTCCCCGCTCGCCTAGTGACGCCGAAACACGGGCGGGCACGCGGGGGTGTCACGAACGCCGGCGTGCGGCAGCCACGACGCACCCATCGATTGGTGGAGCGGGACGCGAGACACGCTCCCGCGAAGACGTAACAACCCAAAACCGAGGTCACGGGTACGCCGGTCGTGTGGACGGCCGCGCGCCGTCTATTCCGGCGCCGCCCGATCTTGGCGTTGTCGCGCCTTCGTGTGAGCGTTTGCCGCCTAACGGAAGCGGTAGGTGATGCGGCCGCGTGTCAGATCATACGGCGAGAGTTCGACCAACACGCGGTCGCCGGGCAGCACCTTGATGTAGTTCACCCGCATCCGCCCGGACAAGTGCGCCAGCACCGGATGGCCATTGGCGAGCACCACGCGAAACATCGCGTTCGGCTGCGCTTCGGAGACTTCACCCTCGACCTCGATCGAATCCTTCTTGCGGGACTGTGATCGTGCTTGAACCATGCTTGTCGCTCCTTTAAGGACCTAACCCCCGACCCCCTTCCCGGCACGGGAAGGGGGAGAGTGGAAGTACCGGCCTCCTCTCCCCCTACAGGGGAGAGGTGTATCGCCATCATGCGCGCCGCGGGTAACCGCTCCGACAGGGTACGCGTTCCACGCCGCCGCGTCATCCATGCGACACCGGGCAAACCGCGTGTGTCCGTGACCTGTCTCCTCGTTATGATACCGCGTCCACACCGCTCCTGTCCCCCCACGCGAATCAGCCCCACGACCGGCGCATCTCGCTATCATGAGGAAGAGGACATAGCGATCCCCCGCTTTCCCGGCATGCTCGCCCCTGGCAGGCTGAGACCGGCCGCGAGCGAAGACAAATCCGTTATCCCCCTTGCCGTGCAGCCCCGTTCCGGCCTGCCGGGGGGAGAGAGGGCCGGGGGTTGGGTGAACGGGGGTCGTGAGGAGTACCAATGAACCATGAAGCGCACATCGCGCACGAACTGGCGACCTTCCGAGCGGCGAAGGATGATTTTCTGCGACAGGATTCCCGCTCGCCTCTGACACACCACCAGCGTCACGGGTTCGCGGGCCTCTCCTATTATCCCT
>JBBQJF010000457.1:0-3775 GCA_038325665.1 Dehalococcoidia bacterium | reverse complement strand
GTGGCCTCCCCGGGGGTCCGGAATTGTCCGTAGCGCCGCCAGCAGCGACCGGTCTGCCGTCTCCATCCGCCACCTCCGCTTCCCGCGTGCTGCGCCAAGCTTACTCCCGACACAACCCTCGGAAAACTAAATCGCCCTGCGGTTCCCCCCGTCCTCCTTGACGGCTTCCCCGCGCGGCTCCTACACTCAAGCGACAACGGCTTCGACGGAGACCAGTAAGGCGAGCAAGCGCGACCCAGCGAGTCCGATGTTGGTGTGAGCGGATGTCGCTGCCTCGCCCGAATATCACTCCCGAGCCGCCGACCGAATGGAACCGCATTCGACTCCTCGACCGCCCGCGGGCGCCGGGAGAATAGCCGGATGCTGGCGCCGAGTAGGCCCGGCCGGAACGCCCACCGTTACCAGGGGCAGGGGGATGCACACGTCCCCCGGCAGAGCGTCCCGACATACAGCGGGGCAGCAGGGTGGTACCGCGGGCATATGCGCTCGTCCCTGAGGGGGCGGGCGCTTTTTGTTACCCGGCCGGAGCGGCACGCCTCACCGTCGAGGCGCGGAGCGACCGGCAATCTAGCTCGCTGCCGGCCCGTCCCCCGTGCGCGGTGGGGCGAGGCTGCACGGGGACCAGAGAACCCCGTTACCTCCATCCCTCGCGGGCCTTCTCCGTCACGGGCGGGGAACAGAACACGGAGGGGCCGGCACGCCCCATGTCCCCCGCCGGCACGGGGGCCGGGGGATCGGGTCTGCCCAGGGGAGCGCAACGTGCAAGCCACCGATCGTCAGCAGCTTCTCACGGAATTTGGCGCGGTTCGGCGGGAGTTCGAGGCACGGTTGCGGGCGCTCGCGCCCGACCGTCTGGCGCTCCCGCCCCGCGCGGGCGAGTGGGGTCCGCGCGAGATCGTGGTTCACGTCGCCGCCTGGCTATTCGAAGCGGGCGAGCGCATTCCCGCGATCATGGCGGGGTCAGCACCCAAGCGCTACGACGTCGACGCTTTCAACGCGGCCGCGATCCGGGCCGCTGCCGGCTGGTCGGTCGAGCAGGCGCTCGGCGCGTACATGCGCGCTGCCGACCGCTTCGCGGCGATCGCCGCTGATCTGAGCGATGATGATCTTGATGAGGAGCCGGATGTGCGCGCGTGGCTGGAGCCGGCCGCGCGCCGCTTGATTTCCGAGCATCTCCGCGACCTCGAGTGAGCCGCACGAGAGAACAGGGGTTGAGCGATGTTTGAGCCTGTCTCCAGCCGCGTGAGCTTTCCCGATATGGAGCAACGCGTGCTGCAACTGTGGAAAGACCGGGATGTATTCCGCCGCAGCATCGAGGAGCGCCCCGAGGCCAAGCTGTACTCGTTTTACGAAGGACCGCCGACGGCGAACGGGATGCCGGGCATCCATCACGTCCTGGCGCGGGTCTTCAAGGATGCGTTCCCCCGCTTTTGGACGATGCGCGGCTATCGTGTGCCGCGCAAGGGCGGGTGGGATACACATGGCCTGCCGGTCGAGCTTGAGGTCGAGCGCGAGCTTGGCCTGGGCAGCAAATCCGACATCGAGGCATACGGCGTCGAGGCGTTTAACCGCAAGTGCCGCGAGTCCGTCCTCAAGTATGTCGGCGAATGGGAGCGCATGACCGAACGCATCGGCTTCTGGGTGGACATGGACGAACCCTACGTCACCTACGCCAACAACTACATCGAGAGCGGCTGGTGGATCTTCAAGTCGCTGTGGGATAAAGGGCTGGTGGTCCAAGATTACCGCTCGACGCCGCACTGCCCGCGCTGCGGCACCTCGCTGTCCTCGCACGAACTGGCGCTCGGCTACAAGGAGGACACGCCCGATCCGTCGGTCTACGTCAAGTTCCGGCTCGACAACGGCGACGGCGTGACGGGCGCCGCCGGAGAGGGTGGGCTACCGCCGGCGCTCAGGGGCCGGACGCCGCTGTCGTTGCTCGCCTGGACAACGACCCCGTGGACGTTGCCCGGCAATACCGCCCTTGCCGTCTCCGCCGCCGCGGAGTACGCGGTGATCGAAGTCGAGCAGGACGGCAACACCGAGCGGTTGGTGCTGGCCGCGGCGCTACTGGAGACGGTCGCGCCGGAAGGACGGCGGGTGCTGGCGACACTGCGCGGGGCCGACCTCGTCGGCTTACGTTACGAGCCGCTGTATGAGCCGGCCCGCTGGGGTGTCGAGGTGATGGGCTTCCGCGATGGCCGGTTGGAGCGATTCGGATCGCCCGACGAGGCGCCCGCCCGCCGCGTGGTCGCGACCGACTTCGTGTCGATGGACGACGGAACGGGCATCGTCCACATCGCCCCGGCGTTCGGCGGCGAGGACTACGAAACGGGCAAGCGTGAGGGATTGCGCTTCGTCCACCACGTCGATCTACGCGGCGAGATTCGGGGTGATGGTCCCTACGGCGGCATGTTCGTGAAGGACGCCGACCCCGTGATCACCGAGGACCTGCGGGAGCGCGGGTTGCTGTGGCGGGCGGAGACCATCCGGCACACGTACCCGTTTTGCTGGCGGTGCGATACGCCTCTGCTCTATCTCGCCAAGCCGTCGTGGTATATTCGCACGTCGGCATTTAAGGATCGGCTGCTCGAAAACAACGAGCGCGTCAACTGGTATCCGGAGCACATCCGCGCCGGCCGGTTCGGCGACTGGCTGAACAACAACGTCGATTGGGCAGTCTCGCGCGAACGATATTGGGGCACGCCGCTGCCGATCTGGGTTTGCGTGGGCTGTGGCGAGGGCACATGTGTCGGCTCGATCGCGGAGATGGTCGAACGGGCGGTGGACCCGGAAGCGGCGCGGCGTCTTGACGACCTTCACCGGCCATATGTCGACGCCATCGTCCTACGCTGCGAGCACTGCGGCGGTGAGGCGCGCCGTGTGCCCGAGGTCGCGGACGCCTGGTTCGATTCAGGGGCGATGCCCTACGGTCAGTGGCACTACCCGTTCGAGAACGAAGAGCTGTTCCGCCAGCGCTTTCCCGCCGACTTCATCTGCGAGGCGATCGACCAGACACGCGGCTGGTTCTACACCCTCCACGCCGAGGCGACGCTGCTGAACGCGGTGGAAGCCGTGCCGAGCGGCATCGCGTTCAAGAACTGCGTGGTATTGGGACACATTCTCGACAAGAACGGCGAGAAGATGTCCAAATCACGCGGCAACGTGGTCAACCCATGGGAGATGCTCGATACGTTCGGCGCCGACGCTCTCAGGTGGTATCTGTACACCGCCTCGCCGTTCGGTCAGCCGCGCAAGTTCGACCCGGAGCAGATTGGCAAGTCCCAGCAGCGCTTCTTCTCGACGCTGTGGAACACCTACTCATTCCTGGTCACCTACGCCAACATCGACGGCTGGACGCCGGGGACAGCGACGGACGGCGACACGCCGGGCGCGGAGGAGCCGGCCGAGCTTGACCGTTGGGTGCTCTCGGAGTTGAACCTGGTGGTAGCGCGGGTGACACGCGAGATGGAGGCGTACAACGCGACCGAGGCCGGTCGCGCGATCGACGCGTTCGTTGAAGATCTGTCGAACTGGTACGTTCGCCGATCGCGGCGGCGCTTCTGGAAGACACGGGCGGACGCTGATAAGCTGCGCGCCTATCACACCCTGCACACCTGCCTCGTGACCGTCGCGCGCCTGATGGCGCCGCTGGCCCCCTTCACCGCCGAAGCATTGTGGCAGAACTTGGTCCGCTCGTGGGACAGCTCCGCGCCGGAGAGCATTCATCTTGCCTCGTGGCCGGACGCGCGGAATGAGTTGATCGACGAGCGGC
>JBBQJF010000456.1:0-3780 GCA_038325665.1 Dehalococcoidia bacterium | reverse complement strand
TGATGGATGAACCGACCCGCAGCATCGATGCCACGCACGCCGCCGAGGTGTGGAGCCTAGTGCGCGAGGAACTCGATGATGTGGGCGGCTGCCTGGTGCTCGTCACCCACGCCATCCAAGAGGCGCTCTCGCTGTGCGGGCGCGTGGCGGTGCTGACTGACGGCAGGGTCGCTCTCGATACGACCTCGGATCGGATGGAGTCGCTCGCGTCCGACCTTGACGGCTTCACCGTGTCCGTGCGCGGACTGGGTATGCAGCAACTGCACGCGCTGCGCCGCTTTCCGGGCGTACGCGACATCCGCGTTGCCTCCCAAGTCGCGGGCGAGCAGGTGCTCCAGATCTGGACCAATAATGGCGATCTGCCCCTCGCCGGGTTCATCGGTGAACTGACGGGGGCGGGCGCGACGATTTGCTCGTTGCAGCGCGCCACCCCGCTCCAGGGTGTGCTCGAACGTCTCCCAGCGATCCGTGCTGCCGAGGTGGCAGTATGAGAGTCGTATGGGCGATCGCCGCGCGTGACTTTCGGATCGCGTGGAGCTACCGCTTCAGCTTCATCTTCCAGAACGCGAGCATTCTCTTCTCATTGTTGAGCCTGAAATTCGTGGCGAACCTGTTCCGCGCCGGCTCGCCCGAGGCGCTTGACCGATATGGCGGCGACTACTTCGCCTTCGCGTTGCTGGGCCTTGGCCTCAGTCTGGTGAGCTTCCCGGCCGTGAGAGTGTTTGCCGGGGCGGTACGAACGTTGCAGGTCACGGGTACGTTCGAGGCGATGTTGACCACGCGGGCGAACCCGGTGGTGATCATCCTCAGTTCAGGAATCTACGCGATCGTCACGGCCTGTTTCCAACTCGCGCTGGTGATCGCGGTCGGCTCCGTCGCGCTGGGCGCCGGCTTTCGGGCGGCCAACCTGGGGCTGGCGCTGGCGGTGCTGGCGATGGTTGTTGTCGCGCTGTGCGGTATCGGCCTGATGTCGGCGGCGTTTGCCGTGGCGTTCAAGCAGAATGAGCCGTTCAGCGGCGCATTCATCACCGCATCACTGATGGTCAGCGGCATCCTGTATCCGACGGACGTGCTGCCGTCGTGGCTCGAACGGCTGGCGCCACTGTTGCCCATGACCCACGCCATCGAGCTGACGCGCGGGCTGCTTCTCGATGACGCGCGCACCGGTTCACTCGGCGCCCACTTTGCCGCGCTCGCGGCGTTTTGTCTGTTGCTGCCGATCGGTGTAGTCACCCTCACGCGGGCGATCACATGGGCGAAACGAACCGGCTCGCTGGCCCACTATTGAGCGAGGCAGGCCGGCATCGCGCCCGGTCATAACACGCGCATCCCCGGCGGGGACGCGACGATAGCGTCCCTGCACATGGCCCATGATACGGTCGCGCCCCACCTCGTGAGACGGCGTGGTCATGCCGACCCTATATCACAGAGCGCGACCCGGTCCACGCCGCTCTGCACTCCGCCCGCACCAGCGCGTCACCGATGTGGTGGGCGGAGAGGGATACGGTTGCGTGTATAGGTAGTTGGCGACGTGCACCGGCCAAGCAACCCCGCTGACAGGAGCGACGATGCGTACCTCCTCCCAAGCTCATTTCATTACCCTCTGTGTCCGTGAGCCTGATCGGGTGGAGTCGGACGATCTGCATGCCGCCGCCGCGGCCGTGGATGATTGGGACGCGGTCATCGAGATGGCGGCTTCCCAGCGCGTCGCGGGCTTCGTCCAGCAGGCTGTCACGCGAGAGCGCGTTATCCTTCCGGCTGGTGTCGAAGAGGCCCTGCACGGGGTGGCGCGCACCGCGCTGATGCAGGTGATGCGCCTCGACGCGGAACTCGAGCGCGTGTCGGAGAGACTGACACGGGCGGGAATCTCGGTGATCGCGCTCAAGGGCCCCGCGCTCGCGCGCACGATTTACGGTGGAGCGGCGCTACGCCCATACGGCGATATCGATCTGACCGTCCGCGATACTGATGAGGACGCGGCGATAATTGCACTCCTGGACAGCGACTTCCGCGAAATGCAGGGTGAGGGCGACGGGTGTAGCGCACCGCATGGGCACGGGAGCGAGGGTCGCACCTTCGCGCGTACGTTCGTCAGCGGGCACGGCGCCGCGGTAATCGAGTTGCACGTCGATCCGCTCCAACTGGGGCTGAAGCCGGTATGCGAGGCGGCGCGGTGGCAGCGTGCGACGGCTATCCCTGGCCTGCCGGGTGTCTCCATGCTCTGCCCGGAAGACCAGGTGGTGCAATTGAGCGCCCATGTTCACCGCCACGGGTTCAACCGTCTGATCTGGCTCAAGGATCTCGATCTCCTGCTACGCGCGTACCAGGACACGCTTGACTGGGACGTGATCGCGCGGCTCGCCACGATGGAGGGGGTGAGCGCCTCGGTTTGGTACAGCCTCCATCTCGCACACGCGATTCTCGGCGCTCCCACTCCCCCGCGGACGCTCGCCCGATTACGCCCGTCGATACCGGTACGCGCGCTGTACCGCGTCGCATGGCCGGTGACGAGCGTGGCGAACCTGAGTGGTCAAATGCGGCGGCGGGCAGTGCAATTCACCACGTTCGAATCGTGGCGGGGGATGCTTCCCAGCCTGATGTTCATGGGACGGCGACGGGATCGCGCCCGCGCGGCGTGGCGCGCGGTGTTTCCGCATTGACATCCACGTGCGGCGCCGGTCGCGAAACCGCCTCATCGGACGGGCGCCATCACCGTTCCTCAACCGCCCGGACACAGCCTCCCGACCCCCACCGGCTACGGTACCCGTGAGCCTCAACACTGAACTCAACAAGCCCAGAAAGGACGAACACCGTCCATGAAGCAGCGCGCCGTCGAAACGCTATTCAAGCACAAGTTGCTGATTCTGATGCCGCTGATGATCATCTTGCCACTGACGATCATGCTGGCGCTCCGGCCACGGCCGGTCACGTGGCAATCGTTTGGTGTGGTATGGGTCGATCAGTACAAGCCGCTCTACCAGGACGACCGGCTCGTTAGTTACCAAGGTCCCGCGTACAGTCAGGCCGCGCTGTTGAACGACTTCTTACGCACGCGAGGATTCGCGTTGAATGTCCTCAAGGAAACGGGGCGCGCGTCCTCGCTCACCAGCGCCAGCGCGGAGGAAAAGGCGATCAATGAGCTGTGGCGCTCGGTGAGGGTGTGGGCGAGCAGCCCGACCTTCGTCACCGTGGCCGTCACGACCCGCGACCCTGACCTAACGTACGAGATCGCGCGGGCCACGATGACACAGTATCAATCGGTGTTGCGCGCCCGGCTCGAGACGCAACAGAAACTCGCTGTCGGCATCTACGCTGAAGAACTGAAGAAAGCCGAGCAGGATCTGGCCAAGGCCCGCGAGGAACTTGCCAACTACGTGGCGCTGCACCCCGAATACACCAAGAATCAGGGCGCGAGCGGCTTACTGCTTGAGGCACAAGACGCGACCTTAGCGCGCCTGACCTCGCGAGCGAATGCCGACCAGCAGCTATATAACGGTGTGCGCGAACGATTCACGGAGATTCAGCGGACCTCCGCGGCCGGACTCCAGGGCCAGCAATTCTCCTTTACCGTGGTGGACGAGCCGCGCCCGCCCACGAAGCCGATCCAGGCCGGACGACTGTCACTCGTTAAGCTGCCGGTGCTCGGCACCGTGATGGGTTCGATGCTCGGCGCCGCGCTCGCCGTGCTGCTGATCATGACCAACCGCTCGGTGATGAGCACGCATGACATTAAATCGTCGCTCGGTCTACCCGTTCTGGGAGAGATCCCGGAGTTGCGCC
>JBBQJF010000455.1:0-3788 GCA_038325665.1 Dehalococcoidia bacterium | reverse complement strand
CTGGACCACGGACGACGCGGCCGGTCGCCCCGACCCAGGCGCGGTAGGCGTCCGTGTGTTGGGGCGACCGGCCGCGTCGTCCGCATGTGCAGGACCATCGACCGGCTCGTCCGACTCTCGACACGGGACGAGCGCCGCGCTCGCACATCGGCATATCCTCACGTCCGCGGCCGCGGGATCATGTACGTCGCGCTGCCTCGCGCAACCAGCTCGCCGGCCTCGTCGCGAATATCAGCCTCGCCGAACGCGATGCTGCCGCCGCGTTTGACGATCCGTCCCTCCGCGATGATGGCGCCGCCGCGCACCGCGCCCAAGAAACGAACATTGATGTCGAGTGTCGCCTGACCGACCCCACCCGCCGAGTTCTCGTGCAAGGAACCCAACGCGCCGCCGATGGCCGCGTCCACGAGAAATGAGATCACCCCTCCATGCACCGGCGCGCCATCGGCGTTACGCAATTCATCACGCACGGGCAGGCGCAGCTTCACGTACCCCTCATCCGCCGCCAGCGCCTCGATGCCCATGTGACGCCAGTAGTTATTCGTGCGCGCGCGGTCTTGCAGGCGTTGGAATAGCTCATCATCACCGGCCATCGTGCCCTCCCAGATTCACGCGCCGCGGTGACCCACACGAACAGACACCCGCGGTGCGCGGCGATAGTCTACCTCTGAGAAACCTACCCCCTGGCCCCCTTCCCTGCAAGAGAGGGGAGACGGAGCGACAGTATCTTCCCGCCGCGTGCAGCGTGTCCCGGCGCGGCCGGGGTGAGGAGAGGGGTCTTTCAGGAATAGATATGTGCGACGGCAGATTCAGCCGTGACGCCGCTGCCGTCCCCCGGCAGTGGCGTTGCAGGTGTGCGAGAGACGGGTCGCGACCGTTCGTTTGTCTCGGGAGGCGCCACCCGCTCACGGATTTCGTCAGATTACTGACCGGTGGGTCAGCAACATCCTCTGATACGGGTATGATGGAGAGGTAGCTAGGTGGGGAGACACGCACCAATGCCGGTGATGAACGCCACGGGGGGCGACGTGGTCAGTGACGGCAGTGTCCTATCGGGGCGCTATCTCGTGAAACAGACGCTCGGCGCCGGCAGCGCGGGCACTGTCTTCCGAGGTGTGGACCGCACGTCCGGGGCTGAGGTCGCGATAAAGACGATCCATCCGCCGCTCCTGCGCGACCAGACATATATCGTCCGGCTGCGCCGCCGTGCCGCGCACGTTGCGGCCACGACCATCCCCAATACCGCTCGGCTCGTGGGGTTGGTTGAGGACGTCGGTGTTCCGCCCTATTTGCTCAGTGAGTTCGTGCCGCATGAGACGCTCGCCGGTGTGATGAAACGTGAAGGCCCGGCCGCGCTGGGCGACGCGATATATGTGGCCCTGGGTGTCGCGCGGGTGCTCGATGCGGCGGTCAGTCGCGGCATCGGCCGGCTCAACCTCAAGCCCTCGAATATCTGCGTGAACGCGGGTAGTGTCACCCTGCTCGATGCCGGCGTCCCGCCGGTCGATGCGTTTACCGCGCCGACCGCTGCCGCGACTACAATATACAACGCCGAGTACGCCGCGCCGGAACTGGTGGACGGGCCGGGCGACGCCCGCTCCGACATGTATTCGGTGGGCGTGATCCTCTACGAGATGCTGACCGGGCGAGTCCCGTTCGGCGGCATGACCCCGGAGCAGGTGATGCGCCGGCACGCCAATGAACCAGCGGTGCTGCCGCCGGGGCTGCCCGCGGCGGTCTACGCGGTTGTCTCGCGATCCCTGCAAAAGGCGCCGTCGCACCGTTTCCCGACGCCGGCCGCGTTCGTGACGGCGCTCGACGAGTGCCAGCGCGCGCTCTCTCCCGCGGCGGCCCGTCAGCGTTTGGCGCCCGCGACACCGCGGCCCGCGCCGGACTTGTCATCAAGGCCGTTGTGGCGTGACACTCCCGCGCCGCCGCTGGTCCCGTCGTCGGGCGTGGGGAACGGCGTCGATGCGAACCTATCCGCGCCGCCGCCTCTGACTCCACGGCGGCCATCGTCTCCAGCAGGCGAGCAGATTGCCGCCCGCGCCGCCCCGCCACGACCGGACATCGCGCCCCCGGCGCCGATCTCGGAACAGGCGCCATCAGCGCCGGCCGCCCAGCGCGTCTCGGATACGCCCCTGTCCGCCCCGCCGCCGGGCGCGTCGGTTGGCGCACCGTCCCCGCCGGAGCCGGCCACCGGTCCTGTATCCCCGTCGCCGGTCGAGCAGTCGGACGCCGCGGCGCAAGCCCCGGACCGCGCTCCCTCCACACGGCCGGAGCGGCAGGCGGATATGGATGCCCGTCCGGTGGCCCGCGACCAAGGCGCCGTGGTGGAAGCCGAACCGGCGCGCGACCCCGCGGCAACCGCACGACCGGCCGAGGCAGGCGCGGCGCCGTCTGCCGCGCCCGTGACGTCCACCCCGCCCGTCCGCCCGCCGGACATAGCGCCCGACGCTCCAGCGACCGCGGTGATCGTGCCGTTTCCCCGGCGGGAGAGGTTCCGCGCCGCGCCGGAGCAGGCGCCGGACACGCGCGATGTGGTGGCCGCGTCAGTGCCTGCCCAGGAGACTGCCGGCGCCGCGCTGGCCTTACTTGGCCTCCACCCGTCGGCGGACGTGACACTGGTGGAGATGGCGTACCGGCACCAGGTCGAGCGGTGCCATGCGACCGTGTACGGCACCCCAGAATGGGGACCGCGTATCGCCGCGCTTGGACGGGCGCGGGACCTTCTGCGCGATCCAGAGCGGTCTGCCCACGAGGGAATGGTCGAACCGTCGAACTCGCCCACACCCGAGCCGCGTGCGGGACGCTCGCGGTGGCGCGCGTTTCGTGGGCAAGAGCCGGCCGTGCCCGTGCCGCCGGAGCGTGACCCGTATCAGATTCTCCGGCTCCACCGGACCGCCGATCACCGGTTGGTCGATATCGCGTACCGCTACCTGCTCGGTGTCGCCGCACGCGATGATGACGCCGCCGCACTGAACGCGCTCGAATGGGCATACGCGCGGCTGAGCGTCGCGTCCGGCCCTGTATCCACTGACGAGCGCGCCGGCAGGGGAACGACCTAACCCCGCGGCCCCCTCCCCTGCAAAGGCAGTCGGGGCGACTCTCGGGCGCGTCGCCCCGCTCCACTCGGTCACACCCATGCATAACGGCATCGCATGGCTCGCATTCGTGACTCTCACGGGCGGGTCAATTTCCTGCACCGGGTCACGACCCTTCCTCCACCATACTGACCGGTCGGAACGATATCCTCACGGCACGGATGCTATGTATCTCGTCGCTTAGTCAGGTAGCGGCAAAGCCAGAAACCGATAGCGCCACGAGAGGAAATCGCGGGTCATCCCCGGAAGCCATGGTCGATCAGTGGACGGTCAGACGCGGCCTCCACTATCGGAGCGCATGGACGCGCGATAGTCACGGTCCCTCGAGTTGAGTGTGCCGCGTTCGCCGCCATCAGCCGCGGGCGATCATCACCAGCGGAGAGGGATCCGGCCGGAGACCGGGCACCGCCGTGTGCCGGTGAGGGAGGCCAACCATGGTCGTGATCGCGATCACACTGCAAGAGCGGCTGCTTGAGGCCGCGAATCGCTACCTGGGGCCGGGCGGCGCGGGGCTGGTGTGCGATATCGCACAGCGAAACTTCTCGGCGTCAATCGAGCGGATCACCTACACCCAACTGCCGCGTTTGCTCGACGCGGCCGAACGCGAGGCGTCACAGCTCGCGGGGCGCGCGCCGGCCCTCGCGCTGGCGGGCGCGTTGCGCCGCCTCGTCGCGGAGGTCGATG
>JBBQJF010000454.1:0-3805 GCA_038325665.1 Dehalococcoidia bacterium | reverse complement strand
TTCACCAATGCATCGAGGACCTCGCCGCTCCCTTCCGATTGGCCGCTATCGACAAGGTTGCCTGCATCGAGGGGCGCGGGTTCTTGTTCGGCGCGTCCGTGGCGTACGCGCTGAGTGTTGGGGTCGTGCCCGTGCGCCATCTCGGCCGGCTCAAGACCGCGCGGGCAACCTATCACGTCCAGTTCGTGGACTACTCCGGCACTCATAAGACGCTGGAGATCCACGCTGACGGCATCGCGCCCGCGGACAGGGTGTTGATTGTGGACGACTGGGTCGAGACGGCGGCGACCGTGCGGGCCACGATCCACCTGGTCGAATCGTGTGGCGGGATTGTGGCCGGCGTCAGTGTGCTGATGGATGACACCGATGCTGCCACCCGCGCGGATCTGGCCTCCCATGGCTATCGTTTCCTGGCGCGGACCGCGGAAGGCGATCCCTTTTGACCTCGTCCACGCGGTCAGCTTGCCGTGCCTGCCTCGATAGTCGCGCCGCATGTCCGTTATCCCACATCGCTTGATACTTGCGTACCTCTTCCGAGAGCGCGATAGTAGCGTCACGACCATGCAGCGGCGCGCTGGTCCCGACCGTGCCTGAACGCGCCGCCCACAAGTGGGTGAGGCGCGGCGTTCGTATCGTCGGAGGGACCAATGAACGCGCTGAACTGGACACGGGCGCATCTGCCGCATCGAAGTGTTCACGCCGCCGAGGCGCGGCCACGGCCCGCTCATGAGCTCCGCATGCAGGTCGTTGCCGAGGTGCTCGGCGCCTATCTCGCGCTGACCATACTGTTGGTGGTGGCCGCTGCGATGCTTGGGATGACAAGCGCGCAGGCGTGGGGGTTTGGCCTGGGTGTGGCGACGTACATGCTCGCCTTCGGCTCATTCATCGGCGGGCTGGTGTTCGTGGTTGGCAACAACATCGTGGACGACCCGAGCCGGCGGTAGCCCTCTCCGCCGTGGGCGGGTACCATCAGCGTGATGGCGCCGCCGGGCGGGGGCAGACACCTTTCCCACCGGCCCACCAACGGCCCGTCGCGATTATGCCCATGGTCGCGGAGGACATCGTTGTCCCATGGGTGATGTGGGTGAGCCGGGAAGGGGCCGAGCGGACCGATGGTCCGTCATCGGATCGATGCGTATATGACACGGGAACCGAATCGCTGGCTGCAATCGCGAGCCGTGTCCGGCGACGCCTATGACGCGACGTATCAGCGCCGCGCCGCCGCGGGCGAGAATGTCCACGGCGAAGCCGATTGCATCGAGAGCCTGGGACCCGCATCGGTCCTGGACGCCGGGTGCGGCACCGGGCGTGTCGGCCGCGAACTCGCCCGGCGGGGAATCGATGTCGTGGGCGTCGATATCGATCCGGAGATGCTCGCTACCGCCCGCCGTGCCGCGCCGGATATCATCTGGCACGTCGCGGACCTCGCCACCGTCGATCTCGCCCGGTCGTTCGATGTGGTTGTGATGGCCGGCAACGTGATGATCTTCCTCGCACCCGGCAGCGAGGCCGCGGTTGTCGGGAACATGGCGCACCATCTCCACAACGGCGGGCTGCTGGTGGCCGGGTTCCAGCTCGCGCCGGGACGGCTGACCCTTCAGCGCTACGACGACATCGCGGCGAACGCGGGCCTTACATTAGTCGAGCGATGGGCGACATGGGACCGCGACCCCTGGCAAAGCAACGGCGCCTACGCCGTGTCGGTTCACCGACTGGCGCATTCTCACGCCGCGCCGGACCAACGTATTGATGTCTAGCGCACAATCAGACTATTCGTTCAGGTCTGAACAGCCGTTTCAGCGACCGCGAGCATCGGGGACCGGGCGGCATACCGCGTCGCCCGCGGCTGCCTTAGTCGCGCCCAATGCACGGTCCACCAGCGCGGCGCCCCGAGCTATGACGTTCGTGTGTCCGCGCCGGTCCTCGTATGCCAGCCCCCACGTTCCAACATAGGCAGGCCCATGAACCTCGATCGCTTCACAAATGGCGTCAAGAGTCGCGTGCTCGATTGGAAAGTCACCGATCATGTTCGAACTTCGCGTGTGCTATAGTTCAAACGTCGTAAGCGTTCAGTCATCAGCGCTCAGCGGTCAGCCCGCGCGTTCACGGTAAGGATAGTCAGCCGCTGGCGACCGCGTCCGGGTCGTGGTCTCGAATCCCGCGGCTCGACCGCTGATGACTGACCACTGACGGCTGAACGCTTACCAAACGTCATTGTAGATCCCCTCGGCGGTCGATCCGGTTCGTCGGTTCAGACTGGTGTGACTGCTATAACCATCACATGCAACGCGGAGGGGTCTCCCCCTCGGTTGGTGGATCGGTCTTGACGATCCGGTGGAACGTGCGTGCCACACCACCGCTCCTTCATCAAGGCCACCGCGTTGCCAAACCGCGATGATGGACGTGGCAGGGCCGCGGCACTGTGCCGCGGCCCGCGTCGGTGCTTACGCGTCAGGCCAGGGTTCTACAGCTTGATGCCCCACATGCTCGGCACCTCGGTCATCGGCACCTCGATCAAGGTGGGATGGTCGGAGCTAAGCGCCTCGCGCATGGCAACCTTCAGCTCGGCCGCGCCTTTAGCGCGTACCCCGGCGATGCCAAACGCCTCGGCCAGCTTGACGAAGTCCGGGTTGAGCAGGTCCGACGCGATCGTCTTGCTCTCGAACTGCTCTTGCTGGATGCGGCGGACGTTGCCGTAGGCGTTGTCGTTGAAGACGACCGTGACCATGTTGATGTTGTGCCGCGCCAGCGTGCTCAACTCCTGGAGCTGGTAGCCGAAGCCGCCATCACCGTTGATCGACACGACCTTCTTGTCCGGGTTTCCGACCTTGGCGCCCATCGCCGTGGTGAAGCCGTAGCCGAGCGTGCCCTGGTAGCCGGGCGTGATGTACGTGCGCGGCTCGTAGACCGGGAAGCCCTGGTTCGACCAGTAACCGACCTGGGTCATCTCCGACACGAGGATGCCGTCGTCGGGAAGCTCCTCGCGAATCGCGCGGGCGAGGTCGGCCTGCGGCCTCACACCGTCCAGCGCCGCCCGCTCGCGCGCCTTCAGCGCCTCGTTCTCCTCTCGCGTCGACGGGCGTGAGCGGTTGAAGCGCGGCACCCGGTCGAGTAGTTGCGCCAGACCCGCCTTGGCGTCCGCCTGGAGGCCGATGCTTGCCTTGTAGTTGCGGCCGATTTCGGTTGGGTCGATATCAAGCTGGATAACGGTCTGATGCGACTTCACGCCCCACGGCATGGTGGCGGGCTGCACGAAGCGTGTACCCACGGCGAACACCACGTCGGCCTCGGGCGTCAGCGCCTGGCCAGCGAGCGGCGAGTGCGCGAGGTAGTGGCGGTCGGAGAGCGCGCCACGGCCGTTGCTCGACATGACCACCGGCGCCTGTAGCATCTCGGCCAGCCGCCGCAATTCCTCCCACGCGCCAGCGGCAAGCACACCGCCGCCCGCGAAGATCACCGGCCGCTCGGCCTTGCCCAGCGCCTCGGCGGCCCGGTCGATCAGGTCGGTGTCGGCAACACCGGGAGCCTCATAGATCGACGGTTCGAGGATACGGATATCGGCCTTCGCCTGGAGCACGTCCGGCGGGATCTCGATCTCGACCGGACGCGGCCGCCCGGTGAGCATCTCGCGAAAGGCGGTCTGGACCAGCGCCGGGATATCCTGGGGGGTCATAGCCCGCCCTGACCACTTGGTCACCGAGCGGATCATCTCGACCTGATCCTTGATCTCGTGCAGCATGCCGCGCTCGACACCGATCAGGTCGGATTGGATCTGGCCGGAAATGCACAGCACCGGCGAGTTGCA
>JBBQJF010000453.1:0-3815 GCA_038325665.1 Dehalococcoidia bacterium | reverse complement strand
GACCGCGGATCAAAGGGTGAGGGTATGAGCGGAATCATGGCGGTGCTGTCCCTGAACGGCGCCCCCGCGTCCGAGACGCTCGCCCGCGCCCAACTCGGCGCGATCGCCCATCGTGGCGACCGTGAGCCGCGGTTGTGGTCCGGCCCCGGCGTCTGGCTGGGACATGTGAACCGGCCCACCACACCGGAGGCGGAGCGTGAAGAATTGCCCGCGTCCGGCGCGTCCCGTGAGGTGTGGATCACCTGGGATGGACGGCTCGACAACCGCGCGGCGCTCGCCCATGACCTGGGACTCGACGGCGGCGCCGCCCGCGCGCTGACCGACGCCGGATACGTCCTGGCAGCGTATGAGCGCTGGGGCGACGGCTGCGTTCACCGCCTGTTGGGCGACTGGGCGATCGTCATCTGGGACGCGCGGCGGCGGCGGCTGTTCTGCGCCAAAGACCCGCTCGGCTGGCGACAACTCTACTTCGCCCAGGCGGGCGGTGTGCTGGCGGTTGGCTCGGAGCCGCGGCAGTTGTTCGCCGGCGGTCTGATACGGCCCGATGTGAATCACGACTACCTGCTCCGCTACCTGGTCGGCGCGATGCAGGAGCCGGGCACGACATGCTACAGCAGCATCCGCGAGCTTGAGGGCGGACAGACCCTGACGGCGTCCGCCGATGGCGTGCGCGTGGACACATACTGGACGCGCCCGCCGGCGAACGAGCGCCCATATCGTCGCCCGGAGGAATATGTTGACGAGTTCGTCGCGGTGGCCGGCGAGGCGACGAAGGCGCGATTGCGCTCGAACCGCGAAGTCGGCGTATTTCTCAGCGGCGGCCTCGACTCGTCGTATGTCGCGGCGGTCGCTGCCGGGCAGGGGGCCAAGCTCCATGCGATCACCGGGTATGCGCCTGGTAGTCGCTGGATCGATGAGCGCCCATGGGCGCGGATGGTGGTCGAGCATCTTGGCATCACCCAAACTGAGGTCGATATCAGCGACTGCTGGGCGCTCAGCCGCCGCTGGTTGCGCGATGACGCGTTCGACCAGGCAGAGCACCCGCCTCAGAGCCCGCACATGATCCGGCTCCCGGCCGTGGCACGCGATGCGGGAATCGGCGTGGTGCTCGGTGGCGAGGGCGGTGATGAGTGGACGTGGGGCAGCGACCAGTTCGTGGCCGATGCTGTGCTAGACGGCGAGTTCGGGACGGCCTGGCGGCTGGCCCGGTGCTCTCGACCCCGGCGATCCGCATGGCGGACGTTGAGCCGGCACTGCTTCGAGGGATTGGCGCCGCTCCCCCTCCAGGATGCCGTTGCTCGACTGCACGGCGGAGAGTCATCAGCGGCGCTGGCCGCGGTGGTCGAGCTTGATCGCGGGTGGATCACGCCCGCGTCGTACGCGCGGACGACGGCATGGCAGCGGCGACGGTCACACGACGCCGGCTGGCGGGTCTATCGTCACGTCACCAGTTCGGTCGTCGGGTGGCGCGACCGCCACGCGCTCACACCGCACGGCATCGAACTGCGAACGCCGCTCAATGACATGCGCGTGGTCGAATTGATGGCAAGCACACCCGAGTGGATCAAACGATTCAACGGGCGGCCGCGAGATATTCTCCGGGAAGCCGGCTACCGGGTCTTACCGCGCGCCATCTTTGACCGGCGCGACAAGGGCGAGTTCAGCGAATTACGCGATACCGGCGTGAGGGTGCAGGAGAGTGCGCGTGTTCAGGACGCCCTTGAATCGATCGTGTCGTTCCCGGGTGTGCATGCTGGCGCCGCACGGCAGGCAGTCGCCGAGTGGCGCGCGAACGAAAATGCGGACGGGGAGCCGGCCTGGCGATTAATAACCGCCGGCCTGTGGCTGCGTTCGCAGAATCGGCCGCGTTCGGACGACACCGTGTTCGCCGGCGCGGTCCCTGATAGTATCCCCGCCATACTTACCGAAAGGAGGTGATAAAGATGAAGAAACCCTATGCAGCGCCCGAGCTTAAGGTCCATGGTGACATCCGCGAGGTCACCAAAGGCGGGTCGAGCGGACGACGGCTTGACGCCTCGTTTTCAATCGGCACGGAGTACGGTGACTTGACCTTTTCATAGCATTGGACTCCGAAAGCGAACAGTGGGGTGGACCCGGGTCCGAGTCCGGGTCCACCTACATCCGTAGAATGTAGAAACATGACTCCAACGGATCAGATTGACTCACCTTCGCGTTCTTGTAGGCGGCTCGCGGGCTTCCGTATTTTGGGGCACGCGGTCGTCAGTGATTTTGCCCTCCGCGATCTCCCGGCAACCAGTATCGACCATCCTGCCGTCACGGTAATCGAGTCCCGCGATCGGTTTCCCGATGCCGGGCTGATGGTACGCGAGATCCATGATGGCGAATCGGGGGCGCCGGTGATTCAGGTGTCCGAAAGCGTCCAGGGCCTCCACTACTGGGCGCGGGATATCGGGCAATTCTGGATCGAGGCGTCGGGCGCGGTCGTGCGCTATAGCCTCGCTGACGGCGCATTGCCGGCCGATATCGAACACATGCTCGCCGGTCCCGTGATCGGACTCGCTCTCCAGATGCAGGGGCAGGTACAACTCCATGCCGGGGCCGTGGTTATCGATGGGCGCGCGGTTGCCTTCGCCGCGCCGCACGGCACGGGCAAGTCCACGCTCACGGCCGCCTTCGTCCGCGCCGGCCACTGCCTGCTGACCGATGACCTACTGCCGCTGGTACCGACTGCCGCGGGCTTCACCGCGCTGCACAGCCTCCCGCGCATGAAATTGTGGGGCGACAGCCTCGCGGCCCTGGGTGAGGATGAACGGGGCTACGATACCGTGCTCAGTTGGGGCGCCAAGCGCCGGATCACGGTGGACGAGCGATGGGGCGAAGTCGAACACGAGGGCCGGCCGCTGGCGGCGGTCTACCTCCTGGCGCCGCACCCCGACCCCGCTATGCCGATCGAATTCTCGGCAGTTGATGGCGCCACCGCCGCGCTCCAGCTCGTCGCCAACATGTATATGGCCGACATGCTCCGAGGGGCACGCGCGGTGAACGCGCTCGACGCGGCCGCGCGCCTCGCCGCGATGGCGCCGGTGCGACGCGTATCCTACTGTCGGGCCTACGACAATCTGCCGGCCCTGCGCGCGGCAATCGTCGCCGATGTCCGCCAAAGGATGCATGGGTCATGACGATGATCGCGGTTGATGACCTGCACAAGAGCTTCGCGGCCGGCGATCCGCTGCGTCGATTGCTGCGCCGCCGGAGCGCGCCGGCCCGTGAGGTTCTGCGCGGGGTGAGCTTCGCGGTCAAAGAGGGCGAACGTATGGCGCTGCTCGGGGCGAACGGCGCCGGCAAGACGACGATACTAAAGATTATTGCCACCCTACTCCTGCCGGATTCGGGCAGCGTGCGCGTCCACGGACACGACGTGACCCGGCAGGGTGCGCGGGTACGCGGACTGGCCGGCTACGTGCTGGCCGATGAGCGCAGTTTTCACTGGCGGCTCAGCGGGCGCGATAACCTCGAGTTCTTCGCGCGGCTCAACGATATCCCTGCCGCCGAGGGGAGGGCGCGCATCCGCACGCTGCTCGACCGGCTCGATCTGCGCGACGCCGCCGGCCAGAGTTTCGCCGAATACTCGACCGGGATGAAGCAACGCCTCGCGATCGCCCGCGCACTGCTGCCCCGGCCGCGGGTGCTGTTGATGGATGAACCGACCCGCAGCATCGATGCCACGCACGCCGCCGAGGTGTGGAGCCTAGTGCGCGAGGAACTCGATGATGTGGGCGGCTGCCTGGTGCTCGTCACCCACGCCATCCAAGAGGCGCTCTCGCTGTGCGGGC
>JBBQJF010000452.1:0-3827 GCA_038325665.1 Dehalococcoidia bacterium | reverse complement strand
TCGACCGGGACGAAGCCGCCTTCCGCACGACATCGGCGTTCTATCGGATGCTCAGGCGAGCCGCTGAATCGGAAAGCGCTGACTTGGTTCTGATCGATGTCGGTCCAAACCTTGGCGCTATCAATCGTGCCGTGCTGATCGCGGCAGATCATGTCGTGATACCACTTGCCCCGGACCTCTTCTCCTTGCAAGGGCTTCGAAACCTCGGTCCGACGCTTCAGCGCTGGCGGCAGGAGTGGGGCGATCGCTTAAGCCGAAACCCGGACCCTGACTTGATCCTGCCCGCGGGTAAGATGGAACCTGCCGGGTATGTCATCATGCAGCACGCGGTTAGGCTCGACCGGCCGGCCCGCGCGTATGAGCGCTGGGCTCGCCGCATTCCCGAGCAATACGCGGAGTCGGTGCTGGGTTTGTCGGGCGACCACGATCTGTCCGCCGAAACCGACCCGCGGCGCCTCGCCACGATCAAGCACTACCGTAGCCTCATGCCGATGGCGCAGGAGGCGCGTAAGCCGATGTTCGATCTGAAACCGGCCGATGGCGCGATCGGTGCGCATGCACAAAACGTCCAGGCAGCATATCGTAACTTCGAGGATCTCGCCCTCGCGATTGCTCACCGGGTCGGCGCCCCGGTCGCGGCGTAAGAGTGGTATGGGAGTGGGGTGGAATCATGGCGATCATATTGTCGATCAACGACACGCCGGTCACGGTATCGGACGGGGCATCGGTGCTCGACGCCGTGCGGGCGACGGGGGCATTCGTGCCGAGTCTGTGCAAAGACCCGGACCAGCCGGCGATCGGCGCCTGCCGGACGTGTCTGGTGGATATCGAGGGCGCGAAACCCTATCCCGCGTCGTGCTATACCCCCGCGCGGGAGGGGATGGTCGTCCGCACCGATACGCCCGGTGTCGAGCGCGTGCGCCGTGGTGTGCTTGAATTGACGCTGGGCATGGGCGCCCGCCCACACGCCACCATCGCGACGACCGGGCCGAGCGATCTGCTCCGCGCCGCGGCTGAACACGGGCTCTCGACCAACGGGCAGTCAGCTCCCGTGCGCGCGGATCCGGGCGGCTCGGTCGCCGTGCTCCCGGCGCCGCTCACGTTGGTCGATGTACCGCCACGCGGCGCGCGCCCGATTGACACGTCCAACCCGTTCTTCAATCTGACGCACGATGACTGCATCCTGTGCGGGCGCTGCGTCGTCGCCTGTCAGGACATCCAGCACATCGGCGCGATCGCGATGGTCGGTCGTGGTACCGATGCCCACGTCGGCACGCATATGGACCGCCCGATCCTGGACTCGATCTGCACATCCTGCGGGCAGTGCGTTTCGGTGTGTCCGACGGGCGCGATTCTCCCGAAGTATCGCGCGGCGGGCGGCGTGGATGCGCGGGGTCAGTCGCTGCAGGACACGGCACGGTGGCAGGACGCCGAGAAAGAGCCGGCCGCCGGGGGTCTGCTGCACCAAATGCCACTGGAGGCGCCGGTAGACGGCGCCGGGGTTTCCCACACCGGGGCAGGCGGAACGGCGAGCGGATCTCCGTCGCGTGTGCCCACCCCGCTGCCCCTGTTCGCCGCGCCGCTCGCGGGCGTCACGCGAACGGTGGCGAGCACCTGTCCCTACTGCGGGGTAGGCTGCGGCGTGGGGCTGCGCGTCGATGAGCAGGATGTGATCCGCTTCGTTGATGACAGCCCAGAGAATGGGTCGAGCGCGGGGATGCTCTGCGTGAAGGGTCGGTTCGGCACGACGTACGTCCACCACCCCGATCGATTGACCACGCCGTTGATTCGCAAGGACGGTCAACTCGTGCCGTGCTCGTGGGATGAGGCGCTGGACTATACCGCCGACCGGCTGGTGGCGCACCGCGGCGCCTTCGCCTCACTCGCATCGGCCAAGGGCACCAATGAAGACGGTTACGTACAGCAAAAGTTCGTGCGCATGTTGATGGGCACCAATAATATCGACCACTGTACCCGTCTGTGCCATTCGCCCTCGGTCGAGGCAATGCTAACCCAGCTCGGGTCGGGCGCGACCTCCAACTCATACGAGGACTACGAGAACGCCGGCTGCTTGATGGTGATCGGCTGCGACCCGTCGTCGAACCACCCGGTGATCGCTTCACGCATCCGCAAGGCGATCGACGAGAACGGCGCCAAGTTGATCGTCGTCAACCCGCGCCGCATTGACCTGTGCAACTATACCGACCTGTGGTTGCGGCCCATGCCCGGCACCGATGTCGCCCTGTTCAACGCCCTCGCGAAGGTGATCCTCGAGGAGGATCTCTGGGACCGCGCCTTCGTGGAGACACGAACCGAGGATTTCGACGCATGGCTGGCTGTGATCGCCAAGACCGATGTGGGCGAGTGCGCCCGCGTCACCGGCGTTCCCGAGGACACCCTGCGCACGGCCGCCCGCCTGTACGCGCGGCCACCGGCGGCGCGTCGCATGGCGCGGGGCGAAACCGCGCCCGCGGACGGCAGTTGGGGCGAGAAGGTGCCCGCCGTGCTCGCCCCGAACACGGAGCGGACCGAGGCCAATTCCACCGCGAGCGAGCGGCCCGGCTCCTGCTTGATCTGGGGTATGGGCATCACCCAGCACACAAATGGCACGGCCAACGCCCACGCGCTGCTCAACCTCGCGCTCCTCACCGGACAGATGGGCCGGTTCGGCTCGGGTGTCTCGCCGCTGCGCGGGCAGAACAACGTGCAGGGATGCGGCGACGCCGGCTGCATTCCTGACTCGCTCCCCGGCTATCAGGGCTTGGGTGACGCCGCGCGGGACAAGTTCTCGTCACTGTGGGGCGGCGACCTCCCCGCCGGCATGGGTCTGCGCGCCACTGACATGGTGGAGCAGGCCGTGGCGGGTGAGATTAAGGCAATGTACATCGTGGGTGAGAATCCGTTGCTCTCCGAGCCGAATCTCGCCCACGCTCGCGAGGGTATCGCGAACCTCGACTTCCTGGTGGTCCAAGACATCTTCATGCACGAGACGGCCGAGCTGGCGCATGTGGTGCTGCCCGCCGCCGCGTTTGCCGAGAAGGATGGCACCTTCACCAACTCCGAGCGGCGCGTTCAGCGGGTACGTAAGGCAATAGACCCGCCCGGCGTCGCCCGCGCTGACTGGGAGATCGTCTGTGACCTCGCCCGCCGGGTGGCGCTACGGCTCGACCGCGACCCCGCGCAGTTTGACTATGACCATGCCTCGCAGATCTTCGACGAGGTCGGGCGGGTTTGGCCGAACGTGGCCGGCATCTCCTACGAACGGCTCGACGCGGGCGGTATCCAGTGGCCGTGCCCGACGCCCGATCATCCCGGCACACCGCGTATGTACGGCGAGACCTTCCCGCGCGGGTTGGGCAAGTTCGTGCCGGTGGAGCAGGGTGCGGTGGCGGCGGAGACACCCAGCAAGCGCTTCCCGCTGATCCTCAACACCGGCCGGATGCTGTATCACTGGCACGGCGGCACTATCACCACCCATGTGCCGGCCCTCGTCGAGCGCGCGCCGGTGGTGCCGGTGTCGATCCATCCCTTGGACGCCGCCGCGTTTGACTTGACCAACGGCGACGAGGTGGTCGTCTCCTCCCGCCGCGGCGAGATGACCGCCACGGTGATGGTCACCGATGCGATGCGCCAGGGCGAGGTGTTCGTGCCGTTCGTGCGGCTGACCGAGCACGCCGCTAACTGGTTGACCAACAACGTGTACGAGACAACCTCGCGCATCCCCGAGTACAAGGTCTGCGCCGTGCGCCTCGATAAGCCGGGGCAAGTGCGCGAGTGGCGCCGCGGCCGCCGGCAGATGGACACGCGAACGGCGGGGGACTGATCAT
>JBBQJF010000451.1:0-3827 GCA_038325665.1 Dehalococcoidia bacterium | reverse complement strand
ACACCGAGGAGAAACGGCGTCAGTGAGCGCAGCAGCGCCGCCCGCGACGGCCGGATGTCGATCCGGTCCGGGCCGACGATCGCCATCCGGCGGTGGAGCTGTATCCGCCGGACGCTGGACGGGGCGATGAGGGTATCAGTCATACTAGCCGTGTTCGTCAGAGGATGCACGGACATTGTACGATAGCGACGCTGTTTGACCGGCGAAAATCGCCTTGATACGATGCGCATCGGCCCCGACCGGGGCACGCGGAGCAGGGGAGCACCCCGACACATGCGCCACGACCTAATGGACATCCTTGTCTGTCCGATGTGCAAGGGCGAACTGGCCCTCACCGTGGACGAGCAGAACGACCAAGAGATCGTCCGCGGCTCGCTATTTTGCGCCCGCTGCGACGAGCGCTATCCGATTAAGGATACGATCCCGAATCTACTACCGCCGGATCTGCGGCGGCAGATGAGCGGTTAGTCGTATTCTCGGACGCGACTCACGCGTCGCTGCACGCCATCGGCCGGGTCGCTCCGCGCGCTCTATCGAGTCTCGCGGCCACATCGCAATGGAGGCGCACCGTGGATAGGTCCCAGATCACGGGCGGATTGATCATCGGCGGCGCGGCCGTCGAGTTGGTGTTATTCCTGTACGGGGTGCTCAAGCGCAGCTACATCGCGCTGGCAATCCCGATCGCCGCCGCGGTTGCCGGCCTCTCGGCGCTGGCGATGTGGGTCGGCTGGACGATGCTCACCACCGAGACGGACATGCCCGAACCCGAGCTGGACGATCCGCCGATGACGTAGCCCTTTCCGTGTTCATGGTGGTCTTCGACGGCGTCAGACGGCGCCGTCTTTCGTGTGTACGACGCTTGGCCCGCGAGCGTTCAGCCGCCAGCGTTCAGCGTTCAGCGACCGCGCGGCCATCGTCCGTGACCTCGGCGCGGGCGCTGATAGCCGGGTATCCTGACGGGACACCGGCGGGTTGATCGCTAAGCGCTGATAGCTGAACGCTTACCCCAACACCCATTACCCCGGGGGAGGTCACCACATGTGGGAACGTGTCGATGCTGATCATGCGGACGAACCGCATTTCACGTCGCGGGCGGCGCTGACCTACTTCCTCAGCAGCCGTGGACTCACCGCCGCCGACCTCAGCGTCAACCCGGTGGTGATCGCCGCGTTCCAGCCCGCCACCCACCGCACCCTCGTCCGGCTCATCGCCGCGAAGCCGGCCGCCCATTGGGTCGAGCCACAACGCGCCCCTCTCACCCACGGTACGGTCGGCGGCTTGCCCGTCTCTCTGATCCTGCTGCCGGTGGGCGCGCCGTGGACCGTGCTGCTGTGCGAGGAACTAATTGACGCCGGGGCACGGGCGATCATCGCGACCGGAGCGGCTGGCAGTCTCCAATCGTACGCGCCGGTCGGCTCGTTGGTGGTCCCGACGGAGGCGATCCGCGAAGAAGGGACGTCATATCACTATGCGCCGCCAGAGGTGGAGGCGCGGCCGTCCGACGGTCTGGCCGCGGCGCTGATGGACGGCTGCCGCCGGCGCGGCATCGCATCGCACACCGGCCTCAACTGGACCACCGACGCCCCCTTCCGCGAGATGCGGGGCAAGGTCGAGCGCTTCAGCGCACGCGGCGTCGTGTCGGTGGACATGGAGGCGTCGGCGATGTTCGTGCTCGGCCGGCTGCGTGACGTTGAGATCGCCAGCCTGTTCATCGTCTCCGACGAGCTGTTCCATCCGTGGCGGCCGGCCTTCTTCGACGAGGGCTATCTGCGTAGTGTCACCGGGGCGGCCGAGGTCGCCGTCGATGTCGCCGGACAGTGGGCGGCCCGCTATCCGCGCGGTGACGCGGTAGGTGTTGACCAGATCACGTAGTGAGCAAGAATTGGGGGCCGGTAGACCAGATACCCGCACCCAACATCCTCGCTGGTCAACCGTTCGCGGCCGCACCCGGCTCAGATAAATAGCGGGCGCTCAACCAGTCCGCGCCGGCCACGCGATGCAGCCCGGCGTCACCGGCGGCGTGGCACAGGGCCGCGATGGTGCGGCCGAGCAAGGGATGCATCACCTCGGCGGCGATCTCAGACAGCGGCACGAGCACGAATGGCCGCTCGGCGATGCGCGGGTGGGGTATGGTCAGGTCTTGCGCGGCCACGGTGGCGCCATCCATCAGCAGGATGTCGATATCGAGCGGGCGCGGCCCCCACACCTCGCCCGGGCGCCGGCCCATCTCCCACTCGATCCGCTTGACCAACCGCAGCAATTCGTGCGGGGTCAGGTCGGTGTCGATGCGGGCGGCGGCGTTCCAGTAGGGGGGCTGTCCCCCCGGACCCACCGGGTCGCTCTGGTACAGCGACGACACGGCGTCAAGCCACGCCGCCGGCTGCACGCGCCGCAATCCCGCCTGAAGGTTGCCCAGCCGGTTGCCGAGGTTCGAGCCGAGGCCCAGGTAGACGACCATGGTCAAGTTTACCCACCGAATAGCCGGAGGAACTCGCCCACTGCCCAGCCGCGACCGTCGAGATGCCACCAGGTGCGGCCGTCCGCCTCACGCGGGCCATCGGTGACGGTCAGTCGTGCGCCGTTGAGCAGGCAGGCCGCGGGGGTCGCGGCGACGCCGGGGGTCTCACGCAGGTTGAGGCAATCTCCCTGGCCGGCGTCGACCACGACACCGGCGCCGACGCGCACCGTGGCCGGCGGCGCGCTCGTCCCGGAAAGGTACTCGCCGGCGGCCCATCCAAGCCCCTCAATCCGCCACCAATTGCGGCCATCGCCGGGAAGAGGCCCCTGGGCAACTGTCACCGCCGTGCCGTCCGCGAGGCATGTCACCAGCGGCGCGCCGATACCGGGCGCCTGCCGGACATTGACACAATCACCCGTCCCGGCGACGCGCGCCCGCACGCCGGCCGCGAGCGGCACGACGGCGACACCAGCGGCAGGGGCGGTGAATGACGCGGCAACCGGAGCGGCGAACGAACCAGCCGCGGGTGGGGCCGCTGCCTGGATAGGCGTTGAGGGCGCTGGCCCGGCGACGGGCGCGCCGCCAGCCCGGCCGTTGGTCGAAACCATCGCGCCGCGGCAACTCGCGCTAGGGCAGCCGTATTGGTTGGGTGTGCCGTCCGAGGGCAGCGAACCTCCGTCGAGCGTCAGGCCGTCGGGCGCCGCGAACGGGGCGGGGATGCGCGTCTGCCCGTAGTCGGGGGTGCGATGCAGCGACATATGCACATGCGCGGCGCCGTTGTTGCCGACCGTGCCGTTCGGGCCGATCGTGCCGACCACCTGGCCCGCCTCGACCCGCTCGTCGATACGAAACGGCCGCGCGAAGATATGACACATCATCACGATCAGACCGCCGCCGGTATCGAGTTTGATCGACAGACAGCCGTTGCCGGCGCCGGGGGGATTCATGTACCACACGGCGCCGGCGGCGGGCGCCAGCACCTCGACGTTGGCCGTGCCGCCCTCACCGTCGCGCACCAGGTCGAGGGCGAAGCGCTCGGGGCCACCGGCGTGCGTGCCGCCGTTATACCCCTGGAGCACCTTCCAGGACGTGCCGGCCGCGAACGGAAGTTTGAGGGTCGTCGCCGCCTGGGCGTCCGCGGTGCGGGCGAAAGCGAGCGGCACAAGGGCGAGGACAAGCACTGGTAATAGACGGGCGAGTCGGCGCATCGGGCACTCCGAGGTTATGCGTGATCAGCGGCGGAGCAACCATTTGGCTCAACTATCCAAGCCGCTTCTCAATTAGTCTCGGCGGGGCAGCCCCTTGATGTTATAGGTCGTTCACATTATCGGTGTCAACCCGTGATAGGTTAGAGGTCATAGGTCATAGG
>JBBQJF010000450.1:0-3838 GCA_038325665.1 Dehalococcoidia bacterium | reverse complement strand
GGCGCGCCACCAACCCCCGCGCGAGCGCGACCACCGCCTGCTCGCCACGGGTGAGGCTGCCGCCCGCCCGCCGCCGCCGCTCGCGCAAGACCGGGAAGCGCACGAACATCGCATCAATGTCAGAGCGTACGGCGGCGCGATCACCGCGCTGATAGGCGCCCAATTCCACATTCTGTTCGACGGTGAGGTGGGCGATCACCTGACGCCCTTCCGGTACTTGGACGATGCCGCGCCGCACGATTTGGTGCGCTGGCAGCCGAGAGATCTCATCACCCCGGAATCGGATCGAGCCGGTCGCCGAAACGATTCCGGAGATCGCGGAGAGGGTCGTCGTCTTGCCCGCGCCGTTGGCGCCGATCAGGCTGACGATCGCCCCGTCCGGCACGGAAAACGAGATGCCGCGCACCGCCTGCACGCGCCCGTGGGCGACCTGGAGATTGGAGACCTCCAGGAGGGCCGGGCGTCGTGCATGGGGCGTTGCGGCGTCTTGCACCCTGCTACTCCTCGCTCCCGAGATAGGCTGTAATCACGGCGGCGTCGGCCGCGATCTCGGCGGGCGCGCCCTCGGCGATCACCCGGCCGAAGTCAAGCACGGTGATGCGCTCGCACACGCTCATCACCAGCGCCATGTTGTGCTCCACCAGCAGCACCGTGCGGCCCTCGGCAGCGATCGAGCGGATGAGGGCGGCGATCTCGTCTCCCTCGGCGGGGTTCATGCCGGCGGTCGGCTCGTCCAGCAAGATCAGGCGCGGGTCGGACGCGAGCGCCCGCGCGATCTCCAACCTTCGCTGTTCACCATATGAGAGGTTACGCGCCTGCTGGTCGATCCGCCGGCCGAGACCGACACGTTCCAGCAACGCGGCGGAGCGGTCACGCGCCATCGATTCTTCGCGGTGGGCGGAACGCGTGTAGATCAGTCGCTGCCAGAGCGGCGCATGGGTAATCGTGTGCATGCCCACGATCAGATTCTCCCGCGCGGACATTTGCGGAAACAAGCGGATGTTCTGGTAGGTGCGGCGCACGCCCATCGCCGCGATCCGATAGGCAGGGAGGCGGTCGATGCGCGTGTCATTGAAGCTGATCGTGCCGCTCGTGGGCCGCATTAACCCGGAGATCAGGTTGAGCGCGGTCGTCTTGCCGGCGCCGTTCGGGCCGATCAGCCCGTGGATCGCCCCGGCGCGCACGTCGAAGGTCACACCGTCCACGGCGCGTACGCCGCCAAAGGTTCGGGCAACGCCCGCGAGGGTGAGGACCGGGCGCCCGGACGGGGATGATACGGGAGCGGTCATATCGTTCACGGCGCCTCGGGGCCACTCACGGTCTCGCCGCTGACTGGTTCACCGCGCCGGCCATGGGGAGGCCGCCAGCGCGGCAGGCTCCAGCGACGGTCAAATACGGTGGCGAGGCCGCGGGGCAGAAACAAGATCACCCCCAATAAGATCAGGCCGTTGACGATCACGCGGTCCGCGCCCGGCTTGACGCCGAGGGTACGAAATATGTCCGTCCGCAGGAACTCGGGCAGGCTGGTGATCAGGGCAGAGCCAAGCACCGGCCCGATGACAGAGGTGGCGCCGCCGACGACCGCGTAGATCAGGATATCGACGGCGCGGGAGAAGCCATAGGTGCGCGGCTCGATCGCGCGGACGTAGTGGGCGTCGAGCGCGCCCGCCATCCCGGCGATGAAGGCGCCGATCATGAAGGCGAGCACCTTGTAGTAGGTGGTGTTGATCCCCATCGTGCGGGCGGCGGCCTCATCCTCCCGGATCGCCTCGAAGGCGTAGCCCATGCGTGAGCCGCGCAGCCGCCAGCAGAAGAACAGCACCAGACCAAGCAGGCCGTAGATGTGCCACCAATCCGTCTTCGGTGGGATGGCAGGCAGGCCGAGCGCGCCGCCGGTCTCTTCCCAATTGATCAGCACGATCCGCGTCACCTCGCCGAAGCCGATGGTGGAGATGGCAAGGAACACACCGCGCAGCCGCAGCACGGGCACACCGAGCGGGATCGCGACGACCATCGCCATCACCGCGCCCGCCAGCACCGCCGCCAGGAACGGCCAGCCTTGCCGGAGTGTTAGCAGCGCCGCCGTGTACGCGCCGATGCCGGCGAACGCGGCATTCGCCAGCGAGAGTAGGCCGCACGAGAGTGTGATGTAGAGACTCAAGCCCAGCACGGCGTTCAACCCGATGAAGTTGATGACGCTGCCGTATGTGGCATAGAAGTCGCGGATCGTCTCCACCGGGCTATGCCTCCCGCACCGTCTTTTCTCCCAGCAGCCCGCGCGGCCGTACCAGCAAGATCAGAAACATTACGGTGAACGCGGCGGCGTCGCGCCAGGTGGACGACAGCCATTGGACGGTAAAGACCTCGGTCAGGCCGAGCAGGAAGCCGCCGATCACGGCTCCGGGGATGCTGCCCATCCCGCCAAGGATGATCACGGCCAGCCCCTTTAGCTCGAGGCCGCGACCCATCTCCGGCGCGATGTTGGCAAACTCCAATCCGTACAGCACGCCCGCCACGCCGCCCAACGCCGACGAGATGAAAAAGCTGAGGGCGATGATGCCGTCCACGTTGATGCCGAGCAGCCGCGCCGCCCGCGGGTTCTCCGCCACGGTGCGGATTGCCATGCCGGTGCGGGTTCGGGCGACGAAATACTGCAATCCCACCGTGCAGGCGACCGCCAGCGCCATGATCACGATCTGGCGCAGCGTGATCACCACATCCCCGATCTCGAATATCTTGACGGGGAACGTGCCGAAGGGGAACCGGCGCGGGTTCGGCCCCAGCCAGCGCAGCACGATCGCCTCGAAGATCAGACCCATGGCGATGCTGCTGATCAGCGCGGAGAAGTAGGCGTCCGGCCGCGCCCGCAGCGGCTTGAACGCGATGCGATCGAGCAGGATGCCGATTATGCCCGTCGCCACCAGGGCGAGCACCATCGCCAGCCAGATGTTCATATCCGTGCGGATCACCAACTCAAGTGCGATGATCGCGCCGAGCATGAACACCGCCTGGTGCGCGATGTTGAGGATGTCCAGGATTCCGAAGACGAGCGTGTATCCCACGGCAAACAGCGCGTAGATGCTGCCAATGAAGAAGCCGTTGTAGACTTGCTGCTCCACGAGGCAAGCGGCTCCCTTGAGAATAGGTGTTGAAAATGGGTGATGGGTGCTGGGTGGTAGGTGTTGGGTGGTCGTATTCCCCACGTTCACGGTGCCATCCATCCCGCCGCGCGGCGCCACGGAGGAGGAGCGGCGGGGCCGTTCCCCAACACCCAACACCTACCACCTAACACCCGTCATTCCAGGACTGTGAACTTGCCGCCCTTGATGATCTGCACGACGGCAGGATGGACCGCGTCGCGCTTCTCGCTGAAGGAGAACGTGCCCAACACCGTGTCCAAGCCCTTCGTTTTCGCGAGCGCGTCCCGGAGAGCGGCTTTCTCCGTGCTTTTCGCGTTCCGAAGCGCCTCGGCCATGATGTAGACGCCCGTGTACGCCTGGGCGGCAAACTGGTCGGGATCAGCGTTGTACTTGGCCTTGTAGATCTTGAGGAAGTCCTGGCTCTTGGGGTTGGTCGACGCCGAGTTCCATGCCGCGCCGACGATCACGCCCTCGGCGGCCTCACCGGCGTTCTTGATCAGGTCCGGCGTGTTGAAGCCGTTGCCGCCCATGATCGGCTGCTTCAGGCCAAGCTCCCGCGCCTGGGTCACGATCGCGGTCGCCGGAGCGGTGAGCGCGGAGACCAGGATCACGTCCGGGTTGGCCTGCCGGACAGCTGTAAGCTGCGCGCGAAAGTCCTTGTCGTTGGTGGAGAACTGCTGCTCGGTGGCGATCTCAAT
>JBBQJF010000449.1:0-3847 GCA_038325665.1 Dehalococcoidia bacterium | reverse complement strand
GCCATACGCGAACATACCCGGCATCGGCGGCACGATCGAGCCGATGTCGGGTATGAGCGCCCTACTCGGCTACGAGGACGGGCCGCCTCAGAACTCGGGAGCGATGTACCCCGACCCGGTCGCCGGTTCGTACTGTGCCGCCGCACTGATCATGGCCCTGCGCCACCGCGACCGCACCGGCCAAGGCCAGTACATCGACATCGGCATGATGGAGGCGAACGCGACCTTCATCGGCGATGCCCTCCTCGAAGCATCCGCCAACGGCGTTGTGCGTCCGCGCATGGGCAACCATCATCCGCGCATCGCGCCGCACAATATCTACGCGGCGCGCGACGGTCGCTGGCTGGCGCTCTCGGCGGACGATGACGCGATGTGGCGCGCGCTGGCGTCGTTCATCGGCCGTCCCGATCTGACGGCTGATCCCCGCTTCGCGACCATGGCCGGCCGCAAGGCGAACGAGTGGACGCTGGACGCGATTGTCGCCGCGTGGGCAATCGAGCAGGATGCGGACGATGCAGCCGCGGCACTCGTGGCGCGGGGTGTGGTCGCGGCGCGCGTCCGTGATACGCTCGATGTGCTCGACCACCCTCAGCTTCGCTCGCGCGGGTTGTTCGTGGAGGTCGCCCACCCGGAAACGGGTCGCCATCCGCAGGCCGGCGTCCCGTGGAGGTTCTCCCGCACCCCGGCCGCCGTCACCCGTCCTGCCCCGATGCTGGGCGAGCACAGCCGCGAGGTGCTGGCGGAATACCTGGGCGTGACCGACACCGACTACGACGAACTGGTCGCCCTGGGCGTCACCGGCGACATGCCGCCGGAGTAGGGGCGATTCGGTAGGTCGCCCTGGTCTGTTCGTGTCCGCGCCCGTCGGGTCCGCTGCTGGCAGGACGGAGCATGCTCGCCTCACGCGCGGCAGGTCGCCCCGGTTTGAATCACGGCACGCGGGATGCGCCCAGCGGAGGTGATCTCACGATGACCCACCGGCCACCGGAAGGACGGTGGCGGTGGTATAGCTCGACGCGTCGGAGGCGAAGTAGAGCGCCGCGCCCACGATCTCTTCCGGCTCGCCGCCGCGGCGCAACAAGATCGAACTCTCGGCCCGCTGCTCGAACGCCTCCATATCCCAAGCCTTCGAGATATCGGTGAGGAACGGACCGGGCATGATGCAGTTCACCCGTACCTTTGGGGCGAACGCGTGGGCGAAACCCACGGTCATGGCATTCAGTCCCGCCTTGGCGGCGGCATAGGGGATGATGTTGGCCCGCGGGTTGACGGCGCCGGTGCTCGACACCATGATGATCGAGCCGCCGGCCCCCCCGGCCATGCGCGTGCCGACCATGGCGGTCAGCCGAAACGGTCCCTTCAGGTTCACATCGAGCACCTTGTCGTAGAGCGCCTCGCTCACGTCGCTGACGTGATCGTACAGGGGCGACATCCCGGCGTTGTTGACCAGCACATCGACCTTGCCGAAGTGGTCGTACGCGCGCTCCGCCAGCCCTTCGATCTGACCCCACTCGCCGACGTGGCAGGCGACCGGCAAGGCGCGGCGGCCGGTGGTTTGCTCCACCTCGGCAGCGAGCGCCTCGCACGAGTCGAGCTTGCGACTGGCGATCACCACGTCCGCGCCGGCCCGCGCGAAGGCGAGCACCATCGCCCGGCCCAGCCCGCGGCTGCCACCCGTCACGAGCGCGACCTTGCCGGTGAGATCAAACAACCGTTGAACATCGACCAAGAGTATCCTCCAAGGGAGATGGGTGATGCGTGTTGGGTTCTGGGGTCGCCCTGGTCGGGATTAGTATGACCGTGCTCACGGTCGTGCAAAATCTGACGCGTCCCCAAATTGGGAGAGGCGCCCGACGAGCATTGTAGAGCATGTGGTCATGACCGGCCCACTCGGCGGCGTGTCGTGGGACAACCGGCCGGGGTTGCGGAGTCTTTCACGTACATCACGGGGATGCTACCCTCACCGTGCGGAGGCGACGCGGTGACAGTCAAGGCAGACAAGACACGGGCCGCGAGGCCGGTTGATGATGAGGCGCTCCTGGCGGCGCTGCAGGAGCGGATGGAGCGGATTGCGCGTGGCGACGCGCCCAACAGCGGCCGGTTCTGCGGCTACTGCTACGCGCGTCTGAACAGTGGCGAGATGACGTGTAAGATGTGCACCACCCGCGCGGGCAGCGTCGCGCCGGTCGATGCCGTACCGCGCGAGGTGCTGCTGGCCTACCTGGCGCACTGGAACAAGATGCGTCTGTGGGTTAACGTGTTTGCATTCGTGGGCATGTTCATCGCGATCGTGCTCGCCGCGCTGCCGCTGATTTTTTTTCCATCGGCGCTAAAGCTGCTGGCAATTCCCGTGATGCTCGGCGGCGCTTGGTATTTTGCGAATCTGCTCGGCGGCTGGGTGGGCGGGAGCATCGGTGACCGTACCGGCCGCGCCGCGCGTGCTCGCAAGTGGCGCATATTCCAAGCCAAATCACGCGTGGAAACGGAACGGCGTGGCTGATATCCAGGTCTTTTCCCTTCTCCGGCTCTCGCGATGCCGTCAAGTTGACAGAAGTCTTGTCCGTAACACCGTACTCCACCACAATGCACGGGTGGCGCATCTCATCCGAGGTCAACGCCGATCTCATGCGTACCCGGCCGGCTTGAACCGTCGAGCCGGCATTGTATTGTTGTCCTTATTCTTGCCGCTCCTGTCGGCGTGTGCGACGGCCGCGCTCGGCGGCGCTCTGCCGCCCCCGGCAGCAGATCAGGTGATTCATCCTCTGCCCGATCCGGGCCGTCCCGGCCCGTACCCCGTGGGTATGACGACTCGCACCCTCACGCGACCATCGAGCACAACCGGTGCGCCGCGGGTGATTGAGACCGTGATCTGGTATCCGGCGTCAGTAGACACCACGACGTTCCAAGCAACCATCCGGCACATGGGTGCGGTCGATGCGCCGGTGGCGTCGGGCGGACCATTCCCGGTGGTGGTATTCTCGCACGGGCTGGCCAGTTCGCCGGTGCAGTCCACCTTTCTCACCACGCACCTCGCCAGCCACGGCTTCGTGGTGGCGGCGCCCACCCATCCTGGCTCGGCGTACGACGACTGCGTCGGCTGTCACACCGAGGAGCAGCAGCGGGATCTGATCCGCGACGGCGCGATCAACCGGCCCGACGATCTCTCGTTCACGCTGACGATGCTCGCACGGTTCAACACCGATGTAGGGTCGGCCTTTCGCGGCGCGCTGGACGCGGAGCACGCGGCGGCGATCGGCCACTCGTGGGGCGGCTATTCGGCCGTGATGGCAGCGGTGATCGATCCGCGCTTTCGGGCGGCGGTGGCGATGGCCCCGGTCGTCAATGACACCGTCGAGTCGACGGCACAGCGGCTGCGCGCCCCCGTGTTGGTCATGGGCGGCCGGCTCGATGACATCACGCCGTTCCCAGCGCAGGAAAAGCTGTTCTTTCGTCTGCCGTCGGGCACACCGCGCTACCTGTTGACCTTCCCCCTCGGCGGACACACCGCCTACTCCGAGGTGTGCCCCCGTACGACCCCCGGCTGCCGCCCCGGCGAACTGGCCGGCAGCGCGCATGCGCTCGTCAACGCGTACACCGTCGCCTTCCTGCGCGTCTTCCTGCTCGGCGACCACCGCTATGCTGCCATGCTCAATGACAGCGCCGGCGCACCGCACGTCGAGTTCGCCGCCCTTCAATAGGGACTTCCGCTCCCCCGATCTTTCCCACGACAGCGCACCAGCCGCACTCTCGCCACGCGCGCATTCCCGGTGACGTCACCTCTCTTCCCCGGGCACGGTCGGGGAAGTGGGTTGAGGCCACCTACAAAGTCAGGCGACCTGCTTGGCCC
>JBBQJF010000448.1:0-3858 GCA_038325665.1 Dehalococcoidia bacterium | reverse complement strand
CGGGGCGCCGTCGTGGTACTGCATTAGCTTGAGCACGGTGTCGCCGATCTGGATACGGTGCATGGTGCGGCCGCCGGGGAAGGGCAACTCCGCCACCTTTGGCAGGCCGAGATCGTCACAATAGAACTTGAGGCACCCCTCAATATCGTGCACCAGCACGCCGAGGTCGATACCGGGCTTGGTCACATCCACACGCGTCCTGCCTTTCTTGGCCGCCAATTCTCCACCGCCACGCGCCAGTTTAAGCTTCCTCGGCGGCACTGTCGAACTTTATCGTTGGTTCGGGAACAAGACGGGTGGGGGCGACCGGCGATACGCCGCACGACGCGAGAATTGGGGGGCAGCATGGCGTACGCTCACTCACGCAACCAACAGGGCGACGATTGGTGTCGCCGAGGACGACCCGGCGATCGCCCAGCAGGCACTCGAACTGGCGTCGCGACTCGGCCAGCAGGCCAGCTATGACTGCCAGTACCTCGCCCTTGCCGAGCAGGAAGATTGCGCGTGTTGGACGGCAAACCGGCGCTTCTGGAACGCCGCCGGCGGAACGCATCCGCTCCTGCACTGGGCCGGCGAAGTAACCTAGCGGCAAGCCAGCCTGGTTCCTGGGTCGCACCCAATTCGTCAGACCGCGCGCACCGGCGGCCCCACAAACATCGACACACGGCCGCCTCACCCGCGGTACACCTCACCCGCGGGAGATGTTGTCGCGCCGTCCACGGGGTCAGCGAGGCGGCCGTGCAGGCGGATGAACCGCGGACGGTCCGCGTCGCCGGGGATGATATCGATCGTTTCGCCGGCTGGTTCGCCGTCCACGATCAGGAAACGGTCCGCGCGCAGCGGCATGGCGTGCATCGCCGGCATCGCGACCTCGACCCGTGTGAATGGGTCGCGTGCGACGACCCGCACCTCCAGTCCGTCCCTGTCCACATTTACGGCCACCTCCGATCCGGGTTGCGTGTAGCGCCCGGCCACGCGCTCCAGCGCCTCCCGCGGCAGCGTGACAATCTCCGGTCGCGGCCGGCCAAGGTCGGCGTGGCGCTCCAGCCACCAGGTCTCGATGCCGCGCGCCGCCGCTGCACCGGCATTGCCGTTGGTCAGCACGGCGAGCGCCAATCCCCGTTCGGGCAGCAGCGAGAGCTGGGCGCGAAAGCCGTTGGTTGAACCGCCGTGACCGACGATCCGCCCGCCAACCACCTCCCGCAGCGCCCAGCCAAGGCCGTAGGTGTCGGCAAATCCGCCCGCCGCGACCTCGGGCTGCTGCATCGCCCGACGCGCGGCATCGCTGAGGAGGGAACGGCCATCACGTCGCGCGCCGCCGCGCTCGTGTGCATATGCGCGCGGATCGAGA
This sequence comes from Dehalococcoidia bacterium, assembly GCA_038325665.1. Lineage (GTDB taxonomy): Bacteria > Chloroflexota > Dehalococcoidia > CAUJGQ01 > CAUJGQ01 > CAUJGQ01. Next base: position 2,507 of record JBBQJF010000448.1, on the reverse strand, counting down.
GAGGCGCTTGCGCCCGCCGCGACTGGCGGCCCTGCTCGCTCGGCCTCGGGAGGGGTGTCAGCAGCAAGCGCCGCGCGAGTGCTCGCGTGGTGATCATCCAAGCCAGAAACTCGCTCGACCCCGGCCGCGCGAGCCGGAGCAAGCGACCATCCCTCGTCCATGTGCAGCCCGGCGAACCGCAACAAGTTGCCCACCGTCGTGATCACACCGCCCTGCGCGGAACGCGCCCGTGGACGCGCCCAGGCGCGGGCGATCGCGATCTCCTGCCCCGGCAACTTGTTGTGACCGATGGCCACTGGATACGTGATGGCCTCGTGCGCGAAGTAGAATGTCCGGTCGAGGCCGAGCGGTTCTAGGATGCGCTCGCGCATCGCCGCCTCGAAGCCCATCGCCAGCACGCCCTCGATCACGGCGCCAGCGAGCTGGTAGCCAGTGTTGCAGTAGGCCCACAGCGCCCCCGGTGGCGTGAACTGGCGCAGTGTGTCAAACGCCGCGATCGCCCGACTCAGGGCGTCGTCGCCGGGTCCATAATCCTCGAAGCGGTCGCCGAAGAAGCCCGGCGTGTGCGTGAGCAGGTGTCGCAATGTCACCCGGTCGCGCGCCTCCCCGTCCATCAGCCGCAGCGACGGCAGATAGCTCACCACCGGCGCGTCCAGCGCGAGCCTGCCGTCGTCCACCAGTTGCATCACCAGCGTCGCCGTGAACACCTTGCTGATCGAGCCGGCCTGGAACAGCGTGCCGGCCGTCACCGGCTGACCCGTCTCCAGGCTGCGCACGCCGAAGCCCCACGCCTCCGTCACACCGTCGCGCAGCACGCCGACCGCGACCCCCGGCACGTCCCACCGCGTCATCTGTTCGCGCACCACCTCGGCGAGGTCCGCGGGTGCCGCTGCCGTCCGGGCGCTTGCCATGGCGTTCACCCTTCCTCCACCCGCCGTACCGGCATGCGGCGGGACTGATGGATTTCCATCGTGCGTATCGACGCACCGCACCGGCACTCGCCGGAATTGATGCTTCGTCACCCGCCTGGTCATTGCGCCGCCCGCACGGGACGGTTCGACGACGAGCGCCGCCCGCCGTGAGTACGCACCCACTCCGAATCACTCACCGGCGCCGGCATTGGCGCGGAGATGCGTCGACGCGCGTCAACTGGCTCTCAGAGTAAATCGCCCGCTCGCCACCCGGCAAACGGGCTTCACCGGCGGGGCGGCGTCGCTCACGTCGGTGTCACGAGTGGACCGCTCGTGCGGCACATCCCCGTCTCCATCCCGCGTGGATTCATCCCAGCGTCGTCGATGGGTGGCGTCTGCTGTCGCCTCGCACCGTTCGGCGCCAGTCCAATGCCAATCGCTCGGATACAGATTTAACGGACGGTTAGGATGAAGACTGTGATTCGTTAGCAGCATCGCCGTCGCGCGGCGTCATCCTCAATGTATGGGAGCAACCGATGTTCCCGCGCACCCGTATCACGGAGGCACACGATCATGTGGTCACCTAAACAGCGGTTCACGGCAATAGCGGGCGGCGCGATCGCCGCGGCGGCGATGGCCGGCGGTGTGGCGTTCGCCCAAGCGCCGAGCGGCACGCCGGCGCCCACCACACCCGGCGGCCCGTCCGCTACCCAGCCCGCGCCCGACAACCAGGCCCCCAGCGCCAAGCGTGACTGCCCTGACAAGAGCGGCGGTCAGGGCGCGGGGAGCACCGGCACGGCCACCACGCCGCGGTACTAACCTCCCGCGGGCGCTTGACAGCCCCACCGCCACACGAGCCGGCGCCAATGTACCGACGCCGGCCCGCCCTCACCCCCTCCCGATACCACACACCCGCGCGGGTACGCCGGGAGGGTCGTTGAGGCATAGACCCGGCCGCGATTACCGGTGGAGCGCCGCCGTCAGTACGACGGCCGTCCCCCAACACCCAACATCCAACACCCACGTTCTAGGAGCATTCAGTGACCACGACGGAATTCGATACACGGCCCGCCGAACCGTCCACGCCGATGGAGCATGTGCTGTTCGAGATCAAGAAGGTGATCGTGGGGCAGGATTACCTGCTGGAACGGTTGCTGGTGGCGCTGCTGGCGCGGGGCCACATCCTGGTCGAGGGCGTGCCGGGGCTGGCCAAGACCCTGGCAATCCGCACGGTGGCCGAGACGATCTCCGGCGAGTTCAAGCGTATCCAGTTCACCCCCGACCTGGTGCCCGCCGATTTGGTCGGCACCCGTATCTACAACCAGCAGACCGGTGAGTTCGCCACCGCGCTGGGGCCGGTGTTCGCCAATCTGTTGCTGGCCGATGAGATCAACCGCGCCCCGGCCAAGGTGCAGTCCGCCCTCCTGGAAGTGATGCAGGAGCGCCAGGTCACCATCGGCCGCCAGACCCACGCCGTGCCCGAGCCGTTCCTGGTGCTCGCCACCCAGAACCCGATCGAAACCGAGGGCACCTATCCCCTCCCCGAGGCCCAAGTCGACCGCTTCATGCTCAAGGTCCTGGTCGGCTACCCCTCCG
>JBBQJF010000447.1:0-3871 GCA_038325665.1 Dehalococcoidia bacterium | reverse complement strand
AGGCTGCCGGACGCGCAGGGGCCACCTCTCCCCTGCAAGGGAAAGGGAGTCCGGGTCTCTCCCTCATGGGCAGCAAGACAAGGAGCCTGGATGAGCCAAAAGGGGATACTGAGGCCGTCTCATGAGCCGCGGGACACGAGGTTTGCTCTCATTTCTGCTTATCTTGCTGCCCATAGGGGAGTCACCGTCTCCCCCTTCCCGTGCAGCCTGTCCCGGCGTGCCGGGGGGAAGGGGGCCGGGGGGTTAGGTCGTCCTCCGAGTGCCGCTATTCTAGGTGGTACAGGCGGGCGGCGTTGTCGTGCAGTACTTTGCGGAGAGTCTCCTCGGGCAGGTCGCTCAGGTTCTGCTCGATGAAGTCGCGCGGGTTGTCGGCGGTCGAGGCCGGACCGGGCGACATACTGGTCGGGTGCGGGAAGTCTGTCTCGTACAAGAAATTATCCGGCCCGATCAGATCGAGCGCCGCCCGCGCGCTGCCCCGCTCAAACCAGAAGCAGGCGTAGATCTGGCGCTTGAAGTACTCGCTCGGCAGCAGATCGTACTCGGGCCGCTCCTGACGGACGCCGCTGTTGAGCCACTGCCAGTCGAGCGCCTCCAGCAGGAACGGCACCCAGCCGACGCCGCTCTCGACCGACACGAAGTTCAACCGCGGGTAGCGATGGCACAGCCCCGAGATGATCACCTCGCTGACGGCGCGCGAGTTATCGAGGAACATCATCACCGTCTGCTTGGCGTAGTTCGCCTGGCGGCCGTTGCCGCGGTAGGCCGAGCGAAACACCTGGGTGAGATCGCCAGAGCCGATATGAAAGTTGATCGTCAGTCCCAGATCCTGCGCCGTCTCCCATAGTGGGTTCCATTGGGGGTCGGCGAGCTGCGGATGCCCGAAGACCTCCGGCTCGCTGGTAAAGAGGATGCCCTTGTGCCCGGCCTTATAGCAGCGGTTGACCTCCGCGACCGCGGCATCCACGTCCCAGAACGGTAGCGCCATGATCGGGACCAGCCGCTTGGGGTCGGTGGCGCACCAATCGGTGAGAAAGTCGTTGTACGCCCGCACACAGTCCAGCATCAACTCCGGTTCCTTCAGCGAGAGGAACCGACCGGAGCCGAAGCCGCCCACGTTGGGGTAGATCACTTGGGCGTGGAGGCCGTACTCGTCCATCCGCTTCAGCCGCTCGACCGGGTTCCAGCTTCCAGGATCGGTGTCGGCCATGCGTGGCGGGTGCGACGGCGGAAACTCGCGCCAGCCGGCCATCGCCGGCCCCGCCGCCGCCTGGAATCGCTCGCCACCGAAGTACCAGTATTCCCGCCCGTTGTCGGGGTCGGCCTTGATGTGCGGGATCATATCGCCCCATCGCGCCGCGATGCGCGAGGTCCACAGATCCTCGGGTTCGGACACATGCGTGTCGCTGTCAATGACCTTGATCCGCTCGACAACCGTCTGCACCATGACCGCCGCCTCCTTCAGAAGTACCTAACCCCTCGGCCCCCTCCCGTACAGAGAAGGGGGAGAGCCTGAACCCGCGGGGGCATGAGCGACTCTCGTGCCATCGCGAACCGCGTCGTACCTGATTGTGCGCGATGCTAGGCCGGGTTGGACACTGCGTCAAGCACGAGGCGGAGTGTGGCGGCCTTCATGTGAACGAGCGATGCCGCGATGCACGCTCCCAACCGCGACAGCCCGGATCACGGTGATCGGGGAGTCCTCGTCGCGCGAGAGCATAAACCCCCTCCCGGATGGGGAGAAGGGGTTCGGAGTGACGCACGGCTGCCGTGATCAGCCTACGGCGTGGCGCCGGGCCGGCCCATCAGGTCGTACATGGTCGGGCGCGCGAGCACGGGCAGCTCGCTGATACCGGCCGCGGGCGGACGCGCGTCGAAGGTGATCGCACCGGGGACGAACGTGACGGGCGCATCGCTGCCCGTGCCCTCGACGACGATGCCGGGACGCACACCCTCCTCGATAAACACGAAGTGGGGAGGGTCGCCGGGCCAGTTGTTGAAGTTGTGCCCCTTCAGACCGGTGGGGACGCCGCCGACCGTGCGGAACTCGGTCGCCTGCCGGTTGAAGCCCGCCCACGACTGGAAGATCAGATTCTTCGCCAGGTATGCCTGCCGGTCGGTGAGACCGAGGTAGGTGTCGAAGTAGTTCCATTGATCGTTGAACCACAGCTCGGCGCCGGCCTCCTGCCACCAGCGCACGCGCCACACGCCGTCGGCGCGCTGCGACACCGCCTCGCCGATCGCGTTGTTGATCTCGCGCGCCGGGAAGCCGAGCGTACGCGCCAGCGCGTTGAAGAAGAACGCCTGGCCGATGCAGATATACTCACCGTTCTTGCGAGTCTTGCTGAGTGAGCCGTCGTTGAACAGGCGGGCGAGATTGAAGTCGTTGTTGAACTCGCCCGGGTCGGCGTCGGCCAGCAGCGCGTCGATCGTGCGGAAGATGTTCATCGCGACGGCTCGCGGGTCGTCCGACCACGGCGCACCGCGCCGGCCGAACTCCAGTGCCAGCATCCGCACATAGAAGTCGGTGGGGTGGGTGAAATCGGCGTCGCCCAACAGGTAATAGCGGTCCTCGCCCTGACCTTCCGGCGGCAGCCCGTGAGCCGTGAACATCTCGGGGTACGTTACGGCGAGCGTGCGCTCCGGGTTGAAGAAATCGCGCACCGGCGGCGTCAAGCTCAGTGACACCGCCTTGCCCGATTTTGTGGTGTAGTCGAGCGCCAGCGTGAACACTCCGCTCTGCATGGGGATAGCCGCGCTGGGCTTGCGTACCAGTTCGTCGCGGATGATCGGGTTGCGCTCGTCCGCGATGGTCATCTCGGGCAGCACGAGGAAGTCTTCACCGCCGGTGATGTCGAACTGCGTCGCGCGGTCGCCGATCAGCGTGCCCGAGGTGCGTACACCCATGGTCGTGAGACCGGGGGCGCGCACCGCCACGGCCATCTGGAACAGGTCGGCCGGCGTGAACTGACCGTCAAGGTCAGAGCCGAACGCGCCACGGAACTCCGGCGCCACCCGCACTGTCTGCGCACCCAGTCGCGCTTGTGCGCCGCCGGTGTTGACCGCCAGCTCGACGGTATAGTCGTCGATGTCGGCATAGGTGTGCATGATGCGCGCGCCGGTCATCGGTCGGGAGCCGTCACCAAACGACCACACGTAGTCTTTGCCCGGCTCGGGTGCGATCACGGCGAAGGTGATCTGTTCACCGACCAGCGCCGTCGCGGCGCCGGTAGCCGCCATCACGGTGAACGGCGCCTGCGTCGTTTGCGCCCGTGCATCCCGCGTCGCGGCGAGCAACGCGACGCCCGCGAGCAGCGCGAGCATGGACCGGCGGATCGGCCGCGGTAGAGATTGCATAATTCCTCGTCGTTGACCGGCAGAATTGGCAGGTTTGCCGGTACTGTTCCCTTAATACTACCTGCATAACGCGCCTGCTATCAATCACGTTTCATCCCGCAAGCCATAAATCACCTGGTGGATTGGAAGCACTTGATAGTCTGCTGGTAAACATCAACCGCCCCATGATCCGGGACTCTGCCCCTGCTCCTACCCCTACCACTCACTCGCCCTCGGGCGGCGGCTTCCTCTGCTTCGCGATAGTGACCTCACCCATCTTGATATCGGCCTCGTCCCAATGACGGGGCTCGCCGTTCGCGTCGATGAGCTTGTGTGTCGTGCAAGTCTGGGCGCCCGCGGCGTTATAGTGCTTGAGAATGTAACTCCATCCGCCCGGGAACTGTTTCGCTGGTGCGGTCTTCTCCACGGCCTCGACAGAGGTGAACCGACCGTCTTGAATTTTGTCCCATAGATCGAGCGCATCGAACAGCCGTTGCAGTTCGTCGTGGGGAATAACTACCGTTGTGGATCGTGGCAT
>JBBQJF010000446.1:0-3912 GCA_038325665.1 Dehalococcoidia bacterium | reverse complement strand
CAGGAATTGTTCAAGAGTGATGGTGCTCATCAGCGTGACCCTCCGCCAGGCGCCTCCTTCGAACGATCAAGGTGGCGACTCCCATCATACCGCGTGCCCACGCGCGGTTGTCGGCAGCGGCGGCCACCGCGTGATGGGCGCCCTCGATCCCAAGGGGTCTCCGTGCGCCACGGGCGTGCGTGACTACCGGCGGCGTCCACCACGCGGCGGCGGGTCGCGGCGGTCCGGCCGGCGGAGGCCGCGGTAGTCGGGCGCGTCAATGCGGAAGAGGTCGCTGACCTTAACGTCGTACATGCGCGACACCCACGCGTCGGGCAACTCCTCCAGCGGCCGGCCGACGGTGATGACGGTCGCCAGCCGGCCGTTGTAGCGATAATTGAGAATCTGAAACAGCTTTTCCTGCGCCCACGGGGTTGCCTGGTGGACGCCGAGATCGTCGAGCACGAGGTGGGGACTGGTGCGGATCTGTTCCAGCAGCCGAAACTGGTCATGATCGTCGTCGCGCAACCCGGCCCGCATGCGGTCGAGCAGATCGGGCACCACCACGAACTCGGCGGGGCGACCTAACTCACGCCAGCGGTGCGCGATCGCTGCCGCCAGGTGGGTCTTGCCCGCGCCGGTCTCACCGAGCAGCACCAACCAGCCGTCCGGCTCTTCGGCGTGGCGGCGGGCGGTGTCGAGCGCGCGCATCAAGTTGTTCGGCTCGCGCGGGTCAGCGCTCATCGATGCCGGGCTGAAGGTCTTGAAGGTCATCTGACGCATCAGCGGCAGCGCGAGGATGTCGGCGCCCCGCGCGCCGCCCGAGGCGGCCGCCTCTTCCAGCGTACATATCTGCGAGAACAGCGGGTCGCTCAGTCGAGTGCGCAGCCGCTCGTCAAGCTCATCGAGCGCCAGCGACGAGGTGAACACCGTCGGCAGTTGCGCGTTATACCGATGATTGACGATCTGATACAGCTTCTCCACCGCCCAGGGTGTGCCCGCCTGCGCGCCCAGGTCGTCCAGGATCAGCAGCGGCGCGCGCCGCACCTGGTCGAAAAGCTGATCATAGGGATCCTCGGCGTCGGGGCGGTACGCGGCGCGCAGATGGTCGAGCAGATCGGGGACGACGACGAACAGCACCGGCTGACCGCGTTCGATGCAGCGGTTCGCGATCGCCGCCGCGAGATGGGTCTTGCCGGCGCCGCTGCGGCCGAGCAGCACCAACCATCCATCGGGTGACTCGGCGTAGGCTTTGGCCGACTCGAACGCCCGCCGCGAGCGCGCCTGATGATCAGGGTCCGCCGAGCGGCCTTGCGGCAGCACCGTGGCGAAGGTCATCCGCCGCAGCAGGCCGAGATTGCTGTAGCGTTCGAGCCGCGACGTTCGCTCGGCCGTTTCTTCGTCTTGCACGCACACGCAGGGCGCCGCCCGACCAAAATCAGGATGGCCGAGAGGCAACCGACGGCGCACGAAACCGACGCCGCGACAGATCGGGCAGCCGGCCACGGCCGCCGGTTCGTCCGGCCCCGCGCGCCGCTCGCCATCGGGCCGGTCGTCAACGACGAACCAGTCCCCGGTATCGTCCTTCGAGGTCCCGGTGGCGGGCAGCCCCCGGAAGATCTCGTCCAGCCGTCGCATCCGTTCGCCCCTCGGCACGCCACCGCTCCAAAATGCGAGCGATGTAGCGCCAGTTTCGCTTGTTCATGGCGACCGCCTCCCGAAAGGCGGCCACTATCCAGCCGGGTGGGTACGATGCCTCCGCCTCGCGCAACTCATGCGCGATCAGCGGCGAGATCGTGCCGATGTTTTCCTCGTACAGAGCGTAGATCGACGGCGGCAGATCATCGGGCAGCGGTTCGGGCGCGGGCGACAGTTCGATGCCCGCCAGCCGCCCGGACAGCAGCGCCTCACGCGCGGCCTCGGTGTGAATGAGATACAGCTCGACCGCCGATTCGCTGACCTTGACCGGCGTCGTCCGCGCACGTAGCACCGTTCCCCGGTTGACGGCGGCCTCCAATCCGCGCCGGATCACCTCCTCGGCTCCCCCCTCTAGTCGCGCCGCCGCGCGGCGGAGCGGCGCTTCCGCGAGCAGGTCCTCCCGCGTCATAAAGCGGGGATAGCCGCGGCGGCGGCCCAGCGCGAAGAACAGGTAGCACGAGACGACCAACTCGGCCGGATCCTCGATCTCCCCCAGCACCGCTGAGAAGAACAGATTAGGGATAACGGTTGCCCGCGCCCCCGCCGGGAAGCCGGCAAACCGCACGGCTCGCCGGCCACGCGGCGTACCGGGCGCGGCAGCGCGCCCATCCGGGGCGGGCGCGGTCGCTGCCTCGGTGGTCGCGGCCGCAACAGGCGGGCGAGGCGATGGTTCACTCAAAGCGGCTCGTCGTCCCTTCCCATCAAGTCCTCGAACTTCGCCGTCTTGTGGACGAAGCGCAGATCGACGTTGCCCACCGGGCCGTTACGATGCTTGGCGACAATCACCTGCGCGATGCCGGCCGGAAACGACTTCGACGGCCGATCCGGGTTTGCGCTCTCGAACTCCTCTTTTTTCGTGTAGTAGTCTTCGCGGTAGATGAACATCACGACATCAGCGTCTTGCTCGATGCTGCCGGATTCCCTGAGGTCGCTCAGCATAGGGATATGGGGCGTTCTGCTCTCGACGGCGCGTGAGAGCTGAGAAAGCGCGATAACCGGCACGTTCAGTTCGCGCGCCACGGTCTTGAGCGTGCGCGAGATCATCGAGATCTCCTGCACCCGATTCTCATTGCGGCCGGAATTGCTTCCCTGCATCAGTTGCAGGTAATCGATCACGATCAGGTCTAGCCCATGCTCACGCTGGAGGCGCATCGCTTTGCCACGCATCTCACCGACGCTCAGCACCGAGGTTTCGTCGATGTAGACATCGGCGCTGGCAAGCACGCCCATCGCGTGCATGATCCGCCGCTCCTCGGCCTCGGTGTGCTCGCCCAGCCGTAGGCGGGTGCTATCCACCCCCGCCTCGGAGGAGAGCAGCCGCTGGGCGAGCTGGTCCCCGGACATTTCCAGCGAAAACACCGCCACCTTCGCTTGCTGGCCGACAGCGGCATTGCGCGCGAAGGACATGGCCAGCGCGCTGTTATGCACGATGATGTCGTCCGCGACGAAGTTGTGCGTCTCGGGGATCGTTAGATCGTAGACGCGCTGCTCTCCGATGTGCTCAATCGAGACGATGGCATCCCAATCGATATCACTCTCCGGCCATCCACAAGGTGATGAATCGGACACCGCCCGCGTCGAGTGGTCGGGAGCATACCCCGACACCCCATGATCGCGCATCGGATGAATGGTCCCGTGTCCCGCGAACCCCAACTCCCGGACGACCCCGGCTCGGACAGCACCTGAAATGGTGTCGGGCCACTCGCGTGGTTCTGAGCGGACGCGCCCGCGTTCACGAGCGATGGGACCAGGGCGACCCACCGGGTCGCCCCCATGTGCACCAGTGTAGGGTTCCACGGTCGGGGAAACCCGGTGGGTCGCCCCCGGCCGCGGAGCGTCCACCCCGGTCGTCTGGACAGCCACGCGGGTGCGGTGCGTCTGGCAGCATTGGTCGCTGAATGCGCGCGGCGCGCACTCCCGCGCATCCTTCCGGCCGAAGATTTCAATCTCACGAGCGAAGATCCGCAGCGACTCGGCATCCGTGATCTCGACCCGCCAGACCCGGGGCCGCGCGCCGGAAGCCCCCGCCGGCCGCGGGCACAGGGACGCGATCACGCCGAACCGCAAGAGCAGATGCTGCACCTGCCGCGCCAGTTGCTCGGACTCGCCCGCGAAGCCGGCGGACACCTGACCGCCATCGGGCGCCTCCAGCCAGCCGCCCGCGGCGAACAACCGGTTGAGGAACAGTGCAACCGTGCGCCTGGGGGCGCGGAAGATGATGTCCGGCACGGATCT
>JBBQJF010000445.1:0-3965 GCA_038325665.1 Dehalococcoidia bacterium | reverse complement strand
TCGTTCAAAGAGTATTGGCCCTTGGTCGTCGCGCGGCAGCATCAGCGTCACGACATGGAGACGTTACGCAAAGACACCCCGGCCGACGGCCTTGTCGCGGGAACATGTTCGATAAATGGAGATATCTTTGACGACGCGCGGTCGCGGGCCATCCTCGTGCACTACGACTACACCGTCCTCGCCGGCACGCAGGGAGGCCGCAACCACTACAAGCAGGACCGGATGTACGAGCTGGCGACCCGCTTCCGACTACCGGTGGTCCTGTTTGGGGAGGGCGGCGGCGGCCGTCCGGGCGACGATAACACGGGTCCGCGGGTGGCGTTCGACACACACACGTTTACCACGTTCTCCAAGCTCAGCGGGCTGGTGCCGCTGATCGCGGTCGTCAATGGCCGGACCTTCGCCGGCAATACGGCGCTGGTGGCCTGTTGCGACGTGATCATTGCCACCGAGGGCACAACTCTCGCGATGGGCGGCCCAGCCATGATCGAGGGCGGCGGCCTGGGCATCTACACACCCGAAGAGGTGGGGCCGATGTCTTTCCAGGTTCCCAACGGCGTCGTCGACATTCTGGTCAAGGATGAGGCGGAAGCCTGCGCGGTCGCGAAGATGTATCTGTCCTACTTCCAGGGGCCGGTGACGCGATGGGAAGCCAACGACCAGCGCCGCCTGCGCCACATCGTGCCCGAGAACCGGCTCCGCCTCTACGATATGCGGGAGATCATCACGACCATCGCCGACACGGACTCGGTCCTTGAAGTTCGCGAGAAGTTCGGGATCGGGGTGATCACCGCGTTTATTCGGGTCGAGGGGCGGCCAATGGGGGTGATCGCGAACAACCCGCACCACCTCGCCGGGGCCATCGATTCCGACTGCGCCGACAAAGGCGCTCGCTTCATGCAGCTCTGCGACGCCTTCGACATCCCGATCCTGAGCCTGATGGACTGCCCGGGCATCATGGTGGGTCCGGAGGTGGAGCGGACGGCCCTGGTCCGCCACTGCGTGCGGATGTTCAACGCCGGCGCCAACCTGACGGTACCGCTGTTCGGGGTGGTGGTGCGTAAGGCATACGGGTTGGGCGTGCAGGCGATGTGCGGCGCCAGCTCCCTGGTGGGGTTTTTCACGGTCGCCTGGCCGACGGCCGAGTTTGCCGGCATGAACATCGAGGGGTCGGTGAAGCTAGGATACCGTAAGGAGCTGGCCGCGGTGGCCGATCCGGAGGAGCGGCGGCTGGAGTTCGAGCGGCGGGTGGCGCGGGCGTATGAGAACGCGCGGGCAATCAACGCGTCGGCCGGTGGGGGAATCGATGATGTGATCGATCCGGCCGACACCCGCGACTGGATTGCCAACAGCCTGCGCCGCCTGCCGCCGGTCCCCCAGCGCACCGCGAAGAAATATCCGTACATCGACCCCTGGTAGGGCGCCAGCCGGCGCCTGAGCCGATGGCGGACGGCTACGCACCGAACGGCTCGCCCGTCGCTGGGGCGGTGGTTAGATCGCGCCCGACGCGTGCAACGATGCGACCTCGTCATCCGACAGGCGCAATTCCGCGCGCAGCACCTCGTCGGTGTGCTGCCCCAGCAGCGGCGCGGACGCGATCTCCACCGGGGAGTCGGACAGACGAATCGGGCAGCCGAACAGCGTCATCGGCCCACGCGTCGGATGGTCGATCTCCACCAGCATCCCGCGCGCCCGCAGGTGCTCGCTGGCGAACAGGTCACCGCTGTCCATCACCGGGCCGGCCGGGACGCCGGCGCGGCCCAGGATGTCGGTCACCTCGAACTTGGTCCGCTCCTGGGTCCACTCGCGGATTGCCGCGCGCACCACGCCGGTGTCGTCGAGGCGGCGGCGGCCCAGGTCGGCGAAGCGCGGGTCGTCGCGCAGGTCCTCCCGGCCAATCGCTGTCGCCAGCGCCTGCCACATGCGCAGGGTATTGGCGACGATGAAGACGTGGTCATTGGCTCCGCCCGGCGCACACGGGAACACGCCGGTCGGCGCGGTGGCGCCGTCCCCATAGCGGGGCGACGGGTCGCCGGTGACCTCGCGCCGGATGAGCGGGACGCGCGTGAAGTTGGTGACGGCCTCCTGCATGGAGAGTTCCACCTGCTGACCGCGGCCGGTGCGCTGGCGCTGCCACAGCGCCGCCATAATGCCGAGGGCGGCGTGGATGCCGGTGCCGGTATCACCCATCGTCGGCCCGGGCTTGAGCGGGATCGTGTCGGCGGTGCCGGTGATTGCCATCGCCCCGCCTGCGGCCTGCGCGACCATGTCGTAGGACTTGATGTGCGCCCACGGCCCGGTAGTACCGAAGCCCTTGACGGTGCAGTAAATCACGCCGGGGTGCGCCGCGCACAGCACCTCGTAGCCCAGGCCGAACTTCTCCATCGTGCCGAGGGTGAAGTTCTCGACGACCACATCAAAGCGCGGCAGCAACCGGAGGAAAAGCGCCCGGCCGGCCTCGCATTTGAGGTCAAGGGTGAGCGAGCGCTTGTTGTTGTTGAGGGTGATGAAGTAGGTCGCATCGAGTGGTTCACCCCGCGCCGTGCCGCGCCCTGGATCGCCCACGCGCGGCGGCTCCACCTTCACTACATCGGCGCCGAGCCACCCCAACGCCTGGGTGCAGCTCGTGCCTGCCTCGTACTGGGTGAGATCGAGGATCCTGACATCCGCCAGCGCCTTCTCCATCGCCGTCCTCCTGTCACCGCGCGGTCGTGCGTGGGCGCATTCTACACTCGCCCAACCGCCACCGTCAGCCCCATGCGTATGCGGCGCGCCACCGAGGGCACCCCAAACCGTGGTGGATGACACGAGGGCGGTGCGTCTCTCCGATGCGTGGAGGGCTGCTGACTACCGCGTATCGCGAATGCCCCACCCATCGCGGAATGGCCAACGAGTGGGTCGCCCGCGCGTATGGGATAACCGAACGGCTCGCCGGTTTCCGCACTCGCGAGTTGCCGCCAGGAATGTGGAATTGACCCGGTTCGGTCGACACCTGGAGACTGGGGCGTGCAGCTCCACAGACGGGAGTCGAGATGCCGAACAGCAAACCGCCCTCTCCCGCGGCCTTCCGATCGGACGCGATCACGTTGGTGCGCACCCATGACAAACCGATTGCGGCGGTGGTCCGCGACCGGGGCGTGTCCGGCGCGACGCCGCGCGGTGGGTGCGGCAGGCGGAGGTCAACGCCTGCCGGGGGCAGCCGCGGGAGTTGACGACCACCGAGCGGGAGGAACGCGCCCGGCCGCGGTGTGAGAACACGGTGCTGCCGATGGAACGGGAGACCCCGCGCCAAGCGACCGCCTTCGTCGTGACGGAAACGCTCGGAGCTGGTTGCGGTACCTCCATGTGCAGAAGGTCACCTATCCGATCACGCCGCTGTGCCGGGTGCGGGAGGGGTCACGGGCCGGGTCCTATGCGTGAGTGGGCCGAGGCGTCGGGGCGCGGGCAGATGCGAAGCGGACGGTCACCATCCGGCGCATCCATCCGCGGAGTCGGGCGACGTACGGGGCGCCGCGCATCCATGCCGACCTAGCCGCGCGCGCGATCCACGTCGGACGCACACGGGTGGCGCGGCGGATGCGGGCGGGTGGGTGGGCCGCGCGCGGCGCCGGCGAGCGGTGCGGACGACGGTCACGGACCTGACGGCCACACCCGCGCCGAACGGGGTGGCGCGGAACGTCCCTCCGGTGGCGCCGGATCGGTTGGGGGTGGGCGCGAGCACGTCCGTCCTGACTGATGAGGGCTGGCTCTACCTGGCGACGCTGCGCGATGCCTGGTCACGGCGGGGGGGGCGGGTGGGCGATGGCGGACCATCCCCGGACGGACGGTCGCGGCCGCCGCGCCGATCACCGGTGCGGCGAGGCGAAAGGTCGCCGGCGGATCCGTGAGCCGTCCGACCCGAGGTCCACCGATGAGCACATGGACTGGCGCCGGACGGCGTTCGTACCGCCGGCGGCGGTGACGGC
>JBBQJF010000444.1:0-3981 GCA_038325665.1 Dehalococcoidia bacterium | reverse complement strand
GAGCCTGGTATACTGCGCCGGAATCGAGCGGTGTGAACGTCATGATGGACTGCCGGCCCCTTCCCCTCTGCACCCGCGCGCGATGACGGCGGCGTCAATGCGCCGCGCCCCACGATGGGGTGACCCCTCGCGGTCGCCTTTATCTTCCTCCTTGTTTGTCATCTGTCGCCATCACGAATGCGAGAGGGTGTATCTTGACGATCGAAATGATTCCCGATGGGACTGTGACGTCGCCCAATGGCTACGTGGCGGGCGCGGTGTACGCCGGCATCAAGACCCCCGGTGAGGACAAGCTTGATCTGGGCATGTTGGCGTCGGAGCTGCCCTGCACCGCCGCCGGGGTGTTTACCAAGAGCACCGTGCCCGGCGCGCCGGTGATCGTATCGCGCCGTCATCTGGCCGATGCCCGTGCGCATGGCGTCATCGTGAACGCCGGCTGCGCCAATGTCTGCACCGGGGAACAGGGCATCGCCGACGCGATCGAAATGGCCACGCTGGCCGCGAAGCGCGTCGGCGAGGATCCGCACCAATTCGTCGTCGGCAGCACGGGCGTGATCGGACGGCCACTGCCGATGGAGAAGATCCGCGAGGGTATCCCCCGGATTACGCTGACCCACGACGGCGGCGAGGCGCTCTCACGGGCGATCATGACCACCGACACCCGGCCGAAGCGCATCGCCGCCGCCTTTACCGTGGATGGAGTCCGCTACACCGTCGGCGGCATCGCCAAAGGTTCGGGCATGATTCACCCGGACATGGCGACGATGTTCGGCTTTCTGACGACCGATGCGCCGGTCGACGGCCCGCTCGTCGAGGCCGTGCTCCGCGCCTCCGCCGGCCTGACTTTCAATATGATCAGCGTCGATAACGACACCAGCACCAGCGACACGGTGACGCTGTTCGCCAACGGCGCGGCCGGCGGTGAAACCATCACCGCCCACCACCCGGCCGTACGGCTGTTCGAGGAGGCGGTCACCGCCGTCTCGCGCCACCTCGCGCGGGAGGTCGCACGCGACGGCGAAGGCGCGACCAAGCTGATCGAGGTCCGCATCACCGGCGCGCATGACGAGACCGAGGCGCGTCAGGCGGCCCGCACCGTCAGCGCCTCACCCCTGGTCAAATCGGCCGTGTACGGCAACGATCCCAATTGGGGCCGGATCATGATGGCCGTGGGCCGCAGCGGCGCCCGCGTCAACTTCGAGCGAGCACGGGTGGCGATCGGCGACGCGGTGATGTGCGCCGACGGCCGGCCACGCGAGATCGATCCCGTGGCCGCCGCCAAAGCGCTCGCCGGCCCCGAGGTGTTCATTCACGCCGACCTCGGCGCCGGATCGCATTCGGCAATCGCCTGGGGCTGTGACCTCACGGAACAGTACGTCAAGATTAACGCCGACTACACCACGTAGCAGCCCATGGGTGGCGCGACGCGGGGATGGGACAGGGGGAGCGGGAGCCGCCGTCACGCGGCTTGCGTCCCCGACAGACCAAGCCCCCGACGCGGCTTGAATCCCAAGGTTCCCGGTGGTCTCGGGGGCCGCGCCGCCGTCAGGAGGTCTGCCCGGTGGGACGCAGTCCCGGCCGTAAGGGGAACGCTCGGTTCCCCACTTCCCGAGGATCCCGGGGGCCGCGCTCCCGTCAGGAGGGGACTCGTGCAATATCAGGCGACCTCGTTGGTTTTGCCTAATCGCGGTCACGGTCACGGTCGCGCGGCCCGCGACCAGGGCGACCCGGTGGGTCGCCCTCAGCCGGCAGGATAACTCACCAACCTGTCTGAGACTGCATTAGGGAACGCTGGGTTCCCCACTTCCAATGGAGTAGGGCATGGGTATGCTGATCGTGAAGATCGGCGGCAGCACGCTCGGAGCACACGACACCACGCTCGCCGATTTGGTCGAGCTGCAGCGCGAGGGTGCGCCGGTTGTCGTCGTTCATGGCGGCGGGCCGGTCGTGACAGAGTGGCTCAAGGTGCATGGCGCCGGCACGCAGTTCGTCCGCGGGCTACGCGTCACGGACGAGACGGCGCTCAAGGTAGTGGTGGCCGTGCTCGCCGGTCTCGTGAACAAGCAGATCACGGCCGCGCTCAACGCCCTCGGCGGCCGCGCCGTGGGACTCTCTGGCGCCGACGGGCCGACGGTGCTGGCCGAGGTACGCGAACCGGAATACGGACGGGTCGGTGCCGTGCGCGAAATCCGCACGGATCTGCTGCGACGGCTCACCGGCGACGGGTTCATGCCGGTGCTCTCGTCCGTGGGATTCGATACCGCCGCCGCCGCCGGCGAGGACGCCCTCTTGAACATCAACGCCGACACCGTTGCCGGCGAGCTGGCCGCCGCGCTGGACGCCGAGCGCCTGATCTTTCTCACCGACGTGCCCGGCGTCAAGGACGCGGAGGGCGCCGTGTTGCGATGTCTGACGCCCGACCATGCGCGGTCACTGATGCACGCCGGAACGATCGACGGCGGCATGATTCCGAAAGTCGAGGCGTGCCTTCGAGCAGCGGGCGCGGGCGCCGCCGCTCACATCATCGATGGACGCGAGCCGCACGCGCTGCTGAGGGCAGTGCGCGGCTCCGAGAGCGGAACGACGATAGACGGCGCCGCGACCCGCGGCGCGAGGAGCGAACGATGACAACGACGACCGATTGGACCAGTGTCGAGAGCAAGGTGTTCTTTCAGACGGGCAGGCGCACGCCGGTCACGCTGGTGCGCGGCAAGGGATCGTACGTCTGGGACGAGAAGGGAAAGCGCTATCTCGACTTCGTGGCCGGGATAGCGGTGGTCAGCCTCGGGCACAGCCACCCGGCGCTGGTCGAGGCGATCAAGCGTCAGGCCGACGAACTGATCCATGTCTCCAACCTGTTTTACACCGTGCCCCAGCTTCAGCTCGCCGAGTTACTGGTGCGCCATTCCGCCCTGGACCGGGTGTATTTCTGCAATAGCGGCGCCGAGGCCATCGAAGGCGCGATCAAGCTCGCGCGCAAGTGGGGTCGCGACAACCGCGATGGCGCATATGAGATCATCTCGACGAACAATTCGTTCCACGGACGCACCTTGGCGGCGGTCACGGCCACGGGCACCGAGCGCTACAAGGCGCCCTTCGGCCCGCTGACGCCGGGCTTCATCAATGTGCCCTTCGACGACATCCAAGCGATTAAGGACGCGACCAACGCCAAGACTTGCGCCGTGCTGCTCGAGCCGATCCAGGGCGAGGGCGGCGTCAACATCCCCGCGAACGACTATCTACGCCAGGTGCGGGAGTGGTGCGACGAACAGAACCTGCTGCTGATGCTTGATGAGATCCAGACCGGCGTCGGCCGCACCGGCACGCTGTGGGCGTACGAGCAGGCCGGCATCGAGCCGGACGTGATGACGCTGGCGAAGGGACTCGCCGGCGGCGTGCCGATCGGCGCGCTGATGGCCAAGGAATCGGTGGCGGCCACCTTCCAGCCCGGTGATCACGGCTCGACCTTCGGCGGCAACCCGCTGGCGACCGCCGCCGGCTATGCCGTGCTCAAGCACATCATCGATAACGACATCCCGCGGCAATCCGCCGAGAAGGGTGAGCGGCTGATGGCCAAGCTGCGCGGGCTGGAAGACCGGCACGGCGTGATCGCGGAAGTGCGGGGGCGCGGCCTGTTGTGCGCGCTTCAGTTCGACGGCGACATCGCGGAAGAGGTGGCGCGGGCGGCTCTGGCCGAGGGGCTGCTGCTCAATAACCTTAAGCCCAACGTCCTGCGTATTGCCCCGCCGCTGACCATTTCGGACGAGGAGATCGACGAGGCGGTCAATGTGCTCGATCGGGTGCTCACGGCGCGGGGTGGGGCGCCGAAGTAAGCGCGTCTCACGGCGTCCTGTCCCGCGCGACCGACACCGCTGAGCATCAAACGGGCGCCCGAACCCCACACCACGGACGGGGGGGGGCGCGCGCGACCCCCCCACCCAGACTGCCGAGAAAAACCCGGACGCGGCCCCGGGGAAATTA
>JBBQJF010000443.1:0-3993 GCA_038325665.1 Dehalococcoidia bacterium | reverse complement strand
GCGCACCGCTTCAACGCGCGCCTTCCGGCGCGCCTCGTCACAACCGAACCCGTGCTGCTTGAGGTGGGCGACGCGATGGCGCGTCCGCCATCGCGGGCGATCGCCGTCTCGTTCCTGACCCGGGTGCGGTCGAATCCGCGCATCGCGATAGTCCCGCTTGATGCGCCGCTCTTCAGTCGAGCGGTCGACTTCTACGCCGCGCGCCCCGACAAGGATTGGGGGCTGATTGACTGCATCTCGTTCATTGTGATGCAGGACCGGGGCATCACCGAGGCGCTTGCCGCGGACCAGCACTTTGTGCAGGCGGGCTTCCGAGCGCTCCTGCGCGAGTAACCCTCACGGTACGTCAGGCTGCCCACCACCGCCCTCTGTGGCCGTGCCCGCATGAGGGCCTCCAGGCGTTCCAACGACGCCTGCCCGCCGTTCCTCCTCCAGCCAGCGGGCGAACTCGGCGTCCGAGTCTTCGACGCCGAGTTCGCCGGCCGCGCAGCGGCGGGAATGGATACCGGAGGCGGCCAGCGCCGTGATCGTGCCCTACTCGCCGGCCCGTCGGAGGGCCTGCTCGCGCGGGTGTTCGGAGAGATACCAACTGGTTGTATGTAGTAGATGCGCGATGACGGGACGGGCGGCAGGGATCATCCCACGGAGCTTCGCCTCGATGATGAGGCCGAGTGTCCCGACAACCGGAATCCCCAGCGCCCGAGCGGCTCGACGCCCGCGACGCTCGTCCACGATGGCCACGGCGCCCGCGTGAGCAAGCGCCCATGTCAACACCGCTTCCTCGCCCGGATCGAGGTCGAACCGTCGTACCTCCGCGACCACCGGGCCGGTGTCAACCACCTCGAGCCACGCCGTCGCGGAGAGCGCCCGCGCGACCGCGTCGGACGGCCCCGGTCGTCGAATCTCAATCGATACCTGTCGCGGTACGATGATTCGGTCGCCCACCACGCGCAATAGTTCCAGCCATCCGCCTTGCGCGAGGATGATCAGAGGGGAGGCGTCAACGACCGGCGGTTCAGCCACCGGCGCCATCACGTTGCCGGCGCTCGGCGAGGTACGAGAGTTCGTCGTCGAGGTCGTCCAGATTGACCGCGAACGTGTCCTGCCGCGCCTCCTTCAGAGCACCCATGAATTCGGCTTGGCTCATGCCGGCGAGCGCCGATGCAGCGCCAAGCGAGATGTCACCCTGGCCGTGGCGAAACATCGCCGCCGCCACGCGCACCCACGAGGCGAATGCCTCGGGCGACATGTGACGACCGGAGACAACCCATGCCGGCACTGCAAAGCTGACCATCGTCGCCTCGTCATCCGAGTCCGGGTGCGCGGACGCCGGTGCTGTCGTATCGACCATGTTCCACCCCGCCATCGTTAATGTCTCTGGTATCCGACCGCTCGACCACCCCGCCCGCGATGGTCAGACCGCATCGGGTGAATCCCATGGCGCGGCGACACACTCACGAGGGCACGTTCTCAAGGACGTTGGGCCGCGCATCATCCGCCTTCAGCATACCGTCCGACGCCACGGCTTGAAACCGGGTCTGCTCGTCCAGCCAGCGGGCGAACTCGGCGTCGGGGTCCTCGACGCCGAGCGCGTCGGCGGCGCGGCGGCGGGAGTGGATGCCGGCGGCGACCAGCGCCCGCTCGTCCGTCACCTGGCGGCTGCGGTCCTGGGGCAGCACCGGCCCCCACACGATGCGGGTGCGATACGGCGCGTACGACGCCGGCCCGCGTCCGCCGGTGGGGCGTGCGCCGTCTCCACCCGCGGGCGCGCTCGATTCGCTGGTGCGATGCGCCCCGTTCGCGCTCGCGGACGCCGCCGGACCGGCGGTGCGAGGTGTGCCGGCGGCCGTGGCGGTGTGCCTCACGGGGTCAGTCGCTGCCGCGCGCTCGGTGGGGGCAAACCGGTCGAGCAGGCGCAGAATCATCTCGTTGCGGCGGCGGTAGGCGGCCGAGCGAATCAGGCGTTTGCGCTGGACTTTCTTCAGCAGCGGGTCCAGCTCGGTGTTGAGCGCGACGCCGGAGAGACCACCGCGATTCTCGCCGAAGGCGGTGCGCGGCGACTCGCCCAGGTCGTGCAGCGTGCGATAGATCAGGTCGATGTACTCGACGTGCAGCCGCACGCCGCCGCCCTGGAGCAGGTCGAGCAGGTAGGCGCGCGCCTCGGGTGGAATCTCCCACACCGCGCCGGGGGCGACGGCGATGTCGTGGGCGTCGGTGACGTTTTCGAGCACGGCGATCGGGTTGCCGCTCAGTTCGAGAATGTGGGAGAGCTGCGACAGCGCTCGGTTCAGCTCGCGCGCTGGCTCGATGATGGCGGCGAGGTCGGAGACGCCCCAGACGGCCTTCGCCTCGCGCAGATTGGGATAGAGCACGAAGGGAATGAAGCCGTACGGGTTTGGCCCGCGTTCGATTAACCGCTCGTCCAGCCAGATCTCCAGCTCACTCTCGGTCCAGCCCTCGACGACGGTGGAGAGGCCGCCCGACCGGGGCGCGGGCGCGACCTGAAACAGCGCCTCGGCCTCCTCGGGGGCAAGGTAGTAGCGGGAGGCGACCCGCCAGACGCGGGCGGGGTCGTCACCCCGCCACCAGGCGAATAGGCCTTGGACATCAGGGGCGGTGACACGCACACACCCCTCGCGCGGACTGTCTGCACCCTGATCGGGAGTGCAGGGGCGCCCGTGCGGGTCCCACGTCACCTTAAAGGCGGCGTCGCCAAGAATCGCGGCGTCAAGCTCGGTCTCGAAGTCGAGCTGGTCGAGATTGTTCTCGTCCCACACCCGTCGCAGGGCGGATTCGGTGCGGGCGGCGAGGGCACGCGCCTCATCAGTGTCGGCCGTGGGGTCCACGGCGAAGTCGAGTCCGGTCATGAGATAACTCGTGACTTTATCGACCATGGCGCGGGCATAGTTGAAGGTAAGACGGCGGTCGCGCCGCCGGGGGGCGCCGGTCCATTGCTGGCCGTGATAGAAGTCGAGGTGCTCGCGGTAGCGGCGCAGCCGGTCGCCGTCGAGGCGGGCGACCAATTGGGGCAAGGATAGCGGGTCCATCGGCGTTCTCCGGGCGGTGATGGGTGATGGGTGATGGGAGGACGGGCGCGCCGCTCGGCCCCGGTCCGCATCTCCCGTTCACGGGCGTCTGGTGTGATATCAGAACACATGTTCTTATGCACCATAGGAGCCTGCCGCCACGGGTGCAACGCGATCGTGTCACGACTTTTCGGAGGCGCCGGAACACGCGGCCAAGTTTTACCGCGGATTTCTTTCCCCTGAGCTTGGGGCAATGCAGCGAGAGTTGCACGCGGCTAGCGCGTAATCAGGCCGACGAAAAGTGAGACGACGAGCACGAGCACGACAATGGAAATTGCATACCTGTACCGTTGGTAGCCACGCGGAGGGGTTGTCGTGGGCAGTGTGGGAGTTGAGCTGACTGATTTCACGGGTAGCGACGGCTTCCACACCTGTGCCGACCCGGAGCGCGCCTTGCTGGTCGCGGTTAAGTTCCGCGCCATTGGAGGCGTCGGAGGTCCCGGGTGATCACGAGGCGCTCCGGGAACGGCATCAGGAGGCCGCTTGATTGGAGCGTTAGCGTACAGGCGGTTGAGCACGTCCCCGTCGTCACGCGGGTTGCGCTGCCGCGGGGATGGAGCCGGTGGCGTCGGATGCGTCGCCGCCACGGGGAGCTGGTTGTCTTGCTGGTCGCTGGAACCGCTTACCGCGGATGCCAAAACAGTGCGCGCTTGATCGGTTGTCAAGATGCGAATCTCGGACGGCATGTTGACCGCAATTTGAGGCTGTGGCATTCGTTTAGCGCCGGGCGGGCGGTACACCGTGATGAGGCCGGTGACACTAACGAGCTTATGATCGTAGTTTTCCACGGGCACACCGACCTGTTTGAACACATTCAGCGCCTCGGACCAGAGGATGACGGTAAAACGGCCCTCGCGAAAGTCACCAAAGTTGAGGAAGACGTATGGATCGCCGCGACGGGTGAGTG
>JBBQJF010000442.1:0-4006 GCA_038325665.1 Dehalococcoidia bacterium | reverse complement strand
CGGCAAGCTCCACCGGGCGCCGGTACGGTTTCGCGATAACGTCCACATCATGCGCATTGTCGAGCGGATCATCTCGCCGCTCGGCCGGCGCGTCGACGAATCGTCCCCCATGGTCGACGCGCGCCTCGCCGATGGGTCGCGCGTCAACGTGATCATTCCGCCGGTGTCGCCTAAGAGTCCCACGATCACCATCCGAAAGTTCCGCGTCGATAAGCTCAAGATGGAGGATCTGGTAGCGGTCGGCGCGTTGTCGCCCGAGTGCGCCACATTCCTTGATGCCTGCGTGCGTGTCAAGCGCAACATCATCATCTCCGGCGGCACCGGCTCCGGCAAGACCACCATGCTCAACGCGTTATCGGCATACATCGCGAACGACGAGCGCATTGTTACGATCGAGGATCCGGCCGAACTAAAGCTCCAACAGGAGCATGTGATCACACTTGAAGGCCGTCCGGCGTCGTTGGAAGGCCGCGGTGAGGTCAGCCAGCGTGACCTGGTGCGCAATGCCCTGCGTATGCGCCCGGACCGGATCATCATCGGTGAGGTGCGCGGCGGTGAGGCGTTCGACATGCTTCAAGCGATGAACACCGGCCATGAGGGATCGATCTCGACGGTTCACGCCAACTCACCGCGCGACGGCCTATCTCGTATCGAGAACATGGTGCTCATGTCAGGCATGGACCTGCCTATCCGCGCGATCCGCGAGCAGGTTTCGTCCGCCATTCATGTCGTCATCCAGATTTCCCGCTTCCCCGATGGTACGCGCAAAGTGACAGCGATCTCGGAGGTGACAGGCATGGAGGGACAGATGATCACCATGCAAGACCTCTTCAAGTTTGACCATGAAGGTGTGGATCCTGACGGGCGGATTCTCGGCAAATTGAAGCCGGCCGGTATCAGGCCGTCGTTCTTCGAGATGTTTGAACTTGCCGGACTCGACATCGCGCCGGAGTTGTTCGCCGGACAGCGCTGGAACTAACATCCAAGGATCGCGAGACGCGACCAGCCCCCGCTATCCCCCTAGCCGTGGTCCGCGACTGAGCGACCGGAGGAGCGCCCCATGCCCGTTCTGATTGCGCTGACCGTATTCGTGGCCGTGACGGCCGCCGTCATGGCGTTGATCCAAGTCCGTACCGCCGGGTCGGTCGCGGCCCAGGAGCGCCTAGCCCGCATCTCGAAGCCATATGACCTGAAAGACTGGCAGCCGCGGGCGGCCCTGCGCGGCAACCGTCTGAGTTCGGTCGGCTGGTTACAGCGGTTGCTCGCCGACGTCGAATTTGCCCAGTCACTCGAAATGACGCTGGTGCGCGCCGACTGGAATATGCGCGTCAGCGAGTTCCTCGCCACCAGTGCGCTCGGCGGTATCATCGGATTCGGGACCGGCTACTTCGTGCTCGGTAAACCGCTACTCGCTGTTGTGCTGGCGGTCGTGTTGGCGGCCGTGCCCTGGGTCGTGTTGAGGATGGCGGCCAAGCGACGCGTCAGTAAGATCCAGAAGCAACTCGTCGAGATGTTGGTGATGATGTCCAACGCCCTCAAGGCAGGATTCGGCCTGATGCAAGCCGTCGATCAGACGGGCCGGCAGCTCGAGTCGCCGATCGCGGACGAACTCAAGCAACTAATTCGCGACACCCAGGTCGGCTCCACGGTCGAAGAGGCGGTGGTGGATTGGGGCAAGCGCATCGGCAGTTACGACCTGGAGATCATCGTCACCGCGATCCTCGTTCAGCGCAACGTTGGCGGAAACCTCTCGGAGATTCTGGACAACACCGCGCACACGATCCGCGAACGCGAACGAATCCAAGGTGAGATCGCGACGTTAACAGCGGAGGGCAAGATCTCAGGGATGGTGATCGGCGCCTTGCCTCCGCTGGTCGCGTTGGGATTCTTCTTATTGAACCGCGAGTACATGATGCTACTGGTCACCGATCCGATTGGCCGGCTGGTACTGGCGACGGCGCTCGTGATGGAAGTGATCGGCGCTTTGCTAATTAAGAAGATCATTAGCATCGACATTTGACCGGTGCGGCGCGCACCATCCGTTCGCCGGCGCCGCGCTGGCGTGAGTCGGAATTGTTGATGATAGATCTGTGAGGCGTGCCGGTATGGAACAATTGATCGCACTCTCGGTATTCATTTCGGTCACGGCGTTGATGTCGGCAGTATTCACGCGAGCGGGAAGCCCCGTGCAGCGGCGCCTGCGCGGGTTCCGTGAACTCGCGTTCGCCCACCAGGAGGAGCAACCCGAACGGGAACCATCGTTCGTGGAGCGCGTGCTCCGTCCGGTGTACGGCGCGACGCGGCGCATGGCCGGCGGCGTGCTCCCATCAAGCTATGCGGAAAAGCTGGAAACGCGCCTCGGCAAGGCGGGCGATCCGTTTGGTCTAACCAGTCTACTCGTGTTGTGGAGTGGCTTCGCGGTGGGTCTACCCGCGCTCCATGTCCTGCTTGTTAGTTCCACCGGCAGCTACACGGCGTCGTCACTCCGCCTGACAGTGATGGTCGTGTTGTTCGGCGCCGTCGCGCCCTACTACTGGTTGGGAATCAAAATCAAACAGCGCCGGACGAAGATCCTCAGGGCTTTACCCGATGCCATCGACCTGCTCACAACGTCCGTTGAAGCGGGACTAGGAGTTGACGCCGCACTCGGTCAAGTCGCGGAGAAGGTGAAGGGTCCCGTATCGGTTGAGTTACGCCGGCTGCTGCGCGAGATGTCGATGGGATCGTCGCGGCGAGACGCGCTGAAAGCGTTTGCCGAGCGGATTGAGATTCCCGATGTCAACGTGTTCGTCAACGCGATCATCCAGGCCGAGTCCATGGGCGTCAGCCTTGGACAGGTGATCCGTGTGCAGGCTGATCAGATGCGGATGCGGCGACGTCAGCGGGCCGAGAAACTCGCCCACGGGGCGCCAGTGAAGATGTCCATCCCAATGGTGCTGTTCATCTTCCCCACGATCCTGGTGGTCATTCTCGGGCCAGCCGGCATCCAAATTATGCGAAACCTCAAGTAATGCAGGGGACCGTTCCGGTCATGGCCGGCGCTCAGGTCCGCGCGGTGAGCGCGCGCCCGGCCCGCCGGCGGAAGTACGCGCTCAGTGGCTCGACGTAGGACACGTCGGTTTCCAGCTCGATCTGGTCGATGCGCATCGTTGTGAGCAGACGGCGGCGCTCCTCGCGCTGGGCGGCGGCGCGTGTCGCGTACAGCGCGCGCACCCGCCGGTCGGAGGTGTCCACCAGCACCGACCGGCCTGTCTCGGCGTCCTCGAGCTCCACGATTCCGACGGCAGGAAGCTCGCGTTCGCGCGGGTCATGAATCACGACGGCGGTCAGATCGTGGCGACGGGCGAGTGTCCGCAGCCCGGGTTCAAAGCCGCGGTCCTGGAAATCGGACAGTAGGAAGACGACGCTGCGGCGGCGGAGCACCCGCTGCACGAATTCCGTGGCGGCGGCGATGCGCGTGCCCCTGCCCTCGGGCCGGATGTAGAGCAACTCGCGCACCACCCGTAGCGCGTGTCGCGGTCCCTTCTTGGGCGGCACGTAGCACTCGATGCGGTCGGAAAAGGCGACGAGGCCGACCTTGTCGTTGTTGCGAATGGCCGAGAAGGCGAGCAGCGCGCCGACCTCGGCCGCGATATCGCGCTTGGTCTGCGCCGCCGAGCCGAACGCCTCGGACGCACTGACATCGACAACGAGCATGATTGTCAGTTCACGCTCTTCCACGTACTTCTTGACGTAAGGCGCTCCCATGCGGGCGGTGACATTCCAGTCGATCGTCTGCACCGGGTCGCCGGCCTCGTACTCCCGCACCTCGGAGAACTCGATGCCGCGCCCGCGAAAGACGGCGTGGTACTCGCCCAGGAACAGGTTGTTCACCAAGCGCCGTGAGCGTATCTCGATCTGCCGGATCTTTCGTAGCAGCTCGGGAGGAATTCCCGACGCCCGTTCGGAGCTGGACCCTGTATCGTGAGCATCGTGTGGAGGATTGGTCACCGCGCGGGTTTCCCTC
>JBBQJF010000441.1:0-4009 GCA_038325665.1 Dehalococcoidia bacterium | reverse complement strand
TAAATCAGGAGTCTCGAAGTCCACCGGCAGGTCGAGTAGGTCGTCGAGAAGGCCCGGCTCTTCGGTGGCCTGATCATCTCGCTGAGCTTCTTCGATGGTGACCAGGTAGTGCGCGTTCGGCTGCAGGGCAAGCGGCTCTTGTGGCCGCAACACCTCGCCATCGAATACCACACGCACACGAAGCGCCATC
Source organism: Dehalococcoidia bacterium (assembly GCA_038325665.1). Classification (GTDB taxonomy): domain Bacteria; phylum Chloroflexota; class Dehalococcoidia; order CAUJGQ01; family CAUJGQ01; genus CAUJGQ01. Next base: position 3,819 of record JBBQJF010000441.1, on the reverse strand, counting down.
ACACGTCCCTCGGCATACATCTGTCAGCATTGTACGCCTCGCCGCCCCCGGTCCGCGTACCCCGGCATGCCGCAGCCGCCAGGTGACGGACGAGCGAGCGCTGGTCGCCTCCGGCATCCACTCCCGCCGCCGCGCCGCCGACGCGCTCGGCGTCGAGGACCCGGACGCCGAGTTCACCCGCTGGCTGGAGGAGGAACGGCGGGCGGGCGCCGCGACTGTCGCGGGCACCCACGCAGAGGCTGGCGCACAGCAGCCCGACCGCGTTTGAGCGAAGCGCCGGCCGGTGGCGGACCTTCGCGCATTGACCGGCGTCTTTGTCTGCCTCACCGTCAGCGCGGCTCGCCCTCCTCGGGCGCCATCGTCGGGAAGTCGCGCTCGTACTCGGCGGCGATGCTGCGCAGCATATCGAGGTAGGCGTCCTCGGCGGGCGTGCGCGGATGGCGGGCCAGCAGGCGGGCGACCAGGTCTTCCACGGTGGCATGAACGTCGCGGTCGATGCTGACTGACACCTTCGGTCGCGCGCCCGTGGCCGCGTTCCACCGCACCGCGACCTCGGTGACCTCGGGCGGCCCCTCCAACAGCTCCGCCAGCGACCGCGACCACTCCTGATGCGCGTCGCTCGCCGCCAGCCGGTGGTACGCCGCCGCGCTCTCGAACAGGTGCAGCACCCGCGCTTCCCCCGGCTCATCCACCACATCGAACAACAGGTGTATCCGCGTGCCCGGCAGCACCCGCCCGGCGGTGGCGTGCCAGCGGGTGAACGCCGCTTCCACCGCCGCCTCCTGACCGGGCCGTGGTCGCAGCCGGATCAGCATCCCGTGGCCGCGCATCCCCTCATTCACGACGCACTCCCTCTCCATCCGCGGCCGGCGGCCGTCGGTGGCGCAACGCCGGGCGGGGCGGCTACGCGTGGCTCTACTGTATCATCGACGGGGGAACGGGGAACGGGGAACGGGGAACGGGGAGCGGGAGTACTGATCAAGAGGTGGTGACCGCTGCGGTCTATGGCCGGTCGTTCTCCCCCTTCCCTCGCGGCCCCGTCCCGGCCTGCCGGGAGGAAGGGAGTCGGGGGGTTAGGTGGGTCTACCCGTGTCAGCGTGCGATGGACAGTATAATTCAAATCCCGGCGCCGGCGACCAGCAGAAAGCGCCGGGGACGGTCACACCGGGTCGGAGGCGTCAGGCATGGTCACCAGCGGACTGATCCTGTGTAACCGCTACCTCGTCCAGAACGAGCTGGGCGTCGGCGGCATGGGGGCGGTCTACGAGGCGACCGACCTACGCACCGGCGCTCAGGTCGCCGTCAAGGTGCTGCATCCGTTGTACGCGCGCAACCCGCAGTACATCAGCCGCCTGCGGCGCGAGGCCCAGATCGCCGCCTCGATTCGCACCCCGCGCGCCGTGCGCGTCATCGACCTCGACGACCACGACGGCATGCCCTTCCTCGTGATGGAATACGTCGCCGGCGAGACGCTCTCCGAACGCCTGGAGCGCGACGGCGCCCTGCCGCCCGAGGTGGCGATCACGGTCTGTATCGAGATCACCCGCGCGCTCGAAGGCGGCCACGCCGTCGGCGTCGTCCATCGCGACCTCAAGCCGCAGAACGTGAAGATCACCGACGAGGGCGAGATCAAGGTGCTCGACTTCGGCATCGCGCGGGCCGAGAATCTGCCCGGCATCACCGGCACTAACATGTTCACCGGCACACCCGAATACTGCGCCCCCGAGCGCATGGACTCCCAGGGCGACATCCGCTCCGATATCTACTCGGTCGGCGTGATGCTCTACGAGATGCTGGCGGGCCAGCGGCCCTTCGACGGTCCCAACCCCTTCGCGATCCTGCGCCAGCACGAGACGGCGCCGGTCCCGCCCTTGTCGCGTCCACCGCTGCCCGAGGTCCAGAAAGTGCTCGACCGCACGCTGGCGAAGCGGCCGGAAGACCGCTATCAGACGCCGTCCGAGCTGACGGCCGGGCTGCGCGCGGCGCGCGACGCCCTGTTCGCGGCCGACCCCGAGGCGCGACGGGTATCGACCACCATGATCGGCTCGGCCGGCGTGAAGCCCAGCGATACCTCGGAGAGTACGCGCGAACTGGAGGAACTCGGCCCGCCCCCCGTCTTCACCGCCGGAGGTCCGGGCAGCGCGACCATCGCCGCGCCCGCGGCGTCGCCCGCGCCCACCCCTGCCGTCGCCCGCGCCCGCGCGGGGCAGCGCGGCAAGGGACTGCTGCTCACGCTGGTGGGCGGCGGAGCGGCCGCGCTGGCGGCTATCGTGCTGGCGGCGGTCGTTTTCAGCCGCGGCGGGCCGCCAGGCGAGCCGGACGAGCCGTCGCCCCCGGCACGGGTGAGCGGCGTGGACGCGACCGCGACCTCGCCCGCGGTGTCATCCCGGCCGACGCCCGTGCCGCTGCTCCAGGCGGGCGAGAAGATCACGCTCGATGTGCGCGACGAGGTCGACCTCCCGATCTGCCTCGACCGCAACAACCGTCCCCAGGTCAAGAGTGTGCTCCGCATCACGGCCGTGGAGCGCGACCCACGCGAACGCGGGCGGGTCGTCGTGTCGTTCACGCGTAGCGTGCCGCGTGTCTCGGGTGTCGAATGCCCGCTGAAGTACGACCCCGATGCGGTCGGCGATGTGATCGCGCTCGAAACCTTCGACCCGGTTGAGAGCCGCACGGTGCGCGCTCCCAGCATCGACGGCACGGGCATCGCCGTGACCGGTGCGCCGAACATCTACGGCCGCGAGGATGTCGCCGGAAGCTGGGTGTTCAACCGCGTCGAGCTGAACGGCTCCGAGTTGGTCCTGGTCCAGCGCCTCACCGACGGCCGCGACCTCCACCGGCTGAAGCTGCTACCACGCTGAGCGGTGAACCTCATGACTCCCGTCTCACTCGCTCGCGGCTGAATCCGCGTGGAGCCTTGATGGAAGTCGCCAGGGGCGGGCGTCTCGGTTCGCGGCTGACCCCCCGGATGGTACAAGGCGCACCGTACGACTGTCGTACTAACCCCGCCCCCTCGCCGGCAGCGGACGGGCGCGGCGGCTACACGGGGAAACTGAACGCACGGGCAGGCCCGCCAGATCCCCGCCCCTTGCCGGCGGCGGACGGGCACGGCGTTTTCAAGGACGGCCCCGCCGATTATCACCGGCGGCCACCGGCGCGGATATGGTTAACTCCCGCGCGCGGTCCGTTCACCCGCTGGGGGACCGGGCCGCGTCCGTCCTGCTGGCGGGCGTGCTGCCCGGCCTCGGCCCTTGCTTTGCCATCTCATGAGCCACTGGCGCCCGCCGGCGCACGCGTGACCGCTCGCCAGATGCGCGGTGAGCCACCCACCTGCCGGTGGGCAACTCACCGCGCTCCCCCTGTGACCCGTGACCTATGGCCTGTGCCCCATGACTCCCGTTCCTACCGTCCCCGCCGCCGAACCAGCGACGAGCCAACCGGGAAGGCCGCGACGGCCGCCGTGGCCATCAGGAGCGTGAGCAGCGTCCATGGGCTGATGCCGCCGCCGCTGCCCGCGCCGACGCGGGGCAGCGCGCCGACCGTTGTGCCGGGAGCCAGCGGCACCGTCCGGGCGGCTGCCGCGGGGCCGGTTCCTGCCGGGAAAACCGCTGCCGGCGCTGCGGGGCCGGCCGGCGCCGCGGGGCCGGCCGGCGCCGGCTGGCCGGGAGCGCTTGGCGGCGACACGCTTGGCGGCGACAGCACGAAACCACCACTGAGCAGGCCACTGACGGCACTGGTATCGACGCCGCCGCCCCGGATCTCGGAGAATCCGCCCGAGGGCGAGCGCCCGGTGGTGGTGGTGTTGGTCACGAGCACCAC
>JBBQJF010000440.1:0-4017 GCA_038325665.1 Dehalococcoidia bacterium | reverse complement strand
GAAGATCTGGGCTATGAATCGCTGTGGCGCTCGGACCATTTCTTCTCGCTGATGGGCCGGCCCGAGCGCAACGCGTTGGAGACGTTCGTCTCGCTCACCCTCGCCGCGACCGAGACGACGCGGCTGCGGTTTGGCCCGTTGGTGGCGCCGATGACCTTCCGTTCCCCAGCGCTGCTGGCGCGCATGGCCGCGGGTATCGACCGGCTGTCGGGCGGGCGCTTCGTGCTCGGTGTCGGCGCGGGTTGGAACGTCCCCGAGCACGAGGCGTTTGGCCTGCCGTTCCCGCCGGTGCGCGACCGGATGGACATGCTCGAAGAGGGCATTCAGGTTCTCCGCGCGCTGGAGGGGTCAGGCAAGGCGAACTTCGCCGGGAAGCATTATCGTCTCAATGACGCCGAAATGCATCCCAAACCGTTGCAGTCGCCGCTACCGCTGCTGATCGGCGGCGGCGGTGAGCAGCGGACCTTGCGGCTGGTCGCGCGATATGCCGACGAGTGGAACCTTCCCGGCGCCACGCCGGAGCGGATGCGCGAGAAGACGGCCGTGCTCGAAAAACACTGTGAACACGAGCGGCGTGATCCGTCTACCATCACGCGTTCGGTGATGGCCGGCTTCGTCATCGGCGGGGACGATGCGGCGATCGCCCGCCGTGTCGCCGCCCTCCGCGACATCCTCCCAACGCTCGGCCATGCTGCCAGTGCGGACCTGCTCGCCAGCGTGCGCGGCCGTGGCTGGCTCGTCGGCCGGCCGGCGGACGTGGTGGACCAACTCGGCGCCCTCGCGGACGCGGGTGTGGGGCGGGTGATGCTGCAACATCACAATCAACAAGACCACGAGGTACTGGAGTTAATCGCACGCGATGTTATGCCCCGGCTCACGAGTGCGTGATGCCAGCGCCTCGCATCCCACCGACGTATGCCGCGACCGCGTGCGCCGCGCGCCCGCATACTCTTCAGACTCGCCGGTCTGGTCGTCTCGTTCACGCGGACCACCAGATGAGTCGCCCGCGTCCCGTGTCGCTGCCCGGCAGATGCGTCCGCGCGGAATCGAACGGCTCGTCTGACTTTGCACACCTACCGGCCGCGCGGGACCGTCGCGCCGTGTCCACGATCAAGGCGATGGAGCCGCGGCGGCATAAACGGCCGTGTGCGGTCGGTGCGTCGCCAGCGTCCAGCGTGCGCCGCTCTCCATTTCGACGAGACCCCGGGCACCCGCGTGATCGAGCACACGCAGGCAACGGGCGCAGATCGGGGCGAGCCGCGTTTGTTCGGGCGCTCGTTCGTTACCGAATCGGTCGGCCGAGCGGGTGATCGGGAACCGATCGGGTGCGAGCCGATCGCAGAGCATGCAGGTTTCAAGGCGGATGTATCGAGGGGACGTGACCACGCGGCGCCTCCGGCGCCCACCACACCAGTAGCTCCTAGAGGATGCAATCTACGTTCCTTGCCGTCAAGCGGCGACGGCTGTCGTTTTCGTGTCATTTCGGCGGACCAAGGACCCGGCCGGTGTGCTCCGGGGCGGGTGTTTCCGTTGTTGCCGCCCATCAGAGCGCATACGAACCAGCCCGGCGCGTGGCGTCTGCCCGTGGCATCATGGCACAATGATCGCTGGGGTGGGGCGCGAATACGATCAGGTGGCCGCGTCTCGCCTCACAAAATCCCGTGATCGGGGAGACATAATCATGACACAGCAACCCGAGCCGGCGAGTACGCCGTCGGGCCTTCAATACATCGACACGCGGGTGGGTGACGGCCAGGAAGCGGTGGCAGGACAGCGCGCGTCAGTTCATTACACCGGCTGGCTCGACAATAATGGGCAGCCGGGTACGAAGTTCGACTCGTCGCTCGACCGGCGCCAACCCTTCCAGTTCCGCCTGGGCGGCGGCGAAGTGATCAAGGGCTGGGACGAGGGCGTGGCCGGCATGAAGGTCGGCGGCAAGCGGCGATTGCTGATTCCGGCCGCCCTCGGCTATGGCGCTCGCGGCGCGGGTGGGGCGATTCCGCCCAACGCCAATCTAATCTTCGATGTCGAGCTGCTTGGTGTGACGTAGAGCGCTGCCACGGGGCCAGTGATGCTCCGGCGCTATCCTTCGGGCGGAGCTCAAGGGCAGACAGTCTCGGGACCGCGAAGTTGGACAAAGCTGAACGTCGCGCCGGCCGTGAATCAGGCTTCGAGGGATTATCCGCCCTGGAGCGGGGGCCGGCATTCACGAATAGGGGCGCGGCCGTTCATGGTCGTTCCAGGAACTGATCGAGCCGGTCACTGAGCAACCGCCGGCTGTATGCGCCGGTGCGGCTGCCGTCCATGATGCCCTCCGGCGTGATGAAGAACGTCGTGGGCAGCGATCGCACCCGGTAGTGATCGCTGACTTCGCCGGACTCGTCGAGCAGCACCGGGAAACTCAGGCCGAGGCGCCGCGCGAATCCCTGTACCGTGCGCGGCGCTTCGCGGACGTTGATCGCGAGCACGACCAGCCCCTCCCCGGCGCGGGCGCGGTACTCCTCCTCGATTGCCGGCATCTCCTGCCGGCAGGGACCGCACCATGTCGCCCAGAAGTTAAGCAGCACCGGTCGCTCGCCCAGGTCGCTCAGGCGGTAGCTGCCGCCGGCGGCCGTCTGCAACACGAAATCCGGCGCCTCTCTACCCTCCACCGGCGCCAGGGCCGCGCCGGCGTCGCCACGCGCGTCCCTGTCCAGCGCCACCGAGTCCGCGCCCGGGGACGGAGCGCGCAGCACGATGATGGCGGTGGTGATCACGGTCAGCGCGATAAGAGGCACACCCGCCAGCCGGAACCATCGCCATAGGAGGCGCGGTCCGGGGGCGGCGTCCGCCGGGGGGAGAGCGTGACCGGCCACGCCGGCGCGCTCAACACCGTCGGTGGCCGCGGGTCGCGACCATTCGTCCGCGATCAGTCGCGACGCGTTATGCTCGTCGTCCACGGCGCCCCTCCCTCGAAAGTGGGTGTTGGGAGACGACTCTGATGCGTATCGAGTCGGTTCGTGTTCGTCGGGGGCAGTGTATCGTGTCCTCTCGCGATTCGGCAGAACCAGGCGCCCCTTCGACGGCCGCGGTTCGCTCCGTGCGGGTGACCGACTGTCTGTTCGCGGGGCCGAAGGATCGCGTAGGCTGACGGTGGGGAGGGCGCGATATGGAGGTCGAGTGGCTGATCCTGGCCGACTTCGCTCAGGTGGTGGACGGCAAGCTCTACCTGATGGGCGGTGGCTGGTCGCTCGTCAACGTCAGCACCGGCTTCCCGGTGTCGCAGCGATGCGCGGTCGCGCTATCGGTTCAGGTGCCGTGGAACGAGACGAATCATCCGCACGCGCTGGAGATCGAGGTCGCGACCGAGGACGGGCAGCGGATGGCGCGGGTGGAGGGACAGTTCGAGGTCGGTCGTCCGCCCGGCATGCCGCCGGGCCAGCCTCAGCGCGTGCAGTTTGCCGCGGACATCGCCCTGACGTTCGAGCAGCCCGGCGCCTTCGTCGTCACCGCGCGGGTGGACAGCCACACGGAACGCCGCGTGCCGTTCGCGATCGCTGCCGTCCCATCAGCCGGGACACGCTGGTAACCAGCGCCACCCGCGAGGCAAGGGAGTGCGCATGACCTGACGGTCACCACGGGTAATGAAAACGTTCTCCCCCTTCCCTTGCAGGGAAGGGGGCCGGGGGGTTAGGTATCTTCACAGGAGCCGGGATTCAGTCATCTCCCGAGGGAGCGCTACCACGTTGGATGATCGACCAGGTGCTGCACCAACCAGTGCGAGGTGCTGCCCGCGCGCAGCCGGGTCGGATCGGGCGGGGCGATGTCGATCTCGTCCACGTCGTCGCCGGCACACGGGTCGCCGCCGATCACGCGGACATGGAAGGCGATCACGATCTGGTCCGGCCGCCCGTCGTAGACATGCGTGCCCATGTAGCGCACGATCTCGCTGTCCAGCCCCGTCTCTTCCTTGACCTCGCGTAGCGCGGCGTCCTCGGCCCGCTCGCCGCGCGGGATGAAGCCCGACACGACCGACCA
>JBBQJF010000439.1:0-4055 GCA_038325665.1 Dehalococcoidia bacterium | reverse complement strand
ACGATCTTCGCCCGCCGCGGCGCCGAGCCGCAACTCGCCTCGACCGTGCGCGACTCGGGCAGCTAAGAGCGACCGCCGTTCGCGATACCGCGTGCTGTTCACCACAGTCGCCGGCACGCGGCTTCTTCGGGAGGATTGCCGAACGCTCGCGGGCCGCGCGGGGTGGGCAACCGATCCGCCTGGTATGCGCCTCTCTCTCCGAACCCTGCTCGGCAGGGGTTAGCGCGGCGCCGCCGTGAGACGATAGATCGCGCCATCGCCATACGACGCCAGGTACACCTCGCCGGACTCGTCCTCGCCGAAGGTGCTGATCTGGACATCCGGCCGCAGTAGCTCGACGTTGCGCCAGCCGCCCTCGGCAGGTTGGTACAGCGCCCAGATGCGGCCCGAGCCGAAATCACCATAGAGATAGGCGCCGTATAACGGCGGAGATGCCGCGCCACGATAGACGTAGCCGCCGGTGACGGAGACGCCCTGATCACGGCCATAGTCATGCACCGGCAGCGTCAGGCCCGCCCGGTCGCAGTTGTCGCTCGGCTGGAAGCAGCGCATGCCTTCCATGATGTTCCAGCCGTAGTTCTCGCCACCGCTGCTCGTGGCGGGCTGGATGTTGATCTCCTCGCGGGCGTTTTGGCCGACGTCGGCGATCCACAGTTCGCCGGTCGCGCGGTCAAAGCTGAAGCGCCACGGGTTGCGCAGACCGTACGCCCATGCCTCGGGGCGGGCGTCGCCGCGACCAACACAGGGGTTGCCGGCGGGGATGCCGTACGGCTCGCCGCCGTCCACATCGAGTCGCAGCATCTTACCGAGCAGCGCGCCGAGATTCTGTCCGTTGGCGCGCGGGTCGCCGCCCTGGCCGCCGTCGCCGGTGCCGGCATAGAGGTATCCATCCGGGCCGAAGGCGATCATGCCGCCGTTGTGGTTTGAGGCGAAGTCGGGGATCGCGTACAGCACCCGGCCCGTGGCGGGGTCAGCCCGGTTCGTATCCGAGGAAACACGATACTCGGCGACAGTGTTATCGCCATTGGCGGTGTTATTGGCAGTGTAGGCGACGAAAAACCGGCCGTTCTCGGCATAGCGCGGGTGGAAGGCGAGTCCTAACAGCCCCTGTTCACTGCCGCGCGAGCCGACGATTGAGCGAATGTCGAGGAAAGGCTCGGACAACGTACCGCCACCGGCGATCACACGGATCACGCCCGCCTTCTCAACGACAAACATGCGCCCGCTACCGTCACCGGCGTGCGTGACGAAGGTCGGTCGCTCAAAGCCCTCGGCCACCCGCTCCAACCGTAATTGGAACGACGCCGGGTCGAACGGCGCCGCCTGCCGCCGCTCCATGGACGGGCCGCTCGCCGGCCGTCGCTGGGCGGCCGTGGTCGGGGTCGCACTGGAGGCTGTCGCTGGGCTGACGCCCTCGCCGGCAGCAGCAGACGGGGCCACCGTGCCGGCGGTGGAGACGGGATCGGATGGGTCATCGTTGCCACACGCGCCGGCAGCAACCGCGAAGATGAGCATCAGGCCGAGAGCAACGGGACGAAACACCATGGATGGCAACTCCTACACGGGGCATACGGCGGGGCGTGGGGTATCCTCTGGATCCATGGTAGCGCGCCATGGGCAAGCATGCGCCGGCATCTATCGCCCATACGCGCATCTCTCACCTGGACGAGAAGATCGGCCGTCGGACGCTCCCGTGTACGATACCAGCGCAGCGGCGCGGCCAGCGCACGGGATCAGCCTGTATGACCGTCCCACGTTTCGACCGGGACTTCAGCCCAACAGCAAACGCCGCCCACATCGCCCGCCACCGCGTCACGCCTGCCGAGGCTGAACAAGTGTTCCACGACCCGCGAATCGCGTGGGCGGGCATCAGCCATGCGCGGGGCGAATGGCGTTTCGCATTCATCGGCCGGACCGCCGCTGGGCGTATCCTGTATGTAGTCGTTACGCCGCGCGACGGCATGGTGAGGGTTGTCACCGCATACCGCGCGAATAGGTATCAGGCCATTGACTTTCCGCACGAGGGCGACTCATGACGATCGATCAACATCCCACCATCGATTATGTTGGTAATCCCCGCGCGGTTGGCAGCTATCTGCGCCGCTTGCGCGAGGCGGTAGCCGGCGACGAAAGCATTGAGGAGTTTGCCCATCAGTTCGGCGCGGACCCGGCATGGATTACCGCTATTGAGCTAGGTGAGGTTGAACCCACGCTCAATGACCTTCACAACTTCGGCCACGCCTTCGGACTGGTCCTCCAGATCGGATTTCGCCCGATGACGACCGTTCGCAACCAAGACGAGATCCCCGACTTCGCGAGCGAGGAAGAGGAAGTGGAGTGGTGGTGTACCCATCAACTCGGCGACGAGTTCCGATCAGATGCGGATCAAGACCGGAATCGGCTCATCCCTGCCGCCATCACCCGGGTACTGCCACACGTCGATCAGTCCAGCGGGTGATCTATCGCGGGGGGATGATGGAACAGCGGCTGCAGGTCGACGCTATGACATGCGAATTGTGGGAAGCCGAAAGTGGTCACGCAATCGGCGGTTATAACACCGAGGAGGCCGCGCTGAGAGTCGTGCGCGCGACCATCGATCAGCACGGCCGAGATGCGGTCGACACATGGCTGCTCATGCACGAGGACAAGCGCGGGCGGTCGAAGGCGATGGAAAAGGGATGTGCGCTCGCCGACCGAGCGATGCGTGTGGCGCTCGCCTAACCAACCGCCTGGAGCCGCCAGTGTCAGCGCACGCGACTCACTTTCGCGCGATGTGATAGTGGTTGACGAAGTCGGCCTCGGCATGCACGACCTCGACCACGGTGAAGCCAGCATCGCGGGGCGCGTGTCGCGACGCGCGATGGGCCGTGGATGAACACGCGAGATATACCCCCGGCGCCGCGCCAAGATCGCGAACCAGATACGATGATCCGTGCAGGCACATGCCTGACTGTCGCATTTTGAACACCAGGACAGGAGGCTCGTGACATGCGTGAGGTTGTGATCGTCGAGGCAGTGCGGACGCCGATGGGCAGACGCAATGGGGGATTGGCGGGCGTGCATCCGGTCAATTTGGGCGCGCTCGTGCTGAAAGAACTGGTCACGCGCGCCGGTGTCGACCCGGCTCTGATCGAGGATGTCACCTTCGGCTGCGTCTCGCAGATAGGCGAGCAGGCCGTGAACGTCGGCCGGCAGGCGGTATTGACCGCTGGTTGGCCGTACACGGTGCCGGCGATGACGGTGGACCGTCAGTGCGGTTCCAGCCAGCAGGCGATCCACATCGCCGCCAACCTGATCGCGGGCGGTGTGGTCGATATCGCCGTGGGCGCCGGTGTCGAGAGCATGAGCCGTGTGCCGATGGGCAGCACGACATCGGTCGGTGGTGACCCGTTCCCGGCCGAGCTGGCAGCGATGTACGAATTGACGCATCAGGGCATCTCCGCGGAGAAGATCGCGAAGAAGTGGGGCATCTCCCGGCGCGAGTGCGACGAGTTCGGCGCACAGAGTCAGGGACGCGCCGCCCGCGCCCGCGCCGAGGGCCACTTCGAGGGCGAGATCGTGCCCGTCTATACCACTGTCGATGGCGACGCGCGCACGGTGAAAGAGGACGAGGGCATCCGTCCCGGCACCACCGCCGACATCCTGGGCAACCTCAAGCCGTCGTTCGACCCGGAGGGCGTGATCACGGCCGGCAACGCCAGCCAGATCACGGACGGCGCGGCGGCGGTGCTGCTGATGACCGCCGAGAAGGCGCGGGAGCTGGGCCTGAAGCCGCGCGCCCGCATCGTCGCGCAGGCGGTGGTCGGCTCGGACCCCGAGTTGATGCTGACCGGCCCGATCACGGCCACGCCGAAGGTACTGGACAAGGCGGGGCTGAAGATGTCCGATATCGACGTGTTCGAGATCAACGAGGCGTTCGCGCCGGTCGTGCTGGCGTGGGAACGCGAGCTGCGCCCGGACATGGCGAAGGTCAACCCCAATGGTGGCGCGATCGCGCTCGGCCACCCGCTCGGCGCGACCGGCGCGCGGCTGATGACGACGATGCTCAACCACCT
>JBBQJF010000438.1:0-4067 GCA_038325665.1 Dehalococcoidia bacterium | reverse complement strand
TGCTCGACCAACCACAGCGGATCATCCCACAACGGCAGGATGTTGCCGAGCAGCACGATTTTCGCTCGTTCGGTGATGCGCGCGAGGATCGACGCCTCGACGTTCATCGCGCCGCCCATGCAGAACGGCGTGCTGTGGTGTTCATTCAGCATCAGGCCGTCGAAGCCCATCTTCTCGGCATACAGCTTCTCGTCGAGGTAGCGGTTGTAGAGGTCGGCGCCGAGTTCCGGGTCATAGACATCGTTGCTCAGCTTGAGGTCGGTGATTGGCCGCCCCGTGGCGCCGAAGTAGCCCGACTTCGGATCTTGATAGGGTCGCTCCGTGAAATAACCGATGAACATCGACGCCTCCCTCTCGCGATATCAGCCGGACTGACCGGATATCACGCGTAGGGGCGACCCGGTGGGTCGCCTCGGTCCTTACCGCCCAAACCCCGATCACCACGGCGCTCACCATTCTGAACGGCGCGGCGACCCGCCGGGCCGCCTGAATCCTTACCGTGGGATGGACTCCACACACGCCACTGCCGCACCCCCGGCCGCATGACCACCCCGCACGGCGGTTGCCTCCGTGTGGGGTGGTCGATGTACCGTGTGCGGCAGATGATACACCGAGGGCGCGCGTTCTGCTACTTGTTCATCCACACTAACTCGACGCCGCGTGAACCCCAGCCCGGCTCCCACGCGCCGATCTCGTCGGTGATGTTATAGGCGTAGCTGTGACGCATGCGAATCCGGTACGGGGTCATGCCCCAGATACGGTACATCTGGTCGAGGTCGCGGTCCATGATCGAGCGCAGCACCTTCTTGCGGCTCTCGGTCTGCAACTCAACCCGCTGCGCATCCGCCCAGGTGTCGAGCTGGGGATCCTTGACCAGGTAGTAGTTCTTCGGCGACTTCGAGTGGAGCGGCTCGTAGGCGAAGGCGTCCGGATCAATGCCGGGGCCGGCCACACCGGTGCCGACCAGATCATCAAAGTTGCCGGCGTAGTACTGGTTGTACACCTGGGCGACATCCGACGGCGCCCAGATTTCCGTTTGGATGCCGAGCTTGCGCCACTGGTCGGCCATTAGCACGAAGGTGTCGTAGTAGAGGCCGCTGGCAGTGGTTGGCAGGGCGAACTTGAGGGTGCGACCGAAGCCATTGCCGAAGCCCGCCGCCTCCATCAGCTTTTTCGCCTCGGCGAGGTTGAATTTGTTGTACTCGCCCACATCCTTCTGGGTCCACGGCCACTCCTGGCCGAAGTAGCTCCAGTCCTGGGCATAGCCGTAGCCGGCAAAGCCGTCGGTGACGCCCTCGATGATCGAGTCGCGGTCGATCGCCATGCTCATCGCCCGACGCACGCGCACATCGTTGAACGGCGCCTTGTCGAGGCGCATCGCGACGTGCGGCTGATACGAGGGCGGCGGCGTGGTGATCTGGATCACCGCGTCGGGGTTGGTCTTGAGCAACTCACGGATCTCGCGCGGCGTCTGCAGATAGTATTCATCTGTCTGCTTGTCGCGGAAGGCGGCCAGCGCGGTGGCGAAGTCGGGAAAGAACTTTGAATCGACCTTGTCAATGAAGGGCAATTGCTTGCCGCTGTGCGTATCCTTCTTGAAGTACTCCGGATTCTTCTTCGCGGTGTAGCCGACGTTATTCGTGCCCTGCTCGTAGATGAAGGCGCCGGTGCCGATTGGCCCGCTCTTCAGGCCCGCCGACGATTCGTGCTGCTCGCGGGAGAAGAACAGCGCGAACGGTTGCAATTGCTGCAGCAAGAAGTACGCGGTCGGCTGCGTCATCTTGATGACCACGGTGTTCTTGTCGGGCGTCTCGATGCGATCGACGTGCTGGAACACGGGCGCCTGTGCCGGGGCCTTCTTGTACACGTCGAGCACGTATTTCGCGTCCTCGGAGGTGAACTCGCGGCCGTTGACCGGCGGGACATTGTGCCACTTGATGCCGGGATGCAGCTTGAAGGTGAAGGTCTTGTCGTCCGGCTGCTCCCACTTCGCCGCCATGTCGCCTTCGATCGTCCACTGATTGTGGTTGGGCACGAAGTCACCGGCGGCGAAGGTGATCAGCGCGTTATGCATGAAGGCGTGGCTGGCCATGAGCGCGCCTTGCGGGCTGGCGAAGTCCCATGAGATTGGCAAGTTGTTGCGCCGCCGGTAGACGCCGCCGTACTTGGGGCCGTCCTTCTGACCAGGTAGCGTACGCAACTGGCGGCCGTGGAAGCGCTCGCGGAGTTCCTCGAGCGTCTCTTTGCCCGTCAACGGCTTAGTCGATGCGGCCCCGCCGGCGCCGGAACTGGTGGTCCCGCTGGTCGAGGCGGCGCCACTACTGCCGCTGCTCGTGCTGCTCGACTCCTTCTTATCGGAGCCGCCGCACGCCACCGCCAGCGCCGCCGCCAGCGTACCGCCGCCGAGCGCCGCGCCGCGCAGGGCCGCCCGCCGGTCTACCTGCCGTCGCATCCATCGAGATGTCCCCATGTCGTACCCCTCCTCGTGCGGTTCCACCGCGTTGCCGTGATGTGTCCAGTCTTAGAGTTGTGGCTGTCGTGCGATATGAGACCTCCCTTGGAATCCCGACCCCCCGGCCGACCTAACCCCCGGCCCCCTTCACTGCAAGGGAAGGGCGAGAACTGGGATTCGTTCCTCGTTCCTCACGCCCTGGCCCCGATCCGGTGCAGAGTGTGGAGAGAACCCGAGTTCGTTCGCTGACGCGGACTCCCCTCCCCATGCAGGGGAGGGGTCGGGGGAGAGGTACAACAACGGCCGTGCGCTCCTCATGTCCCGCGCAGGCGAGGGTCGAGCACATCGCGTAAGGTGTCGCCCAGCAGGTTGAAGGCGAGCACGGTGATCGTGATGGCGAGGCCGGGGATGATGGCGAGCGACGGCTGCTGCTCGAACCAGCGACGGCCGCCGGAGGCGAGCATATTGCCCCAGGTCGGATTCGGCGGCGGTACACCCAACCCGAGGAAGCTGAGCGCCGCCTCGGTCAGGATCGCGTTCCCCACCGTCACTGAGGCGATGATAATGATCGGGGCCGTCACATTCGGCAGAATGTGCAGCGCCACGATCCGCGCCGGCAGGGCGCCGAGGGTGCGGGCGCCCTCGACGTACTGCAACTCCTTCACACCCAGCACCGCGCCGCGCACGACGCGGGCGGCGGACGGCGTGATGAAGATGCATAACGCCCACACAATGTTGAGCAGACTGGGCCGGCCGAGCACGTTGACCACCGTCAGCAGCAAGATCAGACCGGGCAGGGCCATCACCGAATCCATCAGCCGCTGGATCACCATGTCGGTCTTGCCACCGGCGTAGGCGCTGATCAGGCCGATCGCCGCGCCGAGCAGCGTGCCGAATACCGTCGCGAGGATGCCGGCGGTCAGCGATGGGCGAGCGCCGTAGATGATGCGCGACAACACGTCGCGGCCAAACTCGTCGGTGCCGAGGATGTAGCCACTGGCGCCGGGACTGAGCAACTTCTCGCGCGGGTGCGTCTGAATGGGGTCGTACGGCGCGAGCAGCGGGGCGAACAGCGCCGTGACCACCAGCACGATGATCACCAGCACCGAGACGGCGCCCAGCGGTCGCCGGCGGACGAATCGCAGCAGCCGTGCGCCGGCGCTACGGCGGCGATGCAGGCCCTCTAACTCCATGCCGAGCGGGACACCATCGAGTGTCCGGCTGGTCGCTTGACTCGCCATCATTGCCTCCGGTCACGGGAATGAGGCCCTGCGTGAGAACGCTGCCTCGGCCGGCATCTCAGCTCAGCATGCGTTAACGGAACCGAATCCGCGGATCGAGGTACGCGTACGACAGGTCCACGAGGATATTCGTGCAAACGACGAACACGCCGAACAGGAGGGCGTTGCCCTGAATCTGGGGATAGTCTCGCTGCAACACCGCGTCGAGCGTTTGCCGGCCAAGGCCCGGCAGGGCGAACAAGACCTCCATGATCACCGTCCCACCCAATAGGAAGGCGAACTGATTGCCGAAGATCGTCACCACAGGGATCATGGCGTTCTTGAGGACATGCCGTGCCAGCACGGTGCGCTGCATCAACCCCTTGGCGCGCGCC
>JBBQJF010000437.1:0-4070 GCA_038325665.1 Dehalococcoidia bacterium | reverse complement strand
TCGACATGCTCCAAGCCATGAACACCGGCCATGAGGGGTCGATCTCGACGGTTCACGCCAACTCACCGCGCGACGGCTTATCTCGTATCGAGAACATGGTGCTCATGTCGGGCATGGACCTGCCCATCCGCGCCATCCGCGAGCAGGTTTCGTCCGCCATTCATGTCGTCATTCAGATTTCCCGCTTTCCTGACGGCACCCGCAAGGTGACAGCTATCTCGGAGGTGACCGGTATGGAGGGACAGATGATCACCATGCAAGACCTCTTCAAATTCGATAACGAGGGCGTGGATCCTGACGGGCGGATCCTTGGCAAACTGAAGCCGGCCGGCATCAGGCCGTCGTTCTTCGAGATGTTCGAGCTTGCCGGACTCGATATCGCGCCGGAGTTGTTCGCCGGACAGCGCTGGAACTAGCGTCCGGGGACAGCGAGACGCGACCAGCCCCCGCTGTCCCCCTCGCCGTGGTTCGCGACCGAGCGACCGGAGGAGCGCCCCATGCCCTTGCTGATTGCGCTGACCGTTTTCGTGGCCGTGACGGCCGGCGTCATGGCCTTGATCCAAGTCCGTACCGCCGGCTCGGTCGCGGCCCAGGAGCGCCTGGCCCGCATCTCGAAGCCGTATGACCTCACCGACTGGCAGCCGCGGGCGGCGCTGCGCGGGAACCGACTGAGTTCGGTCGGCTGGTTGCAGAGGTTGCTCGCCGACGTTGACTTCGCCCATGCACTCCAACTGACGCTGGTGCGCGCCGACTGGAACATGCGCGTCAGCGAGTTCCTCGCCACCAGCGCACTCGCCGGTATCGTCGGGTTCGGCGCCGGCTACTTTCTGCTCGGCAAGTTGCTGCTCGGATTAGTGCTGGCGGTGGTCCTGGCGGCCGTACCGTGGGTCGTGTTGAGAATGGCGGCCAAGCGGCGCATCAGAAAGATTCAGAAGCAGCTCGTCGAAATGCTGGTGATGATGGCCAACTCGCTCAAGGCGGGATTCGGCTTGATGCAGGCAGTCGATCAAGCGGCCCGGCAGCTCGAATCGCCGATCGCGGACGAACTCAAGCAACTGCTGCGCGACACTCAAGTCGGCTCCACGGTCGAAGAGGCGGTGGTGGATTGGGGCAAGCGCATCGGCAGTTACGACCTGGAGATCATCGTCACCGCAATCCTGGTCCAGCGCAACGTTGGCGGCAACCTCTCGGAGATCCTGGACAACACCGCGCAAACGATCCGCGAACGCGAGCGAATTCAAGGCGAGATCGCGACGTTGACGGCCGAGGGCAAGGTCTCGGGGGTTGTGATCGGCGCCTTGCCGCCGCTGATCGCGTTGGGATTCTTCTTGCTGAATCGCGCCTACATGATGCTACTGGTCACCGATCCCATTGGCCGGCTGGTACTCGTGACGGCGCTCGTGATGGAAGTGATCGGTGCCTTGCTCATTAAGAAGATCATTAGCATCGATATCTGACCGGTGCTCCGCGCGCCATCCGTTCACCTGTCGTGCGCCGGCATGAATCGAAATTGCTGGTAATAGGTCTGTGAGGCGTGTCGGTATGGAACAATTGATCGCGCTCTCGGTATTCATCTCGGTCACGGCGTTGATGTGGGCAGTATTCACGCGAGCGGGAAGCCCCGTGCAGCGTCGCCTGCGCGGGTTCCGTGAACTCGCGTTCGCCCACCAGGAGGAGCCACCCGAACGGGAACCCTCGTTCGTGGAGCGCGTACTCCGCCCGGTGTACGGCACCACGCGGCGCATGGCTGGCGGCGTGCTTCCATCAAGCTATGCGGAAAAGATGCAAACGCGTCTCGGTAAGGCGGGCGATCCGTTTGGTCTAAGCAGTCTATTCGTGTTGTGGGGCGGCTTGGCGGTGGGTCTGCCAGCGCTCCACGCGCTGGTTGTCACTTCCACCGGCAGTTACACGGCGTCATCGCTGCGAATCACCCTGCTGACCGTGCTGTTCGGCGCCATCGCGCCCTACTACTGGCTGGGAATAAAGATCAAACAGCGCCGGACAAAGATCCTCAGGGCTTTACCTGATGCCATCGATCTGCTCACGACGTCGGTTGAGGCCGGGCTTGGGATTGACGCCGCGCTGGGACAGGTCGCGGAGAAGGTCAAGGGTCCGGTGTCGGTTGAACTACGACGGCTGCTGCGCGAGATGTCGATGGGATCATCGCGGCGGGACGCGCTGAAAGCGTTTGCTGACCGGATTGAGATTCCAGATGTCAACGTGTTCGTCAACGCCATCATCCAGGCCGAGTCCATGGGTGTCAGCCTTGGCCAGGTGATCCGCGTTCAGGCCGACCAGATGCGGATGCGACGGCGGCAGCGGGCCGAGAAACTCGCCCATGCGGCGCCGGTGAAAATATCCATCCCGATGGTGCTGTTTATCTTCCCGACTATCCTGGTGGTCATCCTCGGGCCGGCCGGCATTCAGATCATGCGAAACCTCAAGTAAGGCAGGCGTCCGTTCCGTCAACGGCCGCTGCTCAGGTTCGCGCCGAGAGCGCGCGCCCGGCCCGGCGGCGGAAGTAGGCGCTCAGTGGCTCGACGTAGGACACGTCGGTTTCCAGCTCGATCTGGTCGATACGCATCGTTGTGAGCAGGCGGCGACGCTCCTCGCGCTGGGCGGCAGCGCGTGTCGCGTACAGCGCGCGCACCCGCCGGTCGGAGGTGTCCACCAGCACCGACCGGCCTGTCTCGGCGTCCTCAAGCTCCACGAGTCCGACCGCTGGAAGCTCGCGTTCGCGTGGGTCATGGATGGCGACGGCGGTCAGATCGTGGCGGCGGGCGAGTGTGCGCAGCCCGGGTTCAAATCCGCGGTCCTGGAAATCGGACAGCAGGAAGACGACGCTGCGGCGGCGTAGAATGCGCTGCACGAATTCCGTCGCGGCGGCGATGCGCGTGCCCCTGCCGTCGGGCCGGATGTAGAGCAGCTCGCGCACCACCCGCAGCGCGTGGCGCGGCCCCTTCTTGGGCGGCACGTAACACTCGATGCGGTCGGAAAAGGCGACGAGGCCGACCTTGTCATTGTTGCGAATGGCCGAGAAGGCGAGCAGCGCGCCCACCTCGGCCGCGATCTCGCGCTTGGTCTGCGCCGCCGAGCCGAACGCTTCCGATGCACTGACATCGACAACGAGCATGATCGTCAGTTCACGCTCTTCCACATACTTCTTGACGTAGGGCGCTCCCATGCGGGCGGTGACATTCCAGTCGATGGTCTGCACCGGATCGCCGGCCTCGTACTCCCGCACCTCGGAGAACTCGATGCCGCGCCCGCGAAAGACGGCGTGGTATTCGCCCAGGAACAGGTTGTTCACCAAGCGCCGTGAGCGTATCTCGATCTGCCGGATCTTTCGTAGCAGCTCGGGAGGAATGCCCGACGCGTGTTCGGAGCCGGACCGTGGATCATGAGCGTCGAGTGGGGGATTGGTCACCGCGCGGGTTTCCCTCCGTGCTTGGCCCAGTCATCGAACGCGCGGACGGCATGGCGGTCCGCGCGCCGCCATGCTCCACGATCACGGCACGGCCACACCCGCGAGAATGCGCTGGACGATGTCGTCGGAGGTCAGTTCTTCGGCCTCGGCCTCGTACGTCACCACGATGCGATGCCGGAACACATCAGGCGCCATCGCTTTGACATCCTCGGGGGTGACAAACAGACGGCCGTCGAGGAAAGCGTGCGCCTGTGCTGTTTGGCCGAGGAATATTGTGGCGCGGGGAGACGCGCCATAGGCGATTAGACTGGTGAGACCGGCCATCCCGAACGACGCCGGTTCACGGGTTGCGCGAACCAACTGGACAATGTAGTCCTTGAGCCGGTCATCAATGAACACCGACCTGGCCGCCGCCCGCGCCGCGAGTATCGTGGCGGCGGAGGCGACGCGCCGTATCACGGTTTCCTCTCCCGTCAGCCCGCGATCGAGGATGACCCGTTCCTCTAGCCGGTTCGGATAGGTTACGACGGCTTTGATGAGAAACCGGTCGAGCTGAGCCTCGGGCAGTGGGTAGGTGCCCTCTTGTTCGATTGGGTTTTGGGTCGCGAGCACCATAAACGGTTCGTCGAGCGGGTGGGTGACG
>JBBQJF010000436.1:0-4095 GCA_038325665.1 Dehalococcoidia bacterium | reverse complement strand
TTCCCGAGTTCGTCGGCCGGCTTCAGATGGTGGTCGGCCTGCACTCGCTCGACAAGGAAGCTCTGGTGCGCATCCTCACCGAGCCGAAGAACGCGGTCGTGCGCCAGTTCCAGCGGCTGTTCGCGCTCGACAACGTCGAGTTGATCTTTACCCCCGAGGCGCTCGACGCCGTTGCCGAGGAGGCGATCCGCCACAAGACCGGTGCTCGCGGCCTGCGCACGGTGCTGGAGGACACACTGCTCGAGGTGATGTACGAGATTCCCTCGCGCGGCGACGTGAAGAAGTGCGTCGTCAACGCCGAGTCGATCTTGCGCCGCCAGCGGCCGCTGCTGCTGACCCGCGCCGGCCAGGTGATCACCGACGAGGAACTCGCCATCCGTAGCGAGCCGGCCTGACGCCGGAGCGCTCGGATTGGTATGCAGCGGGGAGGCGTCGGCCTCCTCGTTGTGCGTTCAACATGCGAGCGCCGGCAGGTGATAGGCCGCTGGCGCGGGCCGGCCCGGTATACTGGCGGAAAGTCCCGGCGAGGTCACTGATGTCCGAATCGCATGCCGCGCATCCGTCGCTGCTCGCACGGGCGCACGCCAACTATCAGGAAATGTTTCGGGCGCTGGCGCGGGTTAGCCCCGACGGGATGATCGAGGAAGACCCCGACGTGCTCCTGGTGCAGACGGGGCCGTTGCTACCGCTGAACAACACGATGATCGTCAAGACGGCTCCGGCCGACCCCGTGGCGCTCCTGGCGCGGGGACGCGCGTTCTTCGCGGCGAGCGGTCAACTGTTCGCGGTCACGACCGCCGGGCCGGTCACGGATGCAATGACGGCGGCGGCAGGCGCGGCCGGCCTAACCGCCGATCCATCGCCCGCGATGCTCCTCGCGCCTCTCACCGGCCGCCCGGACGATGCGCCGGGGCTAACGGTGCGCGTGGTTCAGGACATCGGCGCGCTGCGCGTGTACAACGACACCATGACGACCGGCTTCGGTGATGAATGGGCCTTGCGCGCTATCGTGGAGAGCGGCGTGCTGCTCGACGTTCCCGATCTGACCCACTATGCCGGTTTCATCGATGGGCTGCCGGTCGCGACCGCGATGCGGTTTACCAGCCACCGAATCGCCGGCATTTTCAACGTCAGCACGATACCGGAGTACCGCCGGCGCGGCATCGGCGCGGCCATCACCTGGCGGGCGGCGCTCGACGGTCTGGCGGAAGGCTGCATCGCCAGCTTTCTCCAAGCGAGCGAGATGGGCGAACCGGTCTACAAGCGGATGGGCTACCGCGCGGTGGATACGGTCGTCGTGTGGCTGCCGGCGGCGAGCGATTCGTAGAATCCATGCCGGTAGGGCGACGCACGGGCGACGCGGGCCTCGACCCGACCCCAACAACGAGTCACGCCCACGTATGGGCACCATGGTGGGTCGCATGGCGCGGTGAGTCTGTCCTCGCCCGGGGCGCCGTGGCAATTGACTCAAGGCCGTGTGCTCAGCCTGCCGCGGGTTGCAGCTTTTCCACCCGGTCAACGATGCCGATCAACATGCGGATCCGCACCATGTCGCCGGGTTGCGGATCGGCATAGATCACATCCCAGGAGAAGCGCGCCTCGAACACTTTCTCGGGATCGGCGGCGGCCGCATACGCGACGCGATACCAGCGTACCCCGTGCAGGTCATATGGTTGTACTCCGAGAAGTACCGCCTCCATCGCTGTCTCCCTTGAGGGTGCCTAACCCCCGCTGCCGTTCCCCGCATGGGGGCGCACCTAACCCCCCGACCCCCTTCCCTGCGAGGGAAGGGGGAGCACGGAATTCCCTGGTCTCTCGACCGGCCTGCCCCGCCGGGCCACCTAACCCCGGACCCCCCTGCCCTCGCAGGGAAGGGGGAGCGCCTAACCGCACAGCCGCGTGAGGGCAGCCATGCGCGGGAACAGGAAGAATTAGGCTCCCCTCCCCTCGCAGGGGAGGGGCTGGGGGGGAGGTGATTCCTCGGCCGCTACTACTGTCGCGACACGGACAGGATTGCCATCGCGGTCACCACCCACAGGGCGACCGTGACCTGTAGCGGCCGGTCGCGCAGCAACACCTCCTCCGGGTTGCCGCCGGCGTCATGGCGGTGCACCAGGTACATGTAGCGAAAGATGCCGTACAGCACATAGGGCACGGTCGCCAGCATCGCGTGGTTGTCGGGCAGATTCTCCGCCGTGACCGTGTAGAGGGCATAGGCAACGACGGTGGCCGAGGTCACGACGCCGGCCATCTGGTCGAGCAGGCCGGTCGTGTACTCCGCCAGGATCGGACGATGTTCGGCGGCGCCGTCGGCGAGCAGCGTCAACTCGTGGCGGCGCTTGTTAATCGCGATGAACAGCGCGCCCAAAAGCGTACACAGGTACAGCCATGGCGAGACGGGCACACCAATCGCCAGCGCTCCTCCGGCCGCGCGCAGCACGAACCCGAGCGAGAGCGCGAATAAATCGACGATAACCACATGCTTGAGCCGCAGGCTATACGCGAGCGCCAGGACCGCGTAGCACCCCAGCGCGAGCGCGAATCGCCCGCTGAGCGCCAACCCCAGCAGCCCGCCCGCGCCCATCAGCGCCGTCGCCGCGAGCCACGCGGTGCGCTGACGCAGGAGACCCGCCGCCAGCGGCCGGCGACGCTTGCGCGGGTGCATGCGATCGGACTCGATGTCACGCAGGTCATTGATCAGGTACTCGGCCGAGGCAACAGCGCAAAACGCGACGAAGGCGATCATCGCCTCGATTAGCAGGGGCAGCCACGTACCCGGGTCGCCTACCTGCCACGATTGACCGACCGAGAAACCCAGCGCCAGAAAGACCAGACCGTTCTTGACCCACTGGCGCGGACGCATCGCCCGCACCAGGGGACGCATCTCACGCATGACACCGCGGGGTGTGGGGTGGACCTCCGGCACGGCCGCCGGACGGTCGCGGACAGGGGTAGGGAGGGATCGGGATGCATCTACCGGTCGTTCCATATGCATTCGATGGTATCGGAGCGCGGGGTACACGCGATAGGGGCAGGTGTTGCCGGCCGCACGTCGTGACGCCAGGACTGACGGCACCCGCGCGTCGCGAACACCGCGCCGATGGAGGCGAGATCACGGATGTCATGAGTCCGCGCCCGTGAACCGCATCAGTACGTCTCAATGCCCTCGGCGACGAGATGGTGGATGTCGTTGAGGTAGCGCACGGCGCGGCGGCCCTGCCCGGCAATCACCAGCGAAATCGAGGCGTGCGCCGGACGAAAGTACATATCGTACGCGCTCTTGATGATGTGGCCGGTGTACGCGTTGATCACACCGCCGTGGCACGCGATCACGATGCGCTCACCAGGGTGCGCCGCGATCAACGATTCGACCGCGTTGACGGCCCGCCGCCGGAACTCGGCGCTGCCCTCCGAGTAGGGGTACACGTCCCACACCTTCTCCGTCGCCATCCGCTCGCGCAGCGCGATCAGGTAGCCGTCGCCGAGGTGCTCCTGGATGCTGCGCTCCGGCGGCATGTCGCGCCAGACCTCGACCTCGCGCAGATCATCGACGACCACCGGCTCCAAGCCATGATGTCGCCCGACGGAAGTGCCCGTGTCGTGCGCCCGCCGCAACATGCTGCTGTACACGGCCGCGACCGGCCGCCCCGCGAGCGCACGCCCGACCGCCGCTGCCTGCCGCTGGCCCTTCTCGCTGAGCGGCGGATCGACCAGATCGCCGACCGGGCCGGAGTAGTCGATCTCCTGCTGGCCGTGCCGCACCAGATAGACCTCCGTGACACCGGCGATGCCGGTCAGAAAGGCGAGGTCGAACGCCCCCGGCTGGCGCACCGGCGGCGCAAGATCGGGTTCGGGTGTGACATGCGCGTGCTCGCCCTCCGGCGGTTGCGTGACCAACCTCTACCTCCACATCTCCGCCCCGCGGCGGCTAGTCCACCACGCCGGCGTGACCCCGTGCCGGGAAGCATGCCTTCACCCTCCAGGGAAGGGGCTGACCTCTCCCCCAGCTTCCTCCCCTTGAGGGGAGGGAGCGACCCTCGGCGCACGGCGTGGGTTGGGGCGGCGACGTGCTCACGCAGCTCCTCCCCTTGAGGG
>JBBQJF010000435.1:0-4097 GCA_038325665.1 Dehalococcoidia bacterium | reverse complement strand
GCCTGCCGGCCGGAGGGCGTGGGGGCCCCCGCACCCCGACGGGCGCCGCGGGGCGAGTGTGCTCTCGCGAGGCATTCCTTGTACAGGATGACGCGCGTTGGCGGAGCGCCGGCGCGCTTCTTCCTGTACATGTCATGCGTCGCGAGAGCAAACTCTCCGCGCGGCGCTCGTCGGTGAGCGGGGGCACCGACGAAAGCCTGACGGCAGACACTCCAAGTGTAGCGCAATCTTCTTGAAATGCAATGGCACAAGTGCGTATCTACATCCGCCTAGCCGCGGGGAGCGCCGTGTGCATGGCGCTCGTATCGCTCGCTACCTCACCCTAGCTCCTCGGTTCATGTGCACCGGTGCCTTCAACCTTGCGCGCCTCACCGTGGCACGCCGCCCGCCATCGCTGCTCGCTCGCGCTCGCGCGGTTCGATGTGCCTGATTTTGCCTGAGATCGTAACCGGCCAGTCCTGGGCGTATGACGACGAAACGTCTGGTCGCCTAATTGAATCCACCCGACTGCCGGTGCGACAATCAGGGTGGGCGACGCGCGTGCGGGACGTGACGGTTCGATGCCGCGGCGGCCCGCAGGATTCGATACGGGAAGAACCCATGAATCAGACTATCCGCACCGACCGCACCGGCCGCGTGACCCTGCCCGCGACTGTGCTGACCGCACTTGGTATTGGACCCGATACCGAGGTCACCATCGAGATCACCGCGGCCGGTATCCTCATCAGACCGGTGTCCACCCTACCTCCGATCACACGACGCATCGCCGCGATGGACTTGCCCGTCGCGAACTGGGAAGACATGGAACGCGAGATCGAACGCGGGCGCCTGGAATGACTACACAATCCGCCTCAACATTTCTTGACGTGAACATCTTCATGTATGCTGCTGGCGCTCCTCATGTGTACAAAGAGCCGTGCCCGCAAATCCTATTTGATGTGGAGATCGGGAAGCTTCCAGCGGTCATCAATACGGAGATCCTTCAGGAAGTACTGTATCGGTATAGCCACATCGGATTAGCGGAGAAAGGTATCCGGCTATGCCGCGAGATCTTCGAGTACCCGCTGACAATTTTGCCCGTCGTTATTGCTGATATGCGCGCCGCGGTTGACTTGTTCGAGGCGCGGCGTCTCATTGGAATCAAGCCACGCGACGCGATACATGCCGCGACGATGCGGAACAATGGTATCGTTCGGGTGCTGAGCGCCGACAGAGATTTCGAGGGCTTCGGCTTTCTGACGCGCATCGACCCCTCTACCTACCACCATGCTACGTAGTCGGTTAGTTAGTCGTTCCGTTGCTGGGGAAGGACTGTCTCGGCTGGCAAGGTGACGTGACAATGACGAAGCGCCGGACGTTGGACGAGGTCCGTCAAACCGGCCTCAAGGCGCTAACCAAAGCGCTGGGACCGGTGGATATGGTGCGTTTCCTTCAGCAATTCGAGAGCGGCAATGGGGACTATACCGTGGAGCGGCATGGCTGGCTCGAAGGGCAAGATGTCCACGCGATTGCTGACGATATCCAGCGACGCCGGCACGACGATGCCGAGTCATAGCCCGCCATCGTCGCGGATACCCGCCTGCTCCACACGGTGTTGCCGGGGCGTGCTGGCACAGGAGGCGCCTGAAGATTGACGCGGTCGCTTTCTGTGTCCTCTTCGACCGTCGCCGGCTAGCGTGGCACGCCGCCCGCCTTCGCTGCGCGCTCGCGCTCGCGCAGCTCCACCCGCCGGATCTTGCCCGAGATCGTCTTCGGCAGTTCGGTGACGAATTCGATTTCGCGCGGGTACTTGTAGGGGGCGGTGACACGCTTGACGTGGTCTTGCAGTTCATCGGCCAGTCGCGTGGATGCACTGTATCCGGGGGCCAGCACCACGAACGCCTTGACCACCTCACCGCGCACCGGGTCGGGGCTGGCGATCACCGCGCTCTCCAACACCGCGTCGTGCTCGATCAGGGCCGACTCGACCTCGAACGGGCCGATACGGTAGCCGGCCGAGATGATCACGTCGTCGGCGCGGCCCACGAACCAGAAATAGCCGTCGGCGTCAATCGTCGCTCGGTCGCCGGTGATATACCACTCCCCGTCGGGCGTGCCGGGGTCGGCGCGCATCGCCCCCTGGGTCGCCGCCGGGTCGTTCCAGTACTCGCGGAACAGGCCCACGGGGCGCTCCGGCCGGGTGCGCACGGCGATATCGCCTTCCTGCCCCGGCTCCACCGGCCGGCCGTCGTCGTCAATCACCGCGATATCGAAGCCGGGCGACGGCTTGCCCATTGAGCCGGGCCGGACCTCCATCGAGGGGAAGTTGGCGACAAGTAATACGGTCTCCGTTTGACCATAGCCATCGCGGATCGTCAGGCCGGTACCCTCGCGCCAGGTCTCGATCACCTCGGGGTTGAGAGGCTCGCCCGCGCCGACGCAGTGACGGAGGTCGCGCAGGTCGTAGGTGGCGAAGTCTTCCAGCACGAGCAGCCGGTACGCGGTCGGAGGCGCGCAGAACGTCGTGACCTGATAGCGCTCCAGCAGCCCCAGCGTCTCCTTCGCGTCGAACCTGCCGGTCGAATCCTGGATGAACAACGCCGCGCCCTCCGACCATGGCCCGAACAGACAGCCCCACGCCGCCTTCGCCCAGCCGGTGTCGGACAGTGTCCAATGCAGGTCGTCAGGTGTGAGATCGAGCCAGAACCGGCCGGTAATCTGGTGGCCGATGCCGTAGGAGGCATGGGTGTGCGCCACCATCTTCGGGTATCCGGTGGTGCCCGACGTGAAGTACAGCAACGCCAGTTCGTCCGCCGCGGTCGGCTCCGGATCGAACCGCTCGGAGGCCGCCGCCACCGCCTGCTCATACGAGACGCAGCCCTCGACCTCACCGCCGATCACGACGATGGTCTGCAGTGTTGGACACTCGTCCCGCACCTGCACGAGCTTGCGCGCGTTGTCCTCGTCCACCACCGCCAGCGAGGCCTGCGCCAGCTCGATGCGGTACTTCATGTCGCGTGGGGTGAGAAGAGTCGTGCCGGGGGCCGACACCGCGCCGATCTTTTCGAGCCCGAGAATCGTCTCCCACCATTCCGGCCGGCGGGAGGCGACCACCAGCGCCCGGTCGCCCTTGGTCACGCCCAGTTGGTTGAAGGCGTGGGCGGCGCGTGTGGAGCGGCGGTCGAAGTCGCGGAAGGTGAGCTTGCGCTCCTCACCGTGTGGTCCGACCCATACCATCGCCAGCCGGTTGCGCTCGCGCGCCCAACCGCCCACCACATCACGGGCGAAGTTGAACCGCGCTGGTATCTCTGGCCGGAAGCTCTTCCGTGTCTCGTCATAGTCGGTCATGTTCGGCATCGCGCTGGACTCCTTGAACGTGGTCTCGCCAGGGTGGGAGAGATACGGCAACGCCGGTCGTGGTTGACCTGGACCGGCGCCGGGCGCGGTGGAACGGTAGCACACGGGCAGAACTGTGGAAAGGTGAAACACTATGATGTGGCGCCCGCCCGCCGCGTCCAGGTTTCGGCAGCGCGGCGGATGCTGTCGAGATGGCGCTGTTCCAGCCAGACGCCGGGACGGCCGAGTTTCGGTGTGAGGTCGTCGAGCAGGAACGTGGCGGCGGCGGCATACCACGGCGCCATCTCCGCGAATGGGTCCGCCCCTTGCCGGTAGCCATGCCGCCAGCCGGCTTCGAGCACTCGCCGCAACATGGTGACCAGAAACACGGGTGTCCCCGGCGGCGCCGGCGCGAGCCGTAGCAGCGAATAGGTGCGCGCCAGATCCCATCGCGGGTCGCCGGCGGCGGCGCCGGTCCAGTCGAGGACGCCGGTGATACGCCGGCCGTCGGTCAGGACATTGAGCGGGTGATAGTCGATGTGGAGCAGAGCATCATCGCGCCGGCCACGGATGTCCGCCAGAGAACGGGTTTGCGCGTCGCCGGCCGTGTCGCCCGCCGTCCGTTCGGGCCTTCGCCGCAAGGTCGCGGGGGCGCGCACCGCGTGGATACGCGCCTGCATTCGCCCGAACGCTGTTGCCAGCGACCACACCCGCCACGGGTGCGCCGTGATCTCATCGACGAGTGGGCGACCGGGGAGCCACGAGAGCAGGAGCGCCGGCCG
>JBBQJF010000434.1:0-4108 GCA_038325665.1 Dehalococcoidia bacterium | reverse complement strand
GAACGATCACACACTCACACAGGAGAAGACCGAGACCCAGGAGGTGCCCGCCCTCAGCGCCGCCTGAGGGCTCACAGCGTCAACGACGATCCTGAGCTACACCACGAATCGCTACTTGACTCTGCCGCCGGCCGGAAAGCTGGTCGAGCTCCAGGTCTACACGCGACGACGTTGGCGGACGTTCGCGCAGCCTCGGTCGAGCAGCCGCACGGGGAGATGGGCGTTCGAGTACCGCTTCGAGGCGATCCGCGGCACAACTCGCTTCCGCTTCCGCGCGCGTGTCCGGAAGGAAGAAGGATTCCCGTACGAATTGGGTGTCTCTCGACGTGTTCAAGTCACGGCACGAGGCATCTGATGTTCGAAATCCCCGCTACTGTCGGCCCGTCAGGCGGTTCAATCACGATCCAGTCACGAGCAGGAGCGATGCCCTGATGACCCTTCTCAGCGCCACGAGGTCGAAGCTCACGTACGCGAACGTCATCGCAACCGTCGCGCTCTTCGTCGCCCTCGGCGGCACCAGCTACGCAGCGCTCACGTTGCCTAAGAACAGCGTCGGGTCTAAGCAAATCCGAACGCGGGCCGTCGGGTCGTCTGAGCTGCGGTCGGGCGCGGTGAGATCACGCCACATCCGTGATCGCGCGATCAGCCTGCGTGATATCTCCACCGCGGCGCGGACCGCGCTGCGGGGCGCCACGGGGCCTCAGGGCATCCAGGGACCGGCTGGTCCGAGCGCCGCGGCGTACCGCGCCGCGGTCAACTCAGCCGGCGAGCGTCTCTCGGGCAATTCGTCTGGCGTGGTCCACGTCGGAGGCACGAACGAATACCGAGTGAGCTTCGACCGGGACATGACCGGCTGCGTCTACACGGCGACGCTTGCGTCCCTCGTGACCGGCCCGACGCTCGAACAGGCTCCGGCCGGGCGGGTGACCGTCGCGGCGGACGGGCCCAGAATCCTCGTGAAGACGTACAACGCAGCCGGGAATGGTGGGCCGATCGGGTTCCATCTCCTCGCTGCCTGCTGATCCCGCCACCCGCTGCGAGCGGCTACAGCCCAGACCGTACCGGCGAGAACACGCACGGAACGCCGTCGCGCGGTTATCGGCGTCACGCCTTCGAGTGCGACAACTGCACAGTGCGAGAGCTATGGGCGGCGCTGCTCCCTTCACGCGACAGGCGCCCTGCGCGCGTCCCGCCCCAGCGAGTGCCGGATCTACGCGAGGCTGTCGCGTAAAGGTCGTGGCGCGTCGGGAGCTGTAGGCGCGTTGTTCGGCGAGGGGGGTCGCTTCTGCGTAAGTTGGCGGGCCGCTGGCCGGGTGCTCAGGCCGGCTGTGGCGTCATGGTGTGTCGCCAGAGCTTGAGGAGGTTGTGGGTGGCGGTGATGAGCCGCCATTCGGTGCGGGCGGCGTGTCTGCCTCGTCGCTGGAAGCGGTCGATGCGGCGGTTGAACTTCGTCTGGCCGAACACGGGCTCGATCATCGGCTGGCGTTTGCCGTAGAGCTCGGCGCCGCGCTCGGTCGCGAGCCGCTCGCGCATCGCAGCGTAGGCGCCGCCCTCCCAACCGGGCCGGGCACCCTTGCGGCGACTGGAGTCGGGCGGGATGAGCAGCTCGATCCCGCGCTCGGTGATCGCCTGCATCTGTCGGTGATGCCAATAGCCGGCATCGGCGAGCACCACCTCCGGCGCGGCGGTGACGCCAGCCGCCTCAAGTTCGCGGCCAGCGACCGGTGCCCAGTTTTCCGTTCGCCCAAAGTCGACGCCCACCTCGAATCGGCCGCTCAGTCACTCGCTCAAGACGCCTGAGCCGAGCCGCTGGCGAGCGTCCGAGTGGGTTCATCAGACAGTCGGGAACGACACCTTCCACTTCACGACCGTCTTGTCGTGGCGCTTGACCCCGAAGTCCACGTTGAGTTTCACACCTGGAATCTTTGCCAGGGCCTTGTAATCGACCGACCGGTCGTCGTTGATCTCAGTGCTGAGGTCATAGCTCGTGATGCCCGCATCGCGTCTTTGGCGGTGTATCTCCTGCCATTCCGGCTCGGCTGCGAACCAGATCCACTCGGACGGTATGAGCGGATTCGGTGCCGAACGCCCAGGGGCCTTGCTGACCGTGTGACGCTTGGTGCTTTCGACGCGCTTTGCGTTCAGCTTGCCTGAACCGGTCGCCGGACGCTCCTCGTAGCCCGCGTCAGCCGCAAACCCCAGGTCGTCGCCGTGGTCGATGATCATCTCGACCTTCGACGCACCGCAGCAGGTGATCAGGAAGGTCTGGGTCTCACGGGTGCGTTCTTCCAGGATGATCCGCGAAAAGCTCGCCGCGGGCACGTACCGCTCGTGCTGCATTGGATGCGCCGTGTAGACACCCCCGAGCTCGAACGGGCCTTCACTGAACGTCAGGCCCTGGGCCGTCGACGCAGAGACGAAGGTGACGTTGACTGGGTTGCCGTTGCGGCTTTTGAACAGGAAGGCGACGGCGCCGATTCCCACAACTCCGAGGGCCAGGGCGGGCACCATCGTCGGTGAGGTAGCCGCCGCTCGTGAGGCGCCGGCGCGGACGATCTCGCGAGCGCGGTCGACTGCGGCGCCGGCGGCTTTTGGGGCACCGACGGCGGCGCCGAGACCGACGGCGAGCTCCAGCAGCTTCGTGACCTGGTCCGTCGAAGCGTCCTGCTCGATCTCCAGCTGATCCGCCTGCTGCGTCGATGCGAGCTGCTCGATCTCGCGCAGGTCCCGATCAGGCAGGACCACCAAGGTTTGTCGCTCTTGGACGGGGAGTGCGAGCAGCCGCTCGGAGGACGTGATCGTTCTCATGGTGTCGGAAAGGTCTCGCAGTCTGGGACGGATCTGACATACATCGGCTTGAGAGCTAAGCGCTTGAGCCGCCGAGCCACCTCTCGCCTGACACCGGCACTCCGGCGTGCCGGCGCGAGAGTGTTCCCTTGCGCGAAATAGAGCAGCAGCCCTTTGCGCGGTCTCACCGTCTCTATGTCGCAGCGGGCGGCGGGATCCGCACGCGGATCGGCTGAAGGTCATCTGAGGAGGTAGGCGAGTTTCTCGGCGCGCCCCCTATCGCGGGCGTGCACGAAGTAATCCCAGCCTGTGGACCGCTGCGACATGAAGTTTGCCGCCAGGGACTCGCAAGCGGCTTCTCAAGGGATGCCAGACACTCCCGATCCGCCGCCGTTTGCAGATTCGATCGCTGCTTCACTAGTCCCAGTTTCCGCCCTGACCGACGCCACCCCGGAGCACCCGGCACCGCGGCGATCCAGGCTGACGAGACCGGGAATGGCGGTCGGTGTCGCCCTCGCGATCATCGCCGTCTCGGTCGTGGCCGTGAACCCTCCTGCGCCGAGTCAGCCAGTGGGAGCGCAGGGGCGCCCCGCGGCGAAGATCCCCGATCGATCGACCCCGCTGATCGCTCCGCCTCAGAGGGATCAGCGACCGAGGCGACCGAGATCTGCGACACGCCCGGCGCATACGAACACCGCGCCCGCCCGAGGAACACGCGGGCGGCGGACGGTACGTGGCAGGGGCACACGACAGCCACAGGGGGCGAGCAACGACCGGACCAAAGTCGCGAGCGAGACGCGGCCCACGCCGCCCGTGGCGATGCAGCGGGAGCGCCACGCAGCAGTGCAGCCGGCACACGCCGGCAGGCCGGTGCCGGCTGGCGACTTTCGAGGCGAGTTCTTCTAAGCACGCCGCTGCGCGCGGCTACGCCCCGACCTGCCTGGCAGGGCGTGGGATGACCGCGCAGGCCGGCGCCCTTCCCCGGCCGGGCGTGACTGCCGTTGCGGTCGGGAGTCTAGCGGCGCTGGTGCTCGGCACACTCGGCGTCGCAGTACTGGTTGGCGCCTCGGCGCCTGTCGGATCGCCGCCCGCAACCGGTGCAGTTGCGGACATCCCGCCCGCTTACTTGACCGCGTACCGGATGGCTGGCAAGCGCTTCGCCCTCGGTGGCGACGGCTGGTCCTATCTCGCGGCGATCGGCAAGGTCGAGAGCGACCACGGGCGCTCGCGGGCGCCCGGCGTCCGATCCGGCCAGAACACCTACGGGTGCTGTGCGGGGCCGATGCAGATCCACAACGGGTTCGGAGCGGGCACCGGGACC
>JBBQJF010000433.1:0-4108 GCA_038325665.1 Dehalococcoidia bacterium | reverse complement strand
CCTTCCCTTGCAGGAAGGGGGAAAACTGAATACCGCGTCGCCGTGCCGCATACTCCACGAAGCATCGGTTGCGGACGCTCTGTCAGAGCCGCATCGGCACACCGCGGCCGGCAAGATACTCTTTGACATCGTGGATGCGGTACTGGCCGAAGTGAAAGATGGTGGCAGCAAGCACGGCATCGGCTCCGCCCTCGACAATCGCATCGTAGAGGTGCTCGGGCGAGCCAGCCCCGCCGGAGGCGATCAACGGCACGGTGGTCGCTTCGGAGATGGCGCGCAGCAGCGCCAGGTCGTAGCCGTGACCGCGGCCGTCTTCATCCATGCTCGTCACCAGCAGCTCGCCCGCGCCGAGCTCGACCACCTGCTGTGCCCACGCGACCGCATCGAGGCCGGTCGCGCGGCGGCCACCGTGAGTGTAGACCTCCCAGTGATCGGAACCCGCGCGCCGCGCATCGATGGCGACGACGATGCACTGGCTGCCGAAGCGGTCGGCGCCGCGGGCCACCAGCTTCGGATCCTGCACCGCCGCCGAGTTCATGGAGACCTTGTCCGCGCCAAGCTCCAGCAGCATCCGCACGTCAAGGTCGGAGCGCACACCGCCGCCGACCGTGAATGGGATGAACACCTCGGCCGCCGTGCGCTCCACCATGTCGTAGACAGTGCTCCGATCATCGGACGACGCGGTTATGTCGAGGAACACGAGTTCATCCGCGCCCTCGGCGTCGTAGGTGCGCGCCAGCTCAACGGGGTCGCCGGCGTCGCGCAACTCCACGAATTGGACGCCCTTGACGACGCGGCCGCCGCTCACATCAAAACACGGGATGATACGCTTGGTCAGCACGTCTAGTGTTCCTTCACGAGCGGAAGTGAAGCGCGGCTGGGGATGAACCAGTTATATCACATGTCCCGCGATGAGCGGCTGATGCTCGCGGCGTGCGTTGCTGGTGGAAAGTCAGGCAACCGGTTCGGATCGGAGTGGACACGCCCGCCGGAGCGGTAGAGGAAACTGCCCTCCGGCGACCGCTCGGTATGAGTTCGGGCGGATTCGTCAGGGACCGAGCACCTGGCGGATGTCGCGACTGAAGCCGCTGATGTCGGGCGGGTGGCCGGCGGCGCGAAGGCTGCGATGATATTCGAGGTAGGGGCGGTCGTCGGTGATAGCGCGGCGCTCGTCCCCGAGGTAGCGCAGCGCCTCGTCGCGGTTGCCGGTGTATAGCGCGAGCACATCGTCGGGTGTGTTCAGGCCGATGGCGGCCAGCGATGCACGGGCCGAGGGGTCGGCGAGGCGACGAGCGAGCGTCTCACGATTGAGCGCGAGCGGTTGCTTCGAGCCGACCAGCAGCGACCCGTTCGCCCACAGAGTCACATTTGGGAATACGTCCACGAACGACCGCATCATCAGCTTGTATTGTTCCTCGGTGAGCTGCTCCAGCCACTGAAGCATCAGTCCGTCGTCCGCGAGAGCATCCTTCGCCAGCAGGTAGTACTGCTTCGAATAAACGCTGCTCGCGCCGGCGTGGGTGGGCCGGATCACATCGGCAGTGATCACGTCGTATGGCCCGCCGCGGAGCAGGAGGAAGTTGCGGCCGTCGTCCACCCGCGAGCGCACGTTGGGACGGTCGAGCACGCCGCCGTTGATATCGGCGAACAGGCGCGCGCCGCCCGCGACCGCCGAGGACAATTCGACGAGATCCACGGTCGTGCCGTCGTGCGATGCGAGCGCACCGCCGGTCGCGCCGCCGCCGAGGCCGATGACGAGCGCTCGCCTCGGGTCCGGGTGCAGCACCATGGGTAGGTGGCCGATTAGACGGTGGTAGTTGGTGATGAACTCGGCCGTGCTGGCCTGCGGCTGCCCGTTGATGTACATCTTGCGTTCGCCGCTGATCCGGTTCGCGGTCACGGCGACCGTGTTCTCCAGCCCCTCATCGACCCAGATGACATCCTGGTCGATGAACCGGTCGCGGAAGATGCCGGATAGCAGATCGGGCGCGGTGGCGGCGCCGACCACGGCCACGACGCCGGCCGCCAGAAGGGCCGGCAATGCCCGCCGAACGGAGCCAGCGACCGCCCACACCAGCGCCGCGGCCAGGGCGAGATTGACGCAGGCGAGCAACACCATCGTGTCGCGGGCGCCAAGCCGGGGCAGTAGCACGAAGCCGCCCAGCAGTGCCCCCACGATCCCCCCGAACACGTTGACCGCGTAGACCCCTCCCACACGCCGGCCCACCGATCCGCCCGAGCCGATCACCCGCGCCGCCACCGGAAATGACGCGCCCAGCAACAGCATCGGCGGAAAGACCACGACGAACGCGGCGAAGGCCATGAACCGCACGCTGAACTGTCCCAGCGGACCAGGGTCCTCGTACAGACCCAGCCGGTCAGCCAGCGGGATCAGGTGGGTGAGCAGTGGCAACGCCAGCAGGCCGAGGACGCCGACCACGGCTTCGATCGCGGCGAAGATCAACGGCCAGTGAGCGCGCCGGGCGATCACCGGGCTGATCAGCCAGCTCCCCAGGCCGATGCCGAGCAGCACCATCGTCAGCATCGCCGTGAATCCGTAGGTGGTGGCGTCGAAGAAGATTGCCAGCAGGCGCGCCCACACCACCTCGTAGGCGAGCGACACCGCGCCCGACACGCCAAACACTACCAGCGCCGTCCGCGCCACCCGCTGGCCCCACGGCGATTCATCGTTTTCCACGGGCTGGTCGGACAGTCGCGCGGCATCGCCGGAGCGTACCCGCGCGAGGGCGAGTGCCCCGCCCGCCGCGATCAGATTGCAGATGGCGGCGATCACCAGCGACCCGCGCAGACCGAAGCGACCGATCAACTCGAACCCCGCCAAGAATGCGCCGGCCATCGCGCCAAAGGTGTTCGCCGCGTACAAAACACTCAGGTTGCGGGTGAAACCCTCGGCGCGCGCCAGCGAAGAGCGCAGGATCAGCGGCAACGTCGCGCCCATTAGCGTCGTCGGAACCAGCAATATGATGAACGCCAGCACGAACCGCACCGCCGACAGCGGACCGAGACCACTCACGGGCAGATAGTCGTAGATGCCAATGTATACCCACCGCGCGATCGCGAAGGCGACCGGGGTCAGCAATCCGAGCACCGCGATCAGTACTTCGGCGCCGGCGTAGGCGCGTAGTGGCTGCCGGAGACGGTCGGACATCCGCCCCGCGAGGAAGCTGCCGAGCGCGAGGCCGGCGAAGAAGCTGCTAAGCACGGTGCTGATCGCGTACGCGGTGACGCCGAACACCAGCGACAGCATCCGCACCCACACAACTTGATAGATCAGGCCGCTCGCCCCCGACAGCATAAACACGATTACCAGACCGGCCAGCAGCGCTAGCCCGCGCCGGTCCGAGAGCGCGGCGGCGGGCGAAAGGGTCCGGTCGCGGACAGCCATGTCGACTCCCTCGGGGTGGGTGTTGGGTGTTAGGTGGTAGGTGTTCGGTGCTGGGGCGTTGACCCCTTACGCCTACCTTGCTCTCACCTCAGAGGCGTCTGCCAGGGAGCGGGCGGCTCCCTGCTAAGCGCATCGATTCCCGACCCGCCGGGTGGGACGGGAAGGATCGGCGACCCTGTTCGCGTGGCGAATGGCCCGCGGGTTACGCGCACGCCTTGGGGATTTCGGAGAGCGCACCGCCGCGTATTCTACCCTAGACGATGCGCAACGCTTCCTCAAGGTCCACGTCGCCCGTGTACAGGGCACGGCCGATGATCGCACCCTCCGCGCCGCACTCCGCCAGTCGTGGAACCTGGCCAGCGCGGGCGATGCCGCCCGAGGCGATCACCGCTGCTGTCGTCGAACCGACCAACTCGCGTAGGGCGTCGTAGTTTGGTTCAGTCAGTGTCGCATCGCGGGCGATGTCGGTGTACAGAAAGCGGCGGACGCCGAGCGCCGTCATTTGGCGCACCAACGCGACCGCGGTCACCCCACCGGATTCCGTCCAGCCCTCTGTCCGTACGATGCCATCCCGGGCATCGACCGCGACTACCACCGACTCGGGCGCATCGCGCACCAGCCGCTCCACCAGCGCCGGGTCGCGGACGGCGGCGGTGCCCAGCACCACGCGCCCGACGCCCGCGTCCAGATAGGCGCGCGCTG
>JBBQJF010000432.1:0-4122 GCA_038325665.1 Dehalococcoidia bacterium | reverse complement strand
GCGTAGCAGGTCATCAGACCCCGCGCGGCGGTCTCGTCGGTCGGCTCGTGGCGCAGGATGTCGCGGTACCAGCCGGCGGCACGCTCCGTGTCCCGATACTGCACCGCCAGGGTCGCCGCCGCGTGCGCCGCCCGCAGGAAGCGGCCCTCGGTCTCCCGCCGCCGCGTGTCCGCCCACTCGAACGACTCGGAGCCGAACAGCGGTCCCCGATACAGGCTCAGCGCCCGTTCGTACTCGATCAGCGCATCGACCGGTGGCAGGCCCCCCGCGCGCCGCAACCGCGCCTCGAAGCTGCCGAGGTCGAGGTGAAAGAGACTCGGTTGCAGCCGGTAGCGCCCGTCGCGCGTGATCAGCGGGTCGATCGGCTCACCGGCGGCCTCGCGCAGCGTGCGGCGCAGGTGATAGGCGGCATCGGACAGCGGCTGCATCTGGCCCACGTCCGCTTCCGGCCACAGCGCCTCCCACACGGTGTCGCGCGGCACCCAGCTCTCTCCCTGCACGAGCAGGAACGCGAGCAACTCCTGCGCCTTCTGCATCCGCCACCGTGGCGCTGGCCCGTCGCCGAGTTCGACCGCGAACCCACCGAAACAGCGCACGTTGAACCGGGTGGTCGTGGCCACGGCGATCGTGCCGTCATCGGGTCGCCGCGGGGCCACGATGCGCTCGTCCGTGGGGGATTTATCCGCGAGGATGAGCTGCCGCGGCGCGAGGGAGGCGGGCCGCGTCAGCTCATCCGCCCGGCCGCTGGCGGCATGCCCGTCGTCGCCATCACGGCTGCCCTGCCGCGTGGCGGACACCGGCTCGGCGAGATCGGGCGATTCCGGCGTACGACTCGCTCCACCGTGGACACCCACGCGCTCCTCGACCGAACCCACCGCCCACCCCCGCGCCGCCGGCTCGTGCGCGGGCGCCGTGTCATCCGTGCTGATCCGGTCACCTCCGGCGGCGTCGCGCCGTCGCGCCACATCCTCGTGCTCCAGCGTCGCGCTACCGGATGGGCGGTCGCCGGACACGAGGTCGGGTGCATGATCCAGCGGGTTTGGATCGTGCGTGACGCCCTCGGACGCCATCGGGTCCGGCGATGCCGCCGAGATGCGCGCTATCGCGGCGACGCCGGGGGGTGATGAACCGGCGCCCTCCGGTGCGGGATGCGGCACGCGCACGGGTGTGAGCACGGCCATGGTTTCACCCGCCACCATGACGGTGAGCGTTCCCGGCACATGACCGTCATCCACGCCGGCCCCGGCGACGGTCACGGTCACCTCGCAGTCCTCCACGCCCGAAGCGGGGGTAGCGGCGTCGGTGTGTCGCGCGATCACGATGGGGTGGACCCGCGCCTCCCAGCCACGGCGCACCAGCGTTGCCAGCCGGCTGTCGTGCTCGGTTTCGGGAGCGGGCAACAGCGCGACGAGGACCGGCGGGGGTGATGGCAGCGCGTCTCCCGTCAGCCGCGCGGCCACCTCGGTCGCGAGCGCCGTGACCAGATCGTCCGTGGCGCCTGTCACATCGTCGGGCCATTTCGGTCCGTCAATCCCCGGGTCCGCATCATGCAGATCGCATGTGCCGGTCCCGACCGCCACCGCGTACCACGCGGCGGGCACGGAGCCGGCCAGCGTGCGCACCCACGCGTCCACCAGGCCGGCGGTCTCCCGCTCACTGCCTATCACACCGACACCGCGCACTCCCGCGAGGTTGAGATAGTGAATCCCCAACGCATCGGCCCCCAGTGGGACGATTAGCAGCGGCGCTGTCTCGTCATCCGCATCCGCGACTAGCGCGGCGGTTTCGCGCCGGAGCCGGCCCACCGTCATCGCGACGCCGTTCCCGGTGAGGACATGGGCAGCGACCAGGCAGCCGAGCCGGCGGCCCAGCTGGAAGCGCGCCCCGGCGACCGCGTCCGCCTCCCCCGGCAGGCAGACAAGATGAAGCGTGACGGTGTCCTCCGCCTCCACGCAGGTGAGGAGCCGCGTCATGCCGAACCCGAGTTCACCAAGGGCGGCACGCACGATCCGGGCGGTGTCCGCCACGCGCGCCACGTCTCCTGATGGCGGCCCGGCCCGCCGCCGTCCGCGCCCGGTCCCGCGGGCGCTCGGCGGGCGGTGTGAGGTCGCTCTGCCCGACGCGCCTCCCCGGCGTCGGTGCGCCACGGTCGCCGCCAGACCCACCGTGGCCGCGCCGGCGGCAATCAGCACCGCGACCTCGCGGTCGGGCGACCATCGCGCGCCGGCCTCCTCGCCGGGGGACCGGGTCGCGGGCGCGATGACGGCCGCAGGAACGACAGGCGTCGGGATGACCGACCGGTCGGCGGTGGCCGGTGGCGGGGGTACGGCCGGGATCGATGACGATACCGGCACGGGCGCCGGTGGGGAAACGGGCGTGGCGACGGGCGCGGGCGCGCGGGTATCAGGCAGCGGCGCCACGTCCACCGGCGGCAGGCGCAGCGTCCAGCCAGAGCGCAGGATGCTCGGGTTGGTCAGCCGCCGGCCACCACCCATCTCCTGGTTCTGATTCATCTCCCAGATATCGCGCCAGCGCTGCCCGTCGCCCAGCAACCGGGCGGCGATGCCCCACAGCGAATCGCCCTCCTGCACCGCGTAGGTCACGTCAACGGCATCCACGACGACATGCTCCGCCGGCAGCGGGATGCGCAATTCCCACCCGAGATGCAGCACGTTCGGATCGCCGAAGAGCACCCCCGGCGCCACCTCGCGGCCGGCGTTCGCGGCGACAATCTCCGGGTAGCGGTGGCCATCACCGTAGAGGCGTTCGGCAATCCGCCAGAGGGTGTCGCCCAGCACCACCGTGTAGCCGAGTGCCATCGGTGCTGGCGCGAGCGTCACCACGCGATCGTCGTTCCCGGCATCAAGTAGCACGGGCGCGTCGCCACCGGCCCACACCGTGGTGAGCGCGAGTTCCGGCGTCGGGGTCGGGGGCGGTGGCAGGGCGTGGGTGGCGCTCACGACGGCGGCGCGCGCCCGCGCCGGCGGACTCATCCATGCGCTGGTCATCACCACCCCGGCCAGGGCGCCGGTGGTCAGTCGCCGTACGGGCGGCACGGTGATGCAGTCAACCACGCGCGCCATCCCACGAACGACGCCGCCGGCGCCGCCGACCGTCACTGTCAGCATCACGACCAGCTGCAGCGCGAGCACGACCAGGAGATACGCGAGCGCTGCCCAGCCGATCAGCGCTGCCCCCTGGAGCACGACCGGCGCGGGCAACTCCGCGCCGGTGAGCACCGCGCGCACGCGCTCGAGGCTGGGTACCGATGCGGGCAGGCGCGGCGGACCCAACAGCCACCACAACCCCGCCGCCAGTCCCGCTGCGACCAGCAACCAGCCGAGCGTCCGGGCCAGCTCCCCCAGCACATCACGCGGCCGCGCCTCCCGCGGCGCCGGTTCAGGCATGTCCCACGGCAGGCCGGTGGTGCGTTCGATCACTGCCATCGTCATCCCCCTTGGTTCCTCGCACTGTCCGGTGCGCGCCCGTGGCGCACACGCGCCCGATTGCCGGTCGCTGGCGAGGCATCCTGCGCCCCCGGCTCAGCGCGCGGTGAGCACGGCCTGCGCCTGCTGCACCGGGTAGTCCGCGGTGTATGCCCGCGTGATCGGCGCCAGCTCCCCCGACCCACCGCCGCCACTCACGCGGAAGCGCACCAGGAACGTTACCTCGAGCCGCACGGTGTAGCTCCCGCCGGTCCGGAGCGATGACTGCTCGTAGGTGTGCGTGAGGTCGCTCGGCTCCGGGTAGCGCCGGCCGCGGGAGCGCGTCGCGAGTTCGCCCCCGTCTCCGAAGCGCCAGCGGTAGCCGTCGGGTATGACCTCCACATCGACCGTGACGCCGCCGAGCGCGGCGGAGGCGGTGATCGGTGCGCCGTCATAGCCGTCCACCCAGAACCACGCGGGCAGCGCCACCATCCCCGTCGCGGGGTTGACGCCGACTTTGATGTCAGGCAGTGGGATACGGCTAAGAAGACTTTGGGCGAGTGCGCGCGGGTCAACGGCGCCACCCGGTTCAACTGCCACGCGCACGGCGCCGGGGTCGGCGCCGCTGGGCAGCCACACGATACCCTGAAACGCGCCGTCGCAGGACAGGGCATAGGGTGCGCGGCCGGGGTTGGCG
>JBBQJF010000431.1:0-4150 GCA_038325665.1 Dehalococcoidia bacterium | reverse complement strand
GGCGCAAAACAACCGCTCCAAGCTGGTTACGCCCCAGGCGGCGGACGTGCTCGCCGCACAGCAGACCGTGGCGGCGGCGCAATCGACGCTCCAGACGGCGCAAACGAACCTTGACAAGCTGCTCAGCCCGCCGGCGGCGGACGTGCTGACGGCGCAGCAGGCGCTGGCCGCGGCCCAATCCACGCTGCAAACGGCACGCGCGAACCTGGACAAGGCCCAGTATCCTAACCCCGAGGACGTGGCCCAGTTGCAGGCGGCGCTGGACCGCGCCCGCGCCGCGCTCGACACGGCGCAGGTCAATTGGGACCGGTTGGTCAACCGGGTGGACCTCGATCAGCGCCCCGAGACCACCACCCTGCGGAGCGCGCAATCAGACTATGCCAGTGCGCTCGCCAGCTACAACCTGAAAGCCGCGGGGCCGAAGGCGGGAGACGTGGGCGCCGCACGGGCCAATATCGACAGCGCGCGGGTGTCACTGTCGGCGGCGCAGACACGACTGACGGAATTGCGCGCCGGCTCCAAGGAGACGGATATCGAGCAGCAGCGCCGGAGCGTTGAACAGATCAATCTGTCCGTCAAGGCCGCGCAGACCGACATTGACAACGCCACGATTCGGGCGCCGTTTGCCGGGACGGTAACAGTGGTGGGCGTGAACGAAGGTGACTTCGCCGGCGCCAACGCCAGTGTTGCCACGCTCCTTGATCCGAATCTGATCCGCATTGATGCCACGCTGGATGAGGCGAGCTTCTCACGGGTCAAGGTCGGGCAGACCGTGGTTATTACCTTCGACGCGATTGTCGGGCGCGTCTTCGCTGGTCGGGTGCTGGTGGTGACGCCGGCCGGCGCGACGCAACAGGGTGTGGTGACGTTCCCCATCGTGATCGGCTTTGACCCGGCCGGAGTCCAGATCCCTGCCGGTCTCACCGCCACACTGCGCGTCGTTACTGACCGGAAGGAGAACGTGACCGTGGTGCCGGCCCGCGCGATCAAGCGCCAGGGACGTGACACGACGGTGGATGTGGTGATGCCGGATGGAAAGTTGGAAAGCCGCACGGTGCTGGTCGGTATCACCGGCGACGGGGGCCAAGTCGAAATCTTGTCGGGCGTGGCCGAGGGCGATAAGGTCGCGGTTCACCCGCCGGCGCAACGCGCCGGGCAAACAGCCGCCGGGGGCGCATTCGGCGCGGGCGGGCTGACCGGAGGGGGCGCCGCCCCCGCGCGTCCGGCAGGCAGATGACCTAACTCCCTGGCCCCCTTTATCCCGCGAGCGGAGCGGGAGGACGGCAGGCGGGGGTCGGGGCCGCGAGGGTATGACCGGCGCTTGGGATTCGGCGCCGTGCGTGTGGATGTCTCTGGTCGCTCCACGCGTCGCGGGGTGGCAGGGACGGGCGGCAGCCGGTGACGAGAGACGAATGATCGTACTGCGCGATGTTAAAAAGGTCTACCGGATGGGCGATATCGAGGTGCACGCTCTGCGCGGTGTGTCACTCGAAATCGTCGATGGCGAGTTCGTGGCGATCATGGGACCATCCGGGTCGGGCAAAAGCACGCTCATGAACGTGCTTGGCTGCCTCGATACGCCCAGCGACGGATCCTATCTGCTCGATAATATCGAGGTCGCCGGCTTGACGGACGACGAGCTAGCAGCCGTACGCAATCACAAGATCGGCTTCGTCTTCCAGTCGTTCAACTTGTTGCCGCGCGTCTCGGCAGTCGAGCAGGTTGAATTGCCGCTCGTCTACGGACGGACGCCCAACCGGCGCAAGCTGGCGGCCGCCGCGCTGGAGGCGGTGGGTCTGGCGGATCGGATGCACCACAAGCCGGCCGAGCTATCCGGCGGCCAGCAGCAGCGCGTCGCTATCGCCCGCGCGCTTGTCACGCAACCGAGCATGATCCTTGCCGATGAACCGACCGGCAACCTCGACACCAAGGCGAGCGAGGAGATCATGGGGTTGTTCAAGGATCTCCACGATCGTGGCATCACGGTGGTTTTCGTGACGCATGAGCCGGATATTGCCGCGCACACGAACCGTGTCCTGCTGATTCGTGACGGCATACTCTCCACCGACGAGCGTCGCGGCGCGGGCGGGTGGTCGCGCGACTCCGTGGCGGTCGCCGGGGTGTATGGCACGCATCACGGGCGAACCGCCACCGAGGAATCGGCAACCGAACGAGTGTGGCGCCAGCCGGCCGGCGACGGGTCGCGCTCGCCCACATCGCGGGCGAATGGGAGCCACGATCACACCGATCTGCTCTCCGAGACCGCGCTCGTGCAACGAAACGGGAGCGTCGATGGCGCCGGGGTGGGGGACGGCGGCGCGCTGCCGGATCACGCCAACGTCGCGCGGACGCCCGGTGCGGAGTCAGGGCCGGAGGACGAAAAACCATGATCGGTGAGAGCCTGACGATCGCGTTGCGGGCGCTGACCGCGAACAAGCTGCGGACGGCGCTGACGATGCTGGGTATCATTATTGGTGTGGGCGCGGTGATCGCGCTGCTCGCCATCGGTCAAGGCGCCTCGGCCGCGGTCGAGAGCCGTTTCTCCAGTCTGGGCACCAACACGATCTACGTGGTGCCCGGCCAGTCGATGTTCGGCGGTGTGCGGAGCGCCGCCGGTTCGGCGCCAACGCTGACATACGATGACGCGACCGCCCTCGCCAACTCGGATGCTCTGCCGGCGGTGGTGGCGCTCGCGCCGGAGCGCCTGTTTTTCGGACAGGTGATCGCGCAGGGGCTGAACACGAACACCCGCATTACCGGTACGACGCCCAACTATCAGGACGTGATCAGCTTCTACCCCGCGAAAGGCGAGTTCTTCACGAACGACCAACTGGAGCAAAAGGCGTTGGTGGCGGTGTTGGGTGACACGACCGCCACCAACCTGTTCGGTGAATCCGACCCAATCGGCCAGTCGATTCGCGTGAATTCCGGCGGCTCATCGATCAATCTGCGCGTGATTGGGGTGATGCAGCAAAAGGGCGGCACCGGTTTCACCAATAAGGATGATCAGGTGATCGTGCCAATCTCGACGGCGCTCGCGAAGATGCAATCGGCACGCACCGCCGGGGGCGCGCAGCAGATCAGCCAGATCGACGTCAAGGCACGCACATCGAAAGAGGTGCCGGACGCGATCCAGCAGGTCACGGCGGCGATGTCGGCGCGCAACCGTTCCCCAGACGCTTTCCAGATCCGTAATACGCAGGATCAGGTAGCCGCCCAGAAGGAGGCGTCGGACACGCTCACCATTCTGCTGGGGGCCATCGCCGGCATCTCGTTGGTGGTAGGCGGCATCGGCATCATGAATATCATGATCGTCTCCGTAACTGAGCGAACCCGCGAGATCGGCATCCGCAAAGCGGTCGGGGCGAAGCGCAAGGACATCCTGCTCCAGTTCTTGATGGAAGCGCTGGTGGTGAGCATCCTCGGTGGACTGCTCGGCATCCTGGCCGGCCTAGGAACCTCCCAGTTTGTCAAGGGCAAGCAGCTGAGCGGCCAGGAAATCCAGACGGTGGTCGTGCCCGGCTCGATCGTGCTCGCTTTTGGTGTCTCGGCCGCCATCGGCCTGTTCTTCGGCATCTACCCCGCCTCCCGCGCCGCCCGCCTCAATCCGATCGAGGCGCTGCGCTACGAATAAGGTCAGATAGGTCACGGGTCATAGGTCACAGGGACGGGGCGCGGCGCCGGGGCACGGACCCGGTTCCTTCCTATGATCTATGACCTCTCACAGGAGTGTCATCGTGCGGAATGTGTTCCAGGTGTTGGCGGCGCTGGTGGCGGTGTTTGGGTTGGGGTTGGGGATGGCGTTCGCGGGGGGGATGGTGTACGGCCGCCAGACAGCGAAGGCGGTGGCGGCGCCGGCAGCGGTAACACCGGCGGCGGGCGGGTTCGGCGGCGCGGGCGGCCAGGGCGCCGCGGCTGCC
Organism: Dehalococcoidia bacterium; assembly: GCA_038325665.1. Lineage (GTDB taxonomy): Bacteria > Chloroflexota > Dehalococcoidia > CAUJGQ01 > CAUJGQ01 > CAUJGQ01. Next base: position 230 of record JBBQJF010000431.1, on the reverse strand, counting down.
AGTGGCGCCGGCGGACAGGCCGGTGGCGCCGCCGCCGGCGGTGGTGGGGCGCAGGGCGCTGGGCAGGCGCGACCGACGGCAGGCGTGATTGAGAAGGTCGAGGGCAACGGACTGACGCTGCGCACGCAGACCGGCCCCGCCCAGGCGACGCTTGCCCCCGACACCGAGGTGCGCCTGATAGTCGCTGCCCAGGCATCCGACCTCAAGGTGGGCCAAACCGTCACCCTTAC
>JBBQJF010000430.1:0-4155 GCA_038325665.1 Dehalococcoidia bacterium | reverse complement strand
ACTACCCGCGACCATCACGACAACCTCGGTCCGAGCGCGGGACGGGGAACATTGTAGGACGCGCCTCGCCGGGTGCAGTCGGTGAGGCGCGTCAGCGACAGACCCCCGCCGCGGCGGCAGTCGTCCGCCCGCCCACCGCGACAGTATGCATCGTCGGATCGGCCGGCTGGATAGCCTTCAACCGCGAAATATCCAACCGCCCCCCGGTAGGGACGACCCGGTGGGTCGCCCAGGTGGCGCCCTGGACCAAGCCGAGGAATACTCCGCTGCCGTGACTCCCGAACCGCGCCCGGGGCGTTTGGTCGTGCATGCGAGCGAGACCGCTTAATTCGGAATGGTTGCCCAGGCCGATGGCCAACGTGCGAACGTCGTGGGGACACCCGTCACCCACCAGCCGTACGGGAACTTTACCAGGTCTGACCAGCGGCTAACGCGCGAAGGCTGGGGTCACACCCTCCGGCAGCTCGACCTCGAAGGTATTGAGCACGAAGCCGATCATGCCGTAATAGCCGGCGAGTGTGACCAACTCGACCAGGGTCTGCCGCCCGAATTCGCGTTCGGCGCGGGCGTACTGCTCGTCGGTGAGCCGGTGAGCGCGGTACACCGCGCGCACAGTGTCGATGATCAGCGCCTCGCGCGGGGTCAGCCCGGACGTATCGCCGTGGCCGCGGACAATGTCGATCGCTTCCTGGCGGGTGCCTTCGCGCAGACCCAACGGCTCGTGCGCCGCCCACTCATACAGCGCCTCGACCTCGCGGCCGGCCGTCAGAATCGCCAGTTCGCGGTCGGCGCCGGGCAGCGTGGAGTGGAAGCGCAGCAACTCACCCAGCGTCGCCACCCGATCGGCGAGCGCGGGGTAGTGCATCAGCATCGCGAATGGGCCGCGGGCGCCACCGCGCGAGCGAACGATATCGTCAAAGACCTTTTGGGCATCGGGATCGAGACCGTCACGGGTTGGTTCGGGTAGACGGGCCATAGCATCACCTCTCCTGGGCAATTTGTGAACCGCGGAGACGCTGAGAGCGCCGAGGACCGGGACGGGTAATGACGGCGGACACTCGCCGGGTGCTCCTGAAATTCGTCCGCGGCCCCAGCACTCACCGCGGGCTGGACGGTTCACCGAATCTCGTCAAGCGCTCGATCGGTCGCGTCGAGCGTCGCCTGCATGTCGGCAGCGGTGTGGGCGGCGGAGCAATACAGTTTGCCGCCATTGAGGAAGACACCCCGACGGGTCATCGCGCGGCAGAATGCTCCCCAACGCGCGGTATCGGCGCCGAGCATGTCGCGGTACTCGCGAATCGGCCGGTCCTGTAGGAAGAGCTGAAACACCGGCCCCTCGCCGGTGGCCTGGACCGCGATCCCGCGCCGGGTGAATCGCTCCGCCATGCCCTTCGCCAGCCGCCCGCCGTAGTCGTACAGCCGCGGGTAGATGGTATCGCGCTCACGCTGGAGCACGCGTAACGTCGCCAGGCCGGCAGCCGCCGAGACGGGGTTGCCGCTGAGCGTGCCGGTGAGTGATGCGCCCCGCGCCCGGCGGGCTGGGTCAGCCACGGAAAGCAGATCTCGCCTGCCGGCGATCGCGCCTCCAGAGTAGCCACCCGCGATTACCTTGCCGTAGGTCGCCAAGTCTGGCATGACACCGTAGCGTTCCTGCGCGCCGCCCCAGGCCAGACGAAAGCCGGTGACGACCTCATCAAAGATCAGCACAACCCCCGCCCGCCGGCACGTCTCCTTGAGGGACGCGAGGAACCCTGGCACGGGCGGCAGCGCCCGCTGGAACGGCTCAACGATCACCGCCGCGAGCTGATCCTGATGGTCAGTGATGATTCCGCCCGCCGTCTCGGCGTCGTTGAAGGGGGCGATCAGCACCGTGTCGCGCACGGCCTCGGGGATACCGGCGGCATCAGCGACCGCGGTCGGGTAGGGTGGCGGGTCGGACGGCGTGGAACTCATCATGGCGTAGTCGTGGTTGCCGTGGTAGCCGCCCTCGAACTTGAGGATCTTGTCGCGGCCGGTGTAGGCGCGGGCGATCCGCAGCGCGCCGAAGGTCGCCTCGGTGCCGGAGCCGGTAAAGCGCACCTGCTCGGCGCAGGGGATGGCATCGACCATCATCTCGGCCAGTTCGATCACTTGACGGTTGACGGTGAAGTACGTCGTACCGCGCCCGACCTGGTGCTGGGCCGCCGCCACAACCTCGGGGTGGCCGTGCCCGAGCAGCATCGGACCGGAACCCATCACATAATCGATGTACTCGCGGCCATCCACCGAGTACAGCTTCGAGCCTTGCGCCCACTCGACCACGAAGCCGGTGTCGTCCGGCATCGCCTCGGTGCTAATCGCCCCGCCGGGGAGCAACTCGTGCGCCCGCCGCAGGTAGTCGGCCTCGGTTCGGCTGATCGTGGGTTCGGTTGTCATCTCGGGTCCTTTCGGGAACCGCGGAGGCGCGGAGGCGCGGAGAACGCGCAAAGAACGCGAAGCATTAGGAGTAGCCGTGGCAACTCCACTTTTGACGCTTCTCCGCGTGCTCCGCCCCGTCTCCGCGCCTGCGCGGTTCATTCGTCCCCATGCTACCGCCTGAACCGCCAGCGGGTGAAGACTTCGCCGGTGGGGAGGTGGTGATGCCAGGAGACGAGGCCAACCGGCGGCATATCGTCGCGGCCCCACGGCTCGCCCGCGACGGCCGTGAGGTTGTCGCGCCCGCCCACGATCTTGGGCGCGATGGTCAGGAATAGCTCGTCAGCAAGGCCGAGCTGGATAAGTTGGGCGTTCAGCGTCGCGCCGCCCTCGCACAGCAGCCGCGTGACGCCGTATTCGGCGTGAAGAACGCGCACCGCCTCTCGCACACCGCCAGCTCCGTCAGGGATGAGATGTACCGGCCGGCCGGTGGCGCGGAGGCGGGCGAGCCGCTCGGGCGGGGCGGTCTCGGCGACAAACACCGCTGCCTTGAAATCCTTCGAGGTGAAGAACGCTGAATCGAGCGGCAGATCGCCCGAGGCCGTGATCAACGCTCCCAGCGGATGGGGTGTCATACCACGCGCCGACCGCCATTCTCGCAAGTCAGGGTCGCGCACGCGGGGCGATGCGCCACTGACACGGGCGGTGTTCGCACCGCCGAGAACCGCGCCGGCGTGGGCGCGTAGCTCATGAAACAGCCGCTTGTCCGCCTCGCTGCGCAGTCCACGCTCCGACCAATCCACGGTGAGCTTGCCGTCCACCGACGCGACCAGGTTGATGTACACGAACGGCCGGCCGGCCGGCGGCTCGGGGAATGTGAGGTTGAGGTAAAGTCCGGAAATTGAGGCGTCGGTAGACATGGCTTTCTCTCTGGATTCTGTGCGCCGCCGGTGCGCACACGTTGGTGTCCGATGGGGCGTTCGTTCTCACCCACCAGTAGCGCGAACCAGCCGAACCGTGAAGATGAGACCCGGCGGATCACAAACCCGGCGTTCAGTCGCCGTCATCAAGGTTCACCTGCCCCTCGGGTGGAGCGCGCTCTCGGGGTAGTCCATGCCGATGTGCCCCTGCTGCTCCAGCCGGTGATAGTGATCAGCGGAAAGGTCGAGCAGGTCATGATAGATGTAGTCGTTGTCCTCGCCCAGCAGTACCGGGTGGCGGCGGAGATGATTGGGCGTGTTCGCCATCTTGAAGTTGAGACCGGGATAACGGTACTCGCCAATCTCGGGATGCGTGAGCGGCTCGAAAAAGCCACGCTCATTCAACTGCGGACACTCATAGGCGTCGCGCTCGTCTTGAACCGGCCCTGACGCGATGCCGGCCATTTGTAATCGACGGAAGAGGTCGTCACGGTCTTGCGTGCGTGTCCACTCCCCCAGCAGCGCGTCCAATTCGTCACGGTGATGCCAGCGGTCGAGCGTCGTGGCGAAGCGCACTTCGGTGGTCCACGCGGGGGAACCCATGGTGTCGCACAACACCGCCCACTCCGCGTCCGTCGCCACATCGATCGCGATCCACTTCTCCCCCAACCCCTCCCCTGCAAGGGGAGGGGAGCTACCGTCTCCCCCTTCCCTCGCAGGGAAGGGGGCCGGGGGGTTAGGTGCTCCCCCTTCCCACGCAGGGAAGGGGGCCGGGGGGGTAGGTCGGCCCGGCGCGCACCGATTCACCCCGTGCGGGCGATGGCTGGGGTGGTGGTTGCCC
>JBBQJF010000429.1:0-4158 GCA_038325665.1 Dehalococcoidia bacterium | reverse complement strand
CGCACCTGCGCACCGGTCCGCTCGGTCCGGCGGTGGTGCTCGAACCGCTGATCACCCAGTTGGGCGTCGCCCCGCGCCGCCCCGACTGGGCGCACGCGCTCGCCGCCCTCACCGCCGGCCTCGAGGACGGCGGCTGAGACGCGCCCCGGCGGGTCGTGCTCACTTACGGGTTCGCCGGACGGCTCGTCCGAGTCCGCGGCACGTTTAGGGCTATCGGGAGGTGGGCATCGGTTTCGACGCTCACGCGCTGGTCCGGACGGCGCGGACTCCCGGCAAAACCTGGACAGGTGTAGAATCTGCCCCATCCGGGTGGGCGGGTTGACCCGGCCGGAGCGGCTGGTGGTCGGGAGGGAATACCATGGCGGGCAAGATCCGTGTCGGTATCGTCGGCGCGACCCTAACCCAAGGCGGCAGCGGCTGGGGGGCGAATGCCCACATTCCTGCCCTACGCGTGCTGCCGGAGTATGAACTCGCGGCGGTCTGCACCGCCCATGAGGATACGGCCAAAGCCTCCGCCGCCGCGTTCGGCGCGCCCCTTGCCTTTCATGACATCAACCAGTTGGTCGCGCATCCGGACATTGACCTGATCGTGGTGTCGGTCAAGGTTCCAACCCACCACGAGCTGGTCATGACGGCGCTGCGCGCGGGCAAGGACGTGTTCTGCGAGTGGCCGCTCGGCGCTAACCTCGCCGAGGCTGAAGCCATGGCCGGATTGGCGCGCGAGCGCGCGCTCCGCACGATGGTTGGGCTACAAGCGCGCGGCGACCCAACGATGCTCTATGCTCGCGAACTGATCGCGGAGGGATTCGTGGGTGAGGTGCTCACGGCCAACCTCGGCATTATCGGTCAGGCGACGGTCGAGCGACCATCCGGCCGGATCTGGCAACGCGAGCGCGCGAACGGGGCCAACACCCTGACCATCTCTGGAGGCCATGGCATCGACGCGCTCTGCTTCATCCTGGGCGAGTTCGCCGAGGTCGCGGCGCGCGTCACAACACGAATCAAAGAATGGCGCCTGACCGACACCGGCGCGAGCGTCCCGGTCGATGCGCCGGATAGCGTCAGCGTCGCCGGACGGCTGGTGAGCGGCGCCGAGGTCACGGTCCAAGTGGCGGCCGTGCCGTCGAATCCCAGCGGCTTCCGCCTGGAGATCTTCGGCCGCGACGGAGCGCTGACGGTCACATCCGCTGGCTCGGCCAACATCGGTCCCAGCCGGCTGTTCGGCGCACGCGGTACGGAGAAGCTGGAACCGCGTCCCGTCCCCGACCGGCTGACGCTGGTTCCGGAGGACACCCCGGCGGGCCCGCCGCGCAACGTGGCCCAGATCTACGCCCGCCTGGCCGATGCGCATGACGCGGGCGGCGACTTCGAACCTGACTTTGATCTGGCGGTCACGCGGCACCGGCTGTTGGATGCGATCGAGCGGTCCTCGGCGGAGGGCCGGTCAATTCAACTGACAGATCCCGTCCGCGCGTGACCGGCCGGAGCACGTACTCGCGCATGGTCGCGCTCAGGGATTGCGACGCGCTAGGATGTTCTCCATCCGGGTGCGCACCGCCTCGTCATATTCGGCATGAGGCAGAATGTAGAACTGCTCGTTTTGGATCGCCTGGAACACCTGCTCGGCAACCGCCTCCGGCGCCAGCCCGGTCGGCCCGGTGCGCGCCGCCCATTCCTGCTCACGCGCCGCCAGTTCCCCGGCCGTCGGCCGGCCTGCTGCGGAGTCCCACAGTTCAGCCGGTCGATTGCGGACCGATAGCGCGATGCGGGTGTTGACGCCGCCCGGGCATAGCACCGACACCTTGACCTTCGACGGGAGGCCGGCAAGCTGCAGGTGCAGCGCCTCGGATAGACGTACGACCGCGTGCTTGGTGGCGCCGTAAATGGGCAGCCGAGGCCCGGAGGTCAAGCCGGCGATCGACGCCGTGTTAACGACGTGACCATCCTCACCGTGGGCGAGCAGCAGGGGCAGAAACGTCCGGATACCGTGGACAACACCCCAGAAGTTGACCGCCACGGTCCACTCCCAGTCGGACAGCGGCTGCTCCCACATGGGCACGACCGCGCCACCAAGCAGACTGACTGCCTCGCTGTCGGCCGCCACGCCGGCGTTGTTGCAGACGACATGAATCTTTCCGTAGGCATCGATCGCCCGCCGTGCAAGCTCCTCCACCGCCTCGGGTCTCGCCACATCGGTACGCACCCCGAGTACGTCAAACTCGCGTTGCGTGAACTCGCGGACGGCCGTCTCGAGCGCCTCCTGCTCAACGTCGGCAAGCACGACCTTCATGCCGGCAATCGCGAACCGCTCGGCGAACGCCTTGCCCATCCCGCTTGCCGCGCCGGTGACGACCGCCACCCGTCCCTCGAACTGTTGCATCGTCGGTTCCTCCGGTGGGGAGAGCGCGTCAGCGTCGCCCTCACCGCATCCGCGTGGTGGTCGGTTAGCGCTCGCGCACCACCGGATTGCGGAGCGTGCCGATGCCGTCAATCTCCACCTCGACGACATCACCGTCTGTCATGTTCTCGGTTGGTCCGTCGGTGCCCATCCAGAGGACATCACCGGGGTACAGCGTCAGATACTGGCTCATCCGGCTGATGAACTGGCGCACACCGAAAATCGCGTCAGCCACCGTATACGAGAACATCTTGTTGCCGTTGAGCCGGATCGTGACGCGCAACGGGTCCGGATCCAAGCCGGTGACGATCCACGGACCCATCGGCTTAAAGGTGTCGGTGTTCTTCGCCCGCCACAGGGTTCTGTCCTCACGCTGCCACGACCGCTCGCTCACGTCATTGCCGATCGTATAGCCGAGCACATAATCCAGCGCCTCCGCCTCCGACACGCGGCGGCACGTCTTCCCGATCACCGCGACCAGTTCGCCCTCGTACTGCACCGACTCCGTGGCGTCCCTGGGGATGACAATTGGCTCCTGGTCGGCAATGAGTGCGTTGACGGCGCGGTATCCCACGTCCGCGTGCGGGGGAAACCGTGGCTCCACACCGCCGGCCTTGGCCATTTCCGTCACATGTTCGCGGTAGTTGACACCCGCCGCGTAGAAGGTTGGCGGGATGACGGGTACCAGCAGGGTGACGGCACTGAGCGGGTATGTGGCTGATGTGCGCGTATAGTGGTCGAACGGGCTGCCCGTGACCGCGACTACCGTGTCATTCTCGATGATGCCGAACGCGGCGCCACCGTCTGCCTGAAATCGGCACCATTTCATCTCGCACCTCGCGCATTCTTGGTCGCCGGCGCCCGTGGGCGGCCCGATTCTCCCCTACTGGCAGACGGCAGTCAAGCGGAGCGAGCGGGCGGGGTGCGTCCGGTTTCTGTACGAGTGAGTTCCGAGCGACGCACCCGCGGTCCTGACCTTGGGCGCCACACACCGAACTCACTCGGCGGGCAGGCAAGGGCGGTCGCGTCCGTGTGGGGCCGTCAGCGTTCAGCGCGTGGCCGGCTCATGGCCCACGCGAGGGCGGAGAACTCGCTCGGTTTCAAGCTATCACGGACGGAGAGGTGGCGACGGCGCCCTCGGTCAGAACACGTCGTCGCGCTCGCCGTACTCGAATTCGTAGGTGCGCTCCTCAATCTCGGCGGGTGAGATGACGCCGGTACCGCCGAGCACCTGCTCGAATGCGCCCAGCCAGCAGGCGTAATAGTCGAACGTCCCTCCATTCTGCTCGGCGCGGTCGACATGCGCGACCAGGGCGTCGCGAAAGGTGTTCCACTCGTACAGACCCTGCTCGTGGAGGGCGACCGCCATACCGAAGGCGCGTCCTTGCCATGGCGCCTCGAACACCAATTCACCGTTGCGCCGCGGCATTGCTTCTGGTCCGGTCATCCCGGCGATCACGCCCCGCGCCTCTCCCTTGGCCCGCTCGTCGCCATCGTGTGCCGTGGCGCATTCGTCGATAGGCGGAGGCGTCCCCCGCCGGCGCGGGCGGTAGTCGTCGACCGGCTGTCCATCAGGGCGGTCTTGCGATTGCGACGCGGTGAATTGGTAGGGCGCCAATGCGCGCGGCGGCGGAAGGACGCGATCGGCATCGAGCATCGACTCGATGTAGTCATACAACGCCAACACCTGAGCATCGCTGCCCATCGAGTGGAACCACAGCGCCTGACCATCGAACTGCAACAACACGACATTCGCGAGG
>JBBQJF010000428.1:0-4166 GCA_038325665.1 Dehalococcoidia bacterium | reverse complement strand
CATCCTGGTGCGGACGCCGGATGAGGTCGCACGACGGTTGGCAGCCCACGACTCATTTGTCACGGATGTGATGTCGCGAGGTATCGTCCTGTATGAAGCAGGAGACTGATGAGTGGGTTGCCAAGGCCGAAGGTGACCGGCAGGTGGCCCAGCGCGAGATGCAGGCAAACACGCCCGTACACGATGTCATATGCTTTCTAGCCCAGCAGTGCGCGGAGAAGTATCTGAAGGGATGGCTGGTAGAGCGTGGCATTCCGTTCACACGAGTACATGATCTCGTCGCGCTTCTAGAAGATACCGGCACTGGATTGCCAGAACTCCAACCAGAACGAGGCTCCCTGGCTCGGTTGGCGGCGTTCGCGGTCAGCTTCCGCTACCCTGGGCAGACAGCCACGGTGCAAGATGCGATTGAGTCGGTCCATGTCGCCAACACTGTCCGCGCTGCTGTTCGAAGCGACCTGGGTCTGCCAGCGTGACCGGCACGGAGCAAGGATAGCGCTCCGGGAGTCTGTGTCCGCTCGTCGGTAGACCACGGCACGGCGTTCGACATCGCCGGCACGGGGAAGACGAACTGGGTGAGCATGGCCGAGGCGATCCGCGCAGGCGCCGGCTTCGCCCGCCGCCGGCGCGAGCACGATCAGGGTCGCGCCCTCTCGCTCACGGGCGCGGCGTGATCGTGCGACGGGCATCCGTTGACCGGCTGACGCCAGCCGTCGCGGCAGGACGCGCTTCCCGTCACCGGCGCGATGTGCGATCCTTGGGGTATGGTTCAATTCTCGGACTTCGACAAGCGCGGCTATCAGACGGTCGATGTCCGTACCGGCTACGGCGCGTGGGTGGACACGTACGAGCGAACCGTCCAAGACGCGATGGACATCGCTTTACTCGACGTGCTCGCGACGCCTCCATGGTCGTCACTGCGCCACGCGGTTGACCTGGGATGCGGCACGGGGCGAACCGGCGCGTGGCTGCGACGGCACGGCGTCGCGGTGATCGACGGCGTCGACCTGACGCCCGAGATGTTGGTTGTCGCTCGGTCGAAGGGCGTGTACCGCGCACTCGTCGAGGCCGACATCGCGTCCACCGGGTTGGAGGCCGGGACCTACGATCTGGTGATCGCGAGCCTCGTCGATGAGCACCTGGCCGACCTCCACCCGCTCTACCGAGAAGCGTGGCGCCTGGCAACGCCCGGGGGATACCAGGTGCTGGTGGGGTTTCATCCACATTTCATCATGGTCTCGGGGATGCCGACCCATTTCACGAGCCGCGCGGGCGACCCAGTCGCCATCGATACGCACGTCCACCTCCTGAGCGACCATGTCACGGCCGCCCTGGACGCGGGTTGGGTCCTCATCGAGATGACGGAGCATGTGGTTGATGACGCGTGGGTGGCGCTCAAGCCCAAATGGGAAAAGTTCCGAAACCATCCAGTCACCTTCGCGTTCGTTTGGCAGAAGCCGGTGTGAGACACTCGACGCGGTGCGCGGCGCCGACCAGCGTCGCTCCTGATGTGGCACAATTCTCGTGAGCCAAATGTGGCGACAAAGGGGACGCAACGGTGAACGCGCTGGACGTGCTGCGGGAGCGGGGATTCGTGTATCAGGTGTCGGATGAGGCAGGGCTGCGTGCTGCCTTCGAGTGCCCGCTAACGCTCTATTGGGGGTACGACCCGACCGACCCCAGCCTCCACACCGGCAACCTCGTCTCGATCATGGCGCTCAAGCATCTCCAGGCGGCCGGCCATCGGCCGATCGCGCTTGCCGGCGGCGGCACCGGCATGGTCGGCGACCCGTCCGATAAATCGTCGGCCCGCCCCGTTATGAGTATCGAGCAGATCGACGCCAACGTGCGCACCCAGACGGCGCAGCTCTCCCGCTACCTCGACTTCGGCGAGGGAAAGGCGCTGTTGGTCAACAACGCCGACTGGCTGCGCTCCGTTCGGTACGTCGATTTCCTGCGCGACGTGGGCCGGCACTTCAGCATCAACGTCATGCTCGACCTGGAGTTCGTGCGCACACGGCTGGCGTCGCGAGCGGGCCTGACCTACCTGGAGTTCAGCTACATCCTGCTTCAGGCGTACGACTTCCTCGAGTTGTACCGGCGTCAGGGCTGCACGCTCCAGATCGGCGGATCCGACCAGTGGGCTAACATCCTCGCCGGCGCGGACCTAGTACGGCGGGTCGAGGGCGGCAAGGCGTACGCACTGGTCACACCGCTGGTCACCGCCTCCTCCGGCCGTAAGCTGAGCAAATCCGAGGGCACGGCGATCTACCTCGACCCGGCGCGCACCTCGCCGTACGAGTACTACCAGTACTGGGTCAACACCGAGGACGCCGATGTCGCGCGGTATCTCGCCCTCTACACCCTGCTGCCCATGGACGAGGTGCGCCGTCTCGGCAGCTTCGAGGGCGCCGGTCTGCGTGAGTCGAAGGAGATCCTGGCCTTCGAGGCGACGACGCTCACACACGGCGGGGAGCAGGCGCGGGCGGCTCAAGATGCGTCGCGGGCGCTGTTTGGGGGCAGGATCCTGGGTGAGGATGGGGTCACGTTCGGCGGTCCCACGCTCGTCGGTGGAGCGACCGCGATTCCAACCACCGAGATCGCGGGCAGCAACCTCGCGGACGATGGTATCGCCCTCACCGACTTGCTCGTCCGCGCCGGGCTGATGTCCTCCAAGCGCGAAGCGCGCCAGCGCATCGGCCAGGGCGCCGCCCGCGTTCACGACGAGCAAGTCCACGACGAGCACTTTCGCGTGACGTACGACCACGTCAAGGATGGAAGCATCCTCCTGCGTGTGGGCAAGAAGTTTCACCGGGTAGTGGTCACGTAACGCGTGGACACACCGTGAGCCTGTCGCGGCAACAGTGGGGGGCAGAGAGGTCGAAGTGGGCACCGCCCCAACGCATCATCAGCGACTGGCGCCACCTCCGGCGACCCGTTCGATTCCGCGTGGCCTATCCCGCATTCACGCGAAAGGGGACGAGGGCGACCCATCGGGTCGTCCTCAACCCGCGAACACGGACGGTCCCCCGTAGGGGCGACCCACCGGGTCGCCTTGGAGCACGGGAGGGCCGAACAGCCCGTTTGGAGACGCGGTCGGCTCCGTACCGTCACACTGGCGTCGCCGCGGCGAACGTCTCCACCACCCGCCGCATCCGCGCCGGGTCGCTGGCGCCCTGATACGGCATGTAGAACGCGACGCGGGTGAGCAGGCCGTCGTACTTCTTCCGCAGTAGCGCGGGGATCTGCTCCGGTGTGCCCTCGACCGCGTACACATCGAGCATCTCGTCGGTGATGAGGCTCGCCATCTCGCTCCACTGGCCCCTGATCGACATTTCGTTGAGTCGCGCCGACACACCGCCCCAGCCGTGGACGGCGAGCACCTCGACGTAGGTACGGGTGCTGGCGTAGAAGCTGATCTGCTGGCGCACACCCTCGCGCGCCGCCGCACGCTCCTCCTCGCTGTCGCCCATGATCACGAAGGCGGTGGTCGCGCGCTCGATATCCTCCAGAGTGCGGCCGGTCTTGGCCGCGCCCTTTGCGAGGTTGGGCAGCACGATGTCGGTCAAGTATTTGACCGAGTTGAAGGGGTGGACGTGGATGCCGTCGCACAGTTCGCCCGCCAGCCGGCACAGATAGTCGTTGACGGCCGCGATGTAGACGGGCACGCCGCGCATCTCGCCGTGGCGGTCCACGTATGGCTTTGACAGCGGCGGCGGCGCGAAAAACGGGCTGGACAGGCGAAACTGATAGTGGTCGCTGGTGAAGTCGGGCTGGCCGCGCGAGCCATCCTGCCAATACGTGAAGATCGCCCGCAACGTGCGGATGTAGTCGCGCATCCGGGGGCCTGGCGCCGTCCACGCGGTCGAAAACCGTCGCTCGTTATGTCCCTTCACCTGGGTGCCGAGGCCGAGGATAAAGCGGCCGTCAGAGTTGGCGGCCAGATCCCACGCCGTCTCCGCCACCGTCATCGGCGCACGCGGGAAGGCGACCGCGATCGCGGTGCCAAGCTCGATGCGCGACGTGGCGGTCGCGGCCACGGCCAGCGGCAGGAACGGGTCGTGCGCTGTTTCCGCCGTCCACAGTCCGGCGAAACCCATCTGTTCCGCGTCCCGCGCGGCAGCCGCGATATCGCGGTAGGAAGCCGCCTCCAAGCCCGTATCCAG
>JBBQJF010000427.1:0-4202 GCA_038325665.1 Dehalococcoidia bacterium | reverse complement strand
CCGTGAGATGGTCCATCAGCGCCGGCAGCGACTCGGCGGCGAGATCGTCGCGGAACCACAGCAGCTCGGTCGCCGCCGCCGGATCCAGCCCCAGCAGCGCCATATCCTGGACACCGCTCCCCGGCGCGGCCGTAGTGGCATTGACGCGCACCACCGGCGCCACCCGTTCGACGCCCTGCACCTTCGACAGTTGCTCGACTACTTCTCGCGCACTAGTCGAGATGTCATCGGTGACGCCGAACCGCAGGTCGACACCGGCCTCGAACGATGCGCGGTCGCGGTACGAACGCTCGGCGGTGCTGCTGTAGCTCGCGGCAAACGTCCCGACCGCCACCGCCATCATCAGCAGCAGGGCGAGCCGCGTGTACTGGCCGGGGTTGCGTACCACCTGCCACAGTCCCAGCGCCACCGGCACGCTCGCGACGGTCGAAACCAGCGCCGCCGCGACCCGCAATACCGCGGGATAGAAGCGCAACAGCAGCGCCGCCGCCCCGAGCGTGAACAGCGCCGGTGAGATCAACAGTAGCGGGTCGGAGGAGACACCGCCGGTCGCGGACGGGGTAAATACCGAGCCGCGCTCGCCCAGCTCCCACAACAGCAGCGCCGCGAGGGCAACAAGCGCCAGGTCGAGATAGTAGCGCCGAAAGAACGGCACGCCGGGCCGAGCCGCCTGCCGCCGCGAGGTCACGCCGGTCATTCGTGCGGCGAGGAAAGCGGGGCCGATCAGCATCAGCAGCGACAGTCCGGCGCCGAGGGCGGCCAGCGCGAACGCCGCCGGGCCGATGCGGGCGGGCAGCGGATCGCCGCCAGTCACGCGCTCAAAGGTCGGCGTTAGCCCGAGCAGCGCCGTCACCAACCCGGCCAGCAGCGGCGCGATCAGCGTGACCGGCACGCCGATCGACAGCCCCTCCAGCAGATAAAGTCCGGCGACCTGCCACCGCGACGCCCCGCGGGAGCGTAGCAGGGCGATCTCGTCCGCCTGCCGCTCGACCACCATCGTGGCGATGACGCCGACGTAGAACAGGGCGATGCCCGCGATCTGGAGCAACAGGATCAGCAGCGGAGTCTGCTGGAATCGCAGGTCGCGGTCGAAGCGCTGCAACACTCCTTCGAGCGTGCTGAAGGCGAATCCGTCCAGCGGTCGCAGGTCGTCACGCAGCGCGATGATATCCTCGCGCGCCCGCCGGTAGTTGGCGCGGGAGAGCTTCTCCGGGTCGGCGAAATAGTTCCAACTGAACGACGCCCGGTATTCGGGCAACAAGCCGCCCAGCCCGGCGAAAAAGCTCTGCTCATCGGTGAGCGCCGGAATCAGCGGGCCGGACTCGGGGATCAGGCGCAACGGGTCAAACAGCAACGAGGCGCGCGGTGTCCAGAACGGCGCCTCCGGCTCGATCGGTTCGATGATGCCGACGACCTCGGCCGCGAGCGTGAACCGTACCCCGACTTTCGGGGTGCAGGGCGGCGGCGGCGGCCGGTCCTCGCGCGGGATCTCGCGGGGGCAGTCGTCGAAGTAGTCGGTCAGCGTCAGCCGGTCGCCCGGCTTGAAGCCACTCGCCTCGGCCGCGCGTCGCGAGATCGCCAGTTCGATCACCCGCCGTCCATCCGCGCCGGTTTGCGGCGCGGGCAGCCGCCCCTCCATGACGCGGACGTTGCTCTCGGCCGAGGTGAAGAACTGGGGCACGGCCACCGGCGCGGGATTGGGCATCGCGGGCGGCGCGGGCTGGCCCTCGGCCGTCATACTGAACCGCGGTCCTTGCACCACACGCTCACGGGCAGCGGTGAACCAGCCGATGCGCTCGTCAATCCGGCTTGTGACAGCCTCCTGCACCCGCCGTCCATCCTCAGCGGCGATCGGAAGCTCGCGGAAGGTGATCTGGGTCGAGGCATCCTCGCGCAACTCATCGCGGATCGCGAAGGTCAGCCCCAGATCAGCCATCGCCCGCGCATAGATCGGCGCCGACGCCAGCAGCGTGGACGCCACCAGCACACCGAGCACCAGCGTGGACGCCAGCCGCCAGTTGGCGACGCTGCGCCGCGCCATCATCCGCCAGACCGTATAGATCGAACGCACGGGAAACGATCTCCTCACGGCCGGCGCCCGACCCGCGACCCAGGAAGTTGCCCAGATTCCGCGCCCCACCAGTCAGCACGGTACACGCCCATCGTGGGCACGACGGGTGTGATGGCACGCTATCACCGAGTGGACTCAGCATCAACGTTTGACGCTCGGCGCGGTGCACGGCGACGCGGCTTGTCGCACACGCACCACCGGCCACCGATCCCGCCCGCTCAACCGGCCGCGTCTCGCGGCCGGTATCATCTGTGCAAGGTAGTCCAAATATCTTGACTTAGGCTATGCTAATTAGTATTGTGCGGTACAGCTAATATGTGGGGTGTTCCGGACGTGACCATACCGGACAGACTGGAGAGAGATGCCCATGATGGAATTGCAGGTAGCCAAGGTGCTCCGCTGCGACTGTCCCAGAACTGACCACGCGCTCCTGCTTCTGCGCGACCGCGAGGGCGCGTGGGGTGTGAAGGTGCGCGTGGGGGCAGAAGTTGGCCGCGCGATCGTGGCACACCTCGCCGGACTTACCACCGTGGGTACGGAGGTGGTTGATCTGCTTGGCGCTGCCCTTCGTGCCCTGGACGTCCAAGCCGAAGCAGTCACCCTCGCATGCGCGAGTGATGCCCTTCACGCCCAATTGCGGTTGCGGACCGCGCATGGCGCCCTTGATGTCGGTGTCGATGCCTCCCAGGCAATGCTCACGGCGTGCCGTCTGCAACTACCGATTTTCGTGGGCGAACCCGCCGGCACGCGAGCGGCAGCCCATGACGTGCCATCCGTGTACCGACCGCTCCTGGAGACGCTCGACCTAGGCAGCCTCGACGCGCCCGAGACGACAACCTGAATCGCACGAGGCGCGAGGCCGGGTATCACGGGCGTCTCGACGCGACGATATTGAAGGTTGGGTGCTGACGCGAGGCGGTGAACCCGGATTCGCCTGAGCGCGACGCTCGCACGGAGGGTACTCCACGGATCAGGTGGGGCACGCGGCGTGCGGGACAGCCGGTGACGACTCGGCAGGAGAGTGGGCACGGTAGTACCATGGGGCAAGGGCATCCGTGTCCACCGACATGGAAGAGCGAAACGGACGAAGGCACGCAGGAGCACAAGTACGATGCTGAGCACGACCATCCAAGAGGCGCTCAATATTCAGTTGGGAAGCGAACTGGCCTCTTCTTATCTGTACCTCTCGATGGCCGCCTACTTCGAAACGCGGAACCTTCGGGGATTTGCCCACTGGATGCGACTGCAACACCAGGAAGAGACCACCCATGCGCTCAAGTTCTTCGACATGCTGAACGATCGTGGCGGTCAGGTCCACCTCCCGGCGCTCCCCGCGCCGGCCTCGGCGTTCGAATCGCCGCTCGATGTCATGCAGCAGGCGCTCGAACACGAGCAGCAGGTCACGGCGTCGATCAACCATATCTACGCACTGGCGATGGCCGAGCAGGACTATACCACCCAGGCGCAGCTCCAGTGGTTCATCACCGAGCAGGTAGAGGAGGAAGTAACGCTGACACAGATCGTGGAGCAACTCAAGCTGACCGGGAGCCAAGGTCCTGGATTGTTCCTGCTCGACCGCGAGTTGGGCGCCCGCACCGCCGGTCCGCGGCCCTAATGCGACGATCCGTACGCCGGCAATTCACCCAACCCATAATGCCACGGTTCGATCCGGTGCAGCGAGGGATGTGGTCGAAGCCGCGATCGTGGCTGTAGATGCCATCAAGCTTCGCGCGTCGCACATGCTCGACCGGCAGACGGTCCTCGAAGTCCAGATTGGTCTGCTCGTACAAGTTCAGCGCGCGCAAGATAGCCCGTTTGTGCTCGATACGCGGACCGCGCACCCGGAGGACGGGACGGAAGCGCCGCGGGATGTCGCCGCGCGAGAGCTGGTACAACGCGGGCGATGAGAGAACATACACGACTTCGGCTACCACGGTTTCGCTCGTGAAAAGAGAGACATCACCCCGCGATGCGCGTTGGAAGAGGGGCTGGCAGGCGTGCATCTTTCGCGGGTCATCCCGTGTCAGGAGCCGGATGAAGATATTGGTGTCAACGAATTCGCTCACCGCCGCGCGTCCCTCAGTCGCTCGGCCCGCTCCTCACGCGCCAGCCGGGGCATATCTTCGATGGG
>JBBQJF010000426.1:0-4204 GCA_038325665.1 Dehalococcoidia bacterium | reverse complement strand
TCGGGGTCAAGGGCTAAGCCCAACTCGGGCGACGCGAGTTGGGGCGCAAGCGCGCCAAGCAGAGCCACCACCTCTGCAGGACCGACCTCAACACGGAAATGGCGTGTGTCGATGCCGCGGATCGTCTCATTGGGCAGCGCGTGCACCTTGACGCCGTACCGGGCGAGTTCTGCCAGGGTTCCATCGACACTCGTGGCAGCGGCGCCGCCGAACGCCAGAGCCGCTGGTCCCAGAATCCCGACCAACTCTGGCGGCAATTGGTCGATCTGCCAATCCTCATCGGGGGCCTTCGTGTACACCTGGCCACCGGTGATCACGAACTCGAACACGCCCTCTCCCGGCGCGTCCACGCGGAAGCGCATCGAGGTATCTGGCGTGCTCAGGTTCATGTCGTAGCTTCCGCTTACGGTTTCCGACACCAGACGACCGCGCTCGCGGGTCGTCGTGGTGATGGTGAAATCGGAGTGGCCGGCGGCCGGCGGGCTGGTTGGTTTGTCACCCGCGAGCGCGTGTGCGCCACCGAACGGCGCCATCGCGAGCAGAAGGAGAATCACTGCTATCACCGATGCCGCACGCGTGCGCGACCCTCTTGATGAGGCTACCGTCATGGTGTCGTACCTCGTCTCTCTTCGTACGCGTTCAGCCGTCAGCCGTCAGCCACCCAGCGGTCACGCTCCGCGACCACGGCGCGGGAGCGGGCGCTGATCGCCGCGCACGCTGATGGACAACCGGCGGGCTGAACGCCGTGTACTAGCAGTTGAACGCATGCTCACTGGTGGGTTGTAATCGTTACCGTATCGTGTTGTCGAGTGAGCGAGCATCACGCGCCGGGAGTACCGTGAGCCGCGGCGCGGCCACAGGGCGCTCATGTAAGGTTACACTGACACCATGTATCGAGCGATTATCTACGACTTTGACGGTGTAATCCGGCAGTGGGACACTGCCGAGACGCGGGCGCTGGAGGAGCAGTTCGGCCTTCCCGCCGGTGCGATCAGTGAGGCAGCGTTTGAGCCAAGCCTGCTGGAGCGGGCGCTCACTGGGCGTATCCCCGACGAGACATGGCGGCTAGCGACGGCAAACGCGGTGGTGCGCGCGCACGGTGAGAACGGGGCAGAGGCGGTGCGGCTGTGGGGCGCGCGGCTCGGCGTCATCGATCAGGGGATGGTCGCGCTGGTCAAGGACGTGCGTGGCCGCCTGCGCACCGGGTTGCTCACCAACGCCACCACCCGGTTGGAGACAGACCTTCAGGCGTTTAAGCTCGATCAGGCGTTTGACGTGGTGGTCAATTCGGCCCGCGTTGGCTTCGTCAAGCCTCATCCCGTGGTGTATCGCGTGGCGGCGGTGCGGCTCGGCTTCCCGCCGGATATGTGCCTGTTCGTCGATGACACGGAGGAACATGTGGAGGCTGCCCGCGCTTCCGGCATGACCGCGATCCGCTTTCGCGGGGTGGAACACTTACGGGGTCAACTCGCGCGACTCGGCGTGGGGTGAGGTCACGGCGATCCTCACGAGCGATGCGCGGCTACTTGGTATCGACCTGGCCGCCAAACGCGCCCGGCGCCAACTTCTTGAGGTTCGAGCCGTCGGCGTTCACCTCGTACAGGCCGCCGGTGGCGAACACGATCACGGTGTTGCCGTCCGGCGCCCATGCGGAGTACGGCTCATCCTCGCCCAGGTTGGTCAGCCGCGTGGATGCGCTGTCCGCCACGTTGACCCGCCAGACATCCATCGGCAAGCCATGCGCTTCGGCCGCGTGGACCGTCCACGGAAGCCGCATCGCTGTCCAGAAGCCGCCCCGCGCCGGATCGCGCGGGGCCGGAGCCGACGCCTGCTGGGTGACCGCCGCGAATGCGATTGCGCTGCCGTCCGGCGAGATACGAGGGCCGAGGATCGCCGCGAACTTTGCGCCGAGATCGAGCAGCCGCTTCGGGTCGCTGGCGTCGGCGTTGGCGACCCACAGGCCGCCTTGTCCGGTGTCGTCCTGCGTGAGATACGCCATCCGTTTGCCGTCGCGGGAGAATGACGGGAACACCGCCTGGTTCACCAGCGGCGTGCGCGAGCCATCACCGAGATCAAGTCGCTCCAGCCGCGTTACCTGTCCCTGATAGCGACCGTCTTTGATGATCGTCGCCTGGTATCCCATCACCAGCGCCTTGCCATCCGGCGTCCAAGCAAGGCCTTGCACGTCCGCGCCAGTTTGGTCGTGCTTCCAGACCAGTTGAGGTGCACCGCCCGCTGCCGCCAGCACGTAGATGTCACCGCCCCAATCCTGGTTCGGCCGTCCGCTGAACGCCAGCTTCTGCACGTAGGCGATGCGTGAACCATCGGGCGACCATACGGGAAAGGCAGGGAACGTGTCGTTGGCGCTACGGGTCAGCATCTGCTCCTGGCCATCGGCGCCACGCACCATCACCCGCTGATCGCGCACCATCGCCAGTTGCGCCGTCCGCGCCGCTCCGCCCGTGCGGGATTCGCCGGCCGGCTGAGCAGCCCCTCCGCCTGGTTCGCCGCCGCTCGATGGCTTGTCGTTGCCTGAGCATGCGAAGAGCGCCATCGCGAACACGAGCAGCGGGACCAGTCGCGGGCAGCGCCTCAATCGAGAGTTCATGGTTCTCACCTTCGTTACGCGCGGACGGTATGGCGGGTATCAGCCAATGGTTCAACGCCACATGCTGGATGACGGCGCGACGGGTTCATCGCTCCTGTCTTGTTTGCTCGGCCAGTTGACGTAGGTAGTTGACCACCGCCCGAATCTCCTCCGGGCTGAATTGCTCCTTCCACGCGGGCATCGACGTGCGCGCGACGCCGTTCGCGATCCAGTCGGTGATCGCTTGGTCGCCGTGGAGCGGCACATGCACCGTGAGATCGACCGGTCGCGGCTGGACCGCTGCGGCCAGCGGACCATCGCCGCGTCCGGTGGCGCCATGGCACTGGATGCAGTTGGCGACGAACAGCTCGCGTCCGCGCTCCAACGGCGCTGCCGGCCGGTTCTCCCTGATCTCGGGCTGTCCGGTCAGTTCGGTCAGTGAGAGTTGAAACGGCAGCCGCACCTCGTCCCCGCTTGGTCGCCGCACCAGCGCCGCGACTTCCCATAGCCCGACCGTGCTCAGGTACGTACCCGTCGCCGTGAACCGCCCTCCGCCGAGCGCATCCATCTTCGCCTCGGCGGTCCCGGTATCGCGATCGAGCGTGCTCACCCGGAGCACGACCTCGGCTCCATTGGCCACGGCCGACGCGCCATCAGTCACGGTAAGGTCGAACCGGTTCGGGCCGATCCGTCCGGGCGAGAGCACGAGCTGACCGCTCAACCCCTCGGCGCTGGTGTCGAGGACGAAGGGACGGAACGGTCCATCGGGGAGGAACCGCTCGATCTCGCCCGGCGACCGTCCCGTGAGCAAACCCACGACCAGCAGGATCACGGTCAGCATACCCACTTCGCCCAGCACCGCGCGGCGCAACTGGCCGCGCGCCCCCGCCGCCGCCTCACGGGCGGGGCGGTCCATTCGCGCGGTGAGGCGGCGGAGGCGCGGGCTGATCACCAGCAGGTTGAAGGCCGCCAGTGGCAGGACGAGCGCGAACAGCGCCAGCTTGACCAGCAGCGTCTGCCCCCACGACTGATCGGTGAAGGCGCTCCACCCGCCCAGCAGCCGCACCGTCTGATACACGCCGGTGATGGTCACGATTGCGACGCTCGCGCCGGCGATCGCGGAGAAGCGAGGAATCAGCCGGGCGAGTAGTCGGGTGCGGGGCGGCCCGCCCAGCGGCGCCAGCGCCGGCAAGAGGGCAAATGCCAAGGCGGCCAAACCGCCTGCCCACAGCGACACCGCCAGCAGATGCACCCAGTCAATCGCGGTCGCGAGCGCCTCTTGACCGCGTAACGCTGCCGAATGCGAGCCCAGGCTTTGCACCACCAGAAGACCGGCCCCGAGCGCCGCCGATCCTATCCACGGCCACCACCACCCGATCACGGCCTGTCCGTGCGTTCGCACCCCGCGGGCGAGCACACCTAGCGCGGCCGCGAGCACGAGAGTAAGTCCGGCGCGCGCCAACCACAACTTGCCACGCCGGGCGTCGGTCAGCCAGTCGAACAGGCCACCCGCGCCCCGGCCCTCGACCCACAGCAGCAACACGATACCGATGATGAGCAACAGCAACATGACCACCGCCAGCCGTACTACACGGCTGATCGCGGTGTCGCCCACCC
>JBBQJF010000425.1:0-4205 GCA_038325665.1 Dehalococcoidia bacterium | reverse complement strand
GTCGGCGGGGGGAGCGGCGCCCTGCTTACCGCCCTCCTGCGCGCGTATCCGCGGTTACGCGGTACGGTCGTCGATCAGCCGGCTACCGCCGAGGCCGCGCGGCAGACACTGGCGGCGGCGGGGTTGGCGGGCCGCGGCGATGTGGTGTCGGGCAGCTTCTTCGACCCGCTGCCCGCCGGCGCCGCTGGCTATCTGCTGTCGGCGATACTGCACGACTGGGACGACGGCGCGGCACGCGCGATCCTGCGCCGTTGCGCCGGGGCGGCAGGGCCAGACGGCGCCACATTCGTCATCGAGAAGGTTGGCGCTGATGGTGAGTCGCCGCGCACCAGCATGGACCTGCGTATGCTCGCCTACTTCGGCGGCCGGGAACGCGGTGTCACCCAGATTGCCGCCCTCGCCGCCGGCGCCGGCATGCGTGTCGCCGCGGTGCATCCCGCCGGCACACTCGCGATCATCGAACTCAAAGTGGGTTAACGACGCGCACGCGCGGGCGTCGGCCGATAGTCGTTGGCGCGCGAGATGTCCCGGCGGGGCAACATGCCACGAGGTGTTTTTCGGACGCGGTGCGGTGCGGCACGCCACGAGTTACTATGCTCGTCACAGTGTGGCCGCGCGTGCGTGGGGAGGACGTGACCGAATGAAGGTGGCGGAGCTATCAGCCGAGGCCCGAGGGCGCATCGCGGCGATGCGCTTTGACCGGATCGTGGAGAAGCACGAGGGGCCGTGGACGTGGGAGTATCGGCTTGCCAATGGCGGTGTCGAGTTCCTCACGGTGGACGGATACGATGTCCTCCTCCCGATCGACAAGGAGAACCATCCCAATGTGACCATCGTGCGATGCATCGCCTCCGAGTCGCGCGATGTTCTGACTATTTTTCTCACGGACACCACATATTTCACCGGCATGGACAGTGGTTTTCTGGCGGTGTGCGAGAAGGCGCCGGGCGAGGACTGGTATATCGCTCTCGTGTACCACGAGTGGTTCGTGATCGATGATGTGCAGACCCAGTATCTATCGGCGTCATCCTAATGGCGTCCCTCCATCCTGGAGGTCACACAACTCGTGCCCCAGACTCGCCGTGCACTCCTCTCGCGGTCGATGCAGCCCCCGCATCACGACTGCCAGCGCGTGACCCGCGTTCCTCCGCCGTGGTGGCTCGATGAATGCCCGCGATATTGCTACTTGTGCCCGCGCGCACGACCGCGCGACATCGAACGATCTGTCTACCCGTGGGCCGGAAAAGTCGGGTCGCCAGATGGCCAATGGCCGCTCGCGCTGACCCGCGCACATGAGGTTGCTGCACCACCACGCGGTCGGTTCAGTCGGGCCGGGACTATCTGTCGTCAATGTGTCAGTGGATCTGTCACCTAGACGACAGCCCGCCCGAGCGCGCCGGTGCATGATGAGCGCGTCACCAGCAAGGCACACACCCGCGACAACGGGCCTCCGACGAACGTCTGCACATGGGTCACGTCACGACCGAGGTGGATGACATCGTCACGGACTACGTCGCGGCGCCCTGCACCTGTCCGCGCGAGAACACCCGAGAGATCAGAAGCGCGCGTCTGCGCTTTCGGGGGTGAGGCGAGGTGGCCGGAAGTCGAGCCGCGCTGGACGTGGCGTGGCGCACAGTCTCACACGGAGGGCACCTATATGACACGAGTACGGATGAAGCTGGTCCTGTCTCGACGGCAGATGGTAGTCGGCGCTCTGGTGGCGTTCATGACCGGCGCCCTGCTGCTCGCCAACGTCCACGTCGCACGCGCTCACAACTGGGAGGGCTATCACTGGGACAAGAGCGGCTCCGCGATTCACATCTATAACTACAACTATGCCGCCAACTGGCAGGCCGCCGAGAACGCTCGGGTGGACGGCTGGAACAAGATTGGCATCCTCTACAACTACAACGTGAACTACCACACTGATGTCAGCGTCTTCGACGGCTTCTACGGCGCCACGGGCTGGGGCGGTCTGGCATCGCTGGAAGATCTCGACTGGAGCTGGGGCCACTTCGGCTGGGTCTACATTGCCCACGGCCATGCCCGCTACAATCGGTCGTATCCGACGAGCCAGGTCAGCATCCAAGGCATCTTCTGTCAGGAAATCATGCACACCTGGGGCTTCGACCACAGCAACACCGGCGATTGCATGGGCAAAGGGTACTTCAACGACATCAACTTCTACGGCCCGCACAACAACACGGACTTCTACAACCGCTACCGCAACCACTAGTCCGGGACCACTTCGGATAGGCCCGTGGCACAACGGGCGGGCAGCACTCAAGGAGAGAACGCATGAAGCTGACGAAGTTTAAGAAGCACCTGCTGTGGATCCCCGGCGCGGCGCTCGCTCTGACTTTGGCCGGGCAGGTCGCCGTGTACTACCACGAACAGCCCGAGGCCACGGCGGCCGCGAGCTGGAACTTCCACCCCAAGTCGCTGCAGGAGACCCGCGACCGTGCCCACACCATCGTGCAGGCTAAGGTGCTGTCGGTGGAGGCGGGCGAGGATCTGGTCGTGCCGGCACGGGGAGAGCCGACCGGCGAGGACCGCATCCCGACTCAGCGCATCACCGTCAAGGTGAGCAAGGCTCACAAGGGCGCCGCGAAGGGTGGCGATACGCTGACGCTGTTCCAGACGGGCGGCGACGTCCAGAGCGCTCCGGCGCCCCTGGGTCCGCGAGGTCAGGACGACACCGAGCATCTGGATGCGCCGGCGGCGGGCAAGGATGGCCTCAGCCCCGACGATGGGGCGCCGCACAAGCATGAGCGTGGCGCGTCCCAGGGTCGCGGACCCAAGAAGGTCGTGCTCGAGGGCGACCCGCTGTACAAGGTTGGCGAGGAGTACGTCCTGATGCTGGAGGACGGCCCCAAGGGCCAGCTCCGCACCGTCTCGCCGGAAGGCCGCTTCAAGGTCGAGAAGGGCGGCAAGATCAGCGCGATGGTCGACAGTGAGGCGACCCGTGAGGTGCACGGCAAGAGCGTGGCCGAGTTCGAGCGCAAGATCAAGGAATAGCCACACGCTTGGATGATGGCAGGCGGGTCCGTTGCACTATGCACGGACCCGCCGTTCGCGTTCACGCGCGCCGGAGCGGTCTTCCCCGTTGAGACTGCCGGCACCCGCCGGCGCGCATTGTAGGGGACGACGCCCCCACGCCTGCATCGCGACCGCTCGCATTATCTCCGCCACTTCCTCCAGGGAGGACACACGATGATCAGAACGTTACGAACCTTATCGATGCCGCGACAGTGGCCGCTCCTGCTGAGCGCTCTCCTGACCGCGGTCCTCGTCGCCGCAAACGTTGGCGTGGCCGGGGCACATGGGCTTGGACCCGGCCGGCCTCACTGGGACAAGGGCGGCTCCGCGATTCACATCTATAACTACAACTATGCCGCCAACTGGCAGGCCGCCGAGAACGCTCGGGTGGACGGCTGGAACAAGATTGGCATCCTCTACAACTACAACGTGAACTACCACACCGATGTCAGCGTCTTCGACGGCTTCTACGGCGCCACCGGCTGGGTTGGTCTCACCTCGTTCGAGGACATGGATTGGGATTGGGCATCGTGGGGTTGGAATCACATCGCCCATACCCACGCGCGCTACAACAGGTCGTATCCGCTGGCCCAGCTCCAGATTCAAGGGGTCATCTGCCATGAGATCGGTCATTCATGGGGCTTCTCCCACGACACTACACCGGACTGCCTGAACGACCCAATTGTCTATCCTTTCTATGGTCCACACAACAACATGGACTTCTTCAACTTCTATCGCTTCCACTAAGCGATAGAACACTGCCCTCACGAGCGCCGCGACACGGACAAGGCGCGGAACGGGACCGTACGATCGTACAGTGCAGTTCCGCGCCATGAAGCGTTCAGCCGCGAGCGTCCGGCCTCGGTCAGTGCGTTCGCGTCCGCGGGCGTCTGCTCCCGTGTCCGCCCACAGCGGTGGCCGGGGAATGTCCGGCCGCCGGCTATCGTCCGGCGAATTGTGGTCCAAGCGCCGAAGTCAGCAGCCGCAACACGTCTCGGTCGCTGCCGGCGTACAGCGCGATCACCCGACCCTGCCGGTAGAAGTGCGGCGCGGCCACCCAGTTGATCATGGTCGTTCCGACGGACCCGCCATCCGGCGCGACCCGACCAGCCTCGGCGACAGCCGCCGCCTCACTCGCGTACTCGAACACCTGAACGTTCTCGCCG
>JBBQJF010000424.1:0-4231 GCA_038325665.1 Dehalococcoidia bacterium | reverse complement strand
TCTCGCGTCTGTTCGTCAACCCGCACCGTTGTGGTCGCCATGTCATGCCTCCGCGTGTAGACGATTCAGTCTACACAGCGTAGCGACGAGTTGAGGTCGCGGTCAATCACGAGCGCACGCCGATCGACCGCTGCTTCTCCGGTCAGCTCGACTATTGTTCTATCGCAACCGATCATCCTTCCTCGAAGCCCCGCTGGCGCATTCGCCGCACGATGATGGGACCTCGGGCAACCCACTGGTTCGGCGCCGGCACGCGGGCGTCCACCACGCGTGGCTCCCCCGCGTGTACAGAATAGCCGGGCGGCTCGTGGGACTCCGCGCTAGTCGTACAGCAGGTCGCGCGCCATGATGATGCGCTGCACCTCGGAGGGACCTTCGCCGATGCGGCGGATACGCAGCTCGCGGTACCATCGCTCAAGCGGCAGATCCTTGGTGACGCCATAGCCGCCGTGGATCTGAATCGCGCGGTCCACCACCCGCCCCGATGCTTCGGTGCTGCACAACTTCGCCATCGCCGTCTCGAACCGGAACGGTTCGCCCCGGTCGGCTTTGTCGGCGGCGGCGAGAGTAAGTAGGCGTGAGGTGCGGATATCGATCTCGTTATCGACGATCATCCACTGAATCGCCTGACGGTTTGCCAGCACGTCGCCGAATGTCTCGCGCGTCTTCGCCTGCTTGATCGACATCGCCTGCGCCGCCACCGCCACGCCGATGCAGCCGGCCGAGTAGGGGATACGCTGGCGGGTAAGCCGGTCGTTGGCGATCGCGAAACCGCCGCCCTCCGTGCCGAGAATGTTCTCGTGCGGCACGCGCATATCTTCGAATTGCAGTTCGGTGGCGTAGTGGGCGGAGCGGAGGGTATGAACGATACGGCGGACGATGAAGCCCGGTGTGTCGGTCTCAACGATGAAGCAGGTGATGCCGCCGCGGCCCTTGGCGACATCGGTGCGGGCAAAGACAAGGCCGAAGTCGGCCACGTCGGCGCCGGAGATAAAAATCTTCGAACCGTTGATCACCCACTCGTCACCATCGCGGACGGCCGCGGTCTTGATCGCGCGGGCCGGATCGGCGCCGCCGGACGGCTCGGTCAGGCCGAAGAAGGTGTGCTTCTCGCCATGCAGCATCGGGTATAGGTACTTCTGCTTCTGCTGCTCGTTCGCCTCCATGAGCTGGATCAGGCCGCCGCCACCGAACACGCCGTAGCAGGGCGCATACAGGCCGGCCCGGTGCTGGGCCATCTCCTCGGCCATCAGCGTGCGTGTGACCAACGGCAGCCCCGGCCCGCCGTACTCCGCCGGAATATCGACCCCGAAAAAGCCCAACTCCTTAACCATCGCCGCCAGCCGCTCGTAGTCCTCGTGCGGCAGTTCGGCCGCATCGGGGTCCATGTCAGCCTCCAGCGGTATGATCTGCTCTTGCACAAACCGACGCACGGTCTGGACAATGATCCGCTGCTCGTCGTTCAGTTGAAGATCCATGGCAGGCTCCCTTCGGTCGCGGTGTTGGGTGACGGGTAGTAGGTCATAGGTCACGGGTCATAGGTCATAGGTCACAGGGAACCGGGGACGGTCCCGATCCTCCATCCCCTACCACCCATCACCTGCCGGAGCGGTTGAAACGACCGAGGCGGGGCAGGGGTTCAGCGCTGGCTTCGTTGCCCTCGGGGGTGCGGCCGTGCTCATCGCGGTAGCGGGTGAGCAGGTCGACCCAGCGGGTCATGTACATCTGGTTGACCTCGTAGCGGTAGAGACGCGCCCGACCGCGCAGCGCCGGGTTCAGCTCCGACTCGGCGAACCGCGCCGGGATCATCTCGCGCAGGCCGAAGAGCGATCGGCCGCCGGCGTAGCCGATGTAGATCACGTCGCCCGCCTCGTCGCCGATCTCATAGACACCGAGGTTGCCAGGAAGGGCGCGATCGTTGCCCGGCTCGTAGCTGGTCCACGGTTTGCTTAAGGGCATTACCTAACCCCCCGGCCCCCTTCCCTGCCAGGGAAGGGGGAGATGATCATCCTGCTCAATGCCGTGCCGGCTCGCTTGATTGCCGTCCCGTCCCTATCCCTGCAAGGACGCGGGGGGAAACTTGAGTCTCACGCGCGGCCGGCACATCACCGCGCGGTGACCTACCCTCCGACGCACGAAGAGCTCGGCGCGCGTCACGCTGATTCGAACTTGGCAAGCGTGAAGTCGTCAGTCACGTCTTCGTAGACAACGCGTACGGGCATCCCGATGCTCACATGGTCATGGGCGATTCCCACGATGTTCGTCAACAGCCGCGGACCCTCGTCCAACTCGACCACCGCGACATTGTACGGTGTCTCGCCCTTGAAGCTCGGATCATAGACTTGATGGACGATCACGAAGCTGTAGACCGTTCCGCGACCGCTGACCGGCTCCCAGGTGGATTGTGTCGAGAGGCAATCGGGGCACACCGGGTTGACCGGATAGCGAAAGTGCCCCGCCTCGCAGCGCTGCAACCTCATCCGGTGTGCTTTGAGAGAATCCCAGTACGGCGTATTCTCCGGATCGCGCACCGGCAGCGGCTTCGCGTACTCGGTCGTGGTCATGAAGGCTCCCTTCGGTCGCGGTGACGGGTCTTGGGTATTGGGTGATGGGGGCGCGCTGTCTTCGGCAGCCCCGGGGGTATTCGGCGACCGGCAATGGGTCGTCACCCCCTGTTGTCACAGCGCCGTCACCCCTATCACCCAACACCCATCACCCATTACCCATTTCGCAACACGAGTGTTGCGTGCGTGGTCATGATGCCGCCCTGGTTGCTGACGACGCCGACGTGGGCGTCCTTCACCTGCCGGTCGCCGCATTCGCCCCGGAGTTGACGGACGGCCTCGACGATCAGTTGCATCCCTGGCATCCCCGTCTCCGAGAGCAGGCCGCCGCTGGTGTTGAGCGGCAGTTCGCCGCCGAGGCGGATGCGGCCGCCCTGCACGAACGCGCCGCCCTCGCCCTTCTTGCAGAAGCCGTAGTCCTCAAGCGTGACGATCGGCACGATGGTGAAGCAGTCGTACAGTTCGACGAAATCCACGTCGGCGGGAGTAATGCCGGCCATGGCGAAGGCAGCCTCGCCCGAACGCTTCGCGCCGCTGGTCGTCCATTCGCGACGATAGGGCAAATCCCACGCGGGGTGACTCTGGCCCCAGCCGGCGATCGACACGGGCGGGCGACGCAGGTCGCGGGCGCGCTCGACCGAGGTGACGACGATCGCCGCGCCGCCGTCCGAGACTGGACAGCAGTCGAGCAGGTGGAACGGCTCGGCCACCCAGCGCGAGTTGCGATAGTCCTCCGCCGTGATCGGCTCGCGGAACTGGGCATTGTCGTTCAGCGCGGCGTGTGAGCGGCAGGTGATCGCCACCTCACCCAGTTGCTCGGAGGTCGTGCCGAACTCATGCATATGGCGGCGCGCGACCATGGCATAGCCGGACGGTGCGCCGAAGAAGCCGTGCGCCACATCGGCGCCGCTCAGCCGGCTGTAGGCGGCGCGTGAGCCGGTGGCCGGGTTATCCCCGTACGAGATCACCGCCGCCCGCGCTTGACCGGTCTCGATCAGCATGCAGGCGTAGGCGATGAGGTTGATGTTCGAGGCGCCGGCCGCATCGAGCGTCGCCGTTGCCCGCGGCACGATGCCGAGTCCCTGCGCCACGCGCGTGCTCCACAGCATCTGAAACGCCGAGGTCGGCGCCTTGGTCAACACGGCATCGACCTCGTCCTTTTCGATGCCGGCATCCTCGATCGCGGCCGCGCACGCCTGCACCGCCAGACTCAGAGCAGACAGGCCCGGCGTCTTGCCATAGCGGGTGTTGCCGGCGCCGGCGATGCAATACTTGTCACTCAGATTTAGCATGGTGAAGCCATTCGCTCGAGGCAGCCAGCCCCCGGCCACCACGCGGGACGCGCCGGCGCCGCCAAGATCGCGGCAGCATCACCCCGGTCGCGTTGCGCGCGGACGGCCGGCTCCTCCGGCGAACAGCGTGCCTCCTTTCTACTCGGACGCCACGGCGCGCGGTGCATCCACCACCACATCGTCATCGCGTAACCGCGTCATCCGCTGGTCGCCCATGCCGAGCAGCGCACCGAAGACCGCGTCGTTGTGCTCGCCGAAGCACGGGGCCGGACGTTGCGGACCCACCGCCGGCGCGGCGGACAGCCGGAAAGCGGCGCGCGTATGCGGCATCGGCCCCATCTCGGGATGGTCAGTGGTCAACAGCACCCGTCGCGC
>JBBQJF010000423.1:0-4236 GCA_038325665.1 Dehalococcoidia bacterium | reverse complement strand
GCATGATCTTGCCGGAAGATGAGGCGCGCGACACGCACAATGCCATCCCCGGCTGCCGGATCGTGGAGATTGCCCACGCCCGTCACGATGTGCCCGCCGACAACCCGACCGCCCTGCTCGCGGCCGTGCTGCCGTTCTTGGCCGAGGAGTGATCGCCGGCCGGACGTCTGCCGCCTATTGATCGTGCCGGCATCCATCAGGAATGAGCGCGCCCACGGCGACCCACCGGGAGGCCCCGACATGGGCGCGGTCCAATCTCTCCGGGACCGGCCGCGCGGACACGTCCGCCGGGTCGCCCCGATGAGAGGACGCTTGCCAGGCACGGGTGCGGGCGCCCGGTGGGTCGCCCGCGTGTCCGGGACAACTCCGCATCAGGCCGGCACGGCGACCTCGGCGGTGCAGAAGGCGCAACGGCGGGCCGCCATCGGGATCTTGCTCATGTATTCCGGGCACTCGCGCGTCCGTGGACCAACCGGCTCCTCGGTTTTCCGCAGCGACATCAGCCGGTTCAGCGGTACGACCACGAGGAAGTAGATCACTGCCGCGATGATAGCGAATGAGATCACCGAATTGATGAAATCTCCATACAGAAACTTGCTGTTGTTGATCGTGAAGGTCAGTTGCGAGAAGTCGGGTTGGCCGCCAATTGCCGCGAGCAACGGCGTTAACAGATCCTCCACCAGCGCTGTGACAACCGCACCGAACGCCGCGCCCACCACCACCGCCACCGCGAGGTCCACCACGTTGCCACGCAAGATAAAGTCACGAAAGCCCTTCATCATGAGAGAGGTCCCTCCGTCGCGAATTATTGTCGTTCCCATTTGGACACCGCGCCGCGCTCCTCGTGCGCGAGGTATACGCCCGTCATCGGAGCGTCAGGGAGCGAGACAACGGTGTGATACTAGCAGAGTATTAGGAGATTCAACGTTGCGCCTTCGTATCGATTACGAATGCGGGTCGCTGTCGAACGCGGCGCCCCTACCCGGCGGTGCGAGATCTAGGTTTGGGGTGGTGGTCAGTTGATAACCGGCGCCGCGATAGCGGCGATCATCCGAGGATTGACTGCGCCATGAACCCGATCATGTTGTGCCTTCGAGATCCTGTTCAAAGCGCGTGATGCGCCGCTGAATATCCGCCACGATGTCGCGCACCGCGGTGAGGTCCGTCTCGCTCATGTGCCGTGCGAGTTCGTCGAGCAGCGGCGGCGTTGGCGGCTGGTATGCCTGCATCAGGGTCGCGACATCGTTCTCGTACAGGCCAACCCGCGCGAAGTCCCCTTGCCGGTACAGCGAGGGCAAGGCAAACAACTTCAGCAGCACCAATCCCTCCACGGTCGCGCTCGGGATGTCCTGCTCCGCGAACTGCCGGACGACCGCGTGCTGCCGTCGAACCCGGTCGAAGAGGCGGTTGTGTTCCAACAAGATATCGATCTGCAGGTCGCCGAATCGTGCGCGCGCAAAATCGGCGTTCTGCTCAAATACTTCAATCTCGGGTACACGCTCAAGGGACGCCAGAGCCATGATCATGTCGATATTCGGCGTATTGCGGCCCTGGACGTATTGCAGCATCGCAAGGCCGCCTGCCATGACATACGTGATTTCCCGCTCGCGGAGAAGCTGGAGCAGTTCGATCACGGTCCGGGGCAATGAATCAGCATTCACGGTTGAACTGCCCCAGTTCTTGGGGTTGAACGCCACCGCGTTCTTGATCACCTCGCCGATCGCGACGGGGCGACGATGCTCGACGGGCGGCATTGCACATCCCCCTTCGGCGGTGCCGTACAGCATCAGTTGGTCCGAGTGTGACTTTCAGAGCTTTGTGTCGTAGTATCTTCAGCGGTCGCTGTCATAGTCAACCGGGGACAACGAAGCCCGACCGTCTCGCAAACGTCCCAAAAGAGACAACGAAGGGGATGTCTCAAAACCTCAGACGTGGACGCGTCGAGGGTAAGTTGTGAGACGCCTGTCCGGTGAGGCCGCGGAGTTGGTGCGCCATCGCCCGGACGCCCCGCAGCGGCCGTCTGCCACCGTGATGGCGATACGACTCCGGACGGTTTGACATACCGGTTATAAGAGTACATGATTATGTGTAATCTTCATGCTGCACACCAGCATCCGTAGGCGGGGCGGGATGCCACTGCGCAGCCGTCCAGCCCGCGTCAGGTCGGAGCGGACCCGCCCGCGGGCGCGCGAGGCGTTGGGGGTGCCCGTCCCGCCGGCATGGCTTGCCCAGCTCGCCGTGCGCGCACGCAATCTGCTCGGTCGCGGCCATGCGCGGACGGCGCCGCCCTTCCTGCTGGTGCTGGAGCGGCTCTTCGGCCTCATCGACAACAAGGCGCTCACCATTGCCGTCGAGCTGGGCATCCCGGACGCGCTGCGCGGCGGTCCCCGGCGTGGGGACGCGCTGGCCCAGGCGGTGGGCGCCGACCCCGACGCGCTGGACCGGCTGCTGCGCTATCTCGTCTCCCGGGACCTGCTCGGGGTCACCACCGACGGACGCTACCGCACCAGTGCGGTCTTCGACCTGCTGCGCACGGACCATCCCTGGTCCTTCCGCGACTGGGTGCTGTTCCTGGGTGGCGACTGGCACTGGCAGATCTGGAACCAGGCGACACATTCCATCCGCACCGGCGAGAGCGCCGCGGTCGCCGCTACTGGCCACACCTTCTTCGACTACGTCAACGTGGTGGACCCGGCCGCCGGCGCCGCCTTCAACGGGGCGATGGCCGTTGGCTCGCGCATGCAAGGGCTGCTCGTGCTGGAGGCGTACGACTTCGCCGGCGTACAGCGGCTCTGCGATGTCGGCGGCGGCACCGGCGCGATTCTCGCCGACGTGCTCACCACCTACCCGCGGATGCGCGGTGTGCTCGTCGACCTGCCCGCGCTCGAAGCGGCGGCGCGGGCGCTCTTGGCGCGGCGCGGCGTGGCCGACCGTGCTGACTACGACGCCGGCAACTTCTTCGAGGCCGTACCGCCGGGCTGCGACCTCTACACGCTCTACGCCATCATCCACGACTGGGACGACGCGTCCTGCGTGCGCATTCTGGGTACCATCGCCCGCGCGATGCCGGCCCACGCCAAGGTGCTCGTGATCGAGGCACCCCTGCCGACGGACACCGGCGCTAGCCTGACCAAGGGGTTCGACCTGGAGATGCTGATTCTCACCGGTGCCGGCCGCGAGCGGACGGTCGCGGAGTATCGGCGGCTGTTCGGGCGCGCGGGCCTGCGGCTGCGGCGTACCATCCCGCTGCCCTCCCTCTTTTGCATCTTTGAACTCACCCGCAGCGGAGGTGCGACGTAAATCCTAGAACGAAGGGAGGGCACCATGCTGGCGATGTGGGTGAAGGTGCGCATCAAGCCCGAACTGCGGGAGCGGTTTTTGCAGGCCATCGAGGTAGACGCGCTCGGATCGGAACGGGACGAGCCGGGCTGCCTGCGCTTCAACGTGCTCCAGGATGTGGGCGACGCGAATATCTACTACTTCTACGAGGTCTACCAGGACGAGGCGGCCCTGGCGGCGCATCGCGCGGCGCTGCACTATGCCGTGTGGCGGGCGGCCGCCGACACCCTGGACGGGCCACCCGAGCTGACTCGCTGCCAGACGGTCTTCCCGGCGGACCCGACGTACTGGGGCACGCACTAACGGTGCTCGGCACACTGGCACGTCCGCGCGGGGGCACCCGGGTGACCAGCACGACCACACGGTCTCACAACAGGACCAGCCTGTTGAAAACCTCCCCGTGACCCGGATGTTGGGCGCCGCGCGGGCTCGCCGGCGGGTCCGTGAGGTTCACGCACCTGCCTCTCGCACCGCCGACATCAGCAGGTCTGGCCCGATGCCGACTTTTTCAACAGGCTGGCTCCCTTTTGGAACTCGCCCAACCCGGCCGGTTTCCTGCCAGCCCGCCAGCGTAGCGCCCGGCCCCACTACCCGTTCCAGAATCAACGTCTCATTATTGGGACCGTCAGACGAGTTCTGGTAAATCGGTGTATGGAAATAGGCTATGCTCGTGTCGCGACCGATAACCAGACCCTCGATTTCCAGTTGGATGCGCTGAACAAGGCGGGCGGCGGGCACGAGCCACGACGGTGTGGTGTTGCTTCCGAGGCGCGTTCGTGCATCATCGCGGTGGGTCATGCGAACAATAATCGTCCTCGCGGTTCGGGAACCGTCCGGCCCAGTTCGACAGCGGTTTCGATCCACTCCCGCGCGACGGTTTGCACACACGCGAGCGCA
>JBBQJF010000422.1:0-4245 GCA_038325665.1 Dehalococcoidia bacterium | reverse complement strand
CAGATGCGCGCGACGGCTCGGCCCTTTGACGCTTCCCTCCGGCGCTGGCAGACTTGGCATGACGTACGGATGCGAGCGTGAGGGACAGCATGCAGATCACGGGCAAGGTCGCACTGGTCACGGGCGCGGGCAGCGGCATCGGCCGGGCGACCGCGCTACGGCTGGCGCAAGAGGGCGCATCGGTGGTGATCGCCGATCTCAACGCCGGCACGCTTGAGGGCACGGCGCGCATGATCAAGGACGCGGCCGGCGAGGCGACACCCGTGGCCGGCGATGTCACCCGTGAGGACGATTTGCAGGCGATGTTCGGTACGGCGACGCGCGCCTACGGCGGTCTTGATATCGTGTTCAACAATGCCGGCATCGCCACCGGCCTGCCCGTTTGGCCCGACACCCCGGTCGAGAAGTGGGAGCGCACACTCGCGATTGACCTGTGGTCCGTCATCCGCGGTACGCAGATTGCTATCCCCCTGTTGAGCGGGCGCGGCGGCGGAGTGATCGTGAACACGGCGTCGATGGCCGGGATCATGGGTATCCCGATGGACCCGGTCTACGGCGCGGCTAAAGGCGGCGTCGTGCTGTTCACCCGCTCGCTCGCCTACTTGAAGGCGCAAGCGAACGTCACGGTCTGTTGTGTGTGTCCCGGCGTGGTCGATACAGCCATCCTGCGCGAGGCCGAGGATCCGCGCGTACACAAGCTACTCTCCTACCCGTCGATCCCGCCCGAAGAGATCGCCGGCGCGGTGATGCAGCTTATCCACGATGACGATGCCGCCGGAAAGGCGTTGCGCGTCACCGCCACCGACGGCCGCTCCTACGCCGAGCCGGACGCCGCGCGACTATGAACCAAACGCCCGGGTAGGAATTTTGGACCGCGGAGACGCAAAGGACGCGAAGGAGACCAGAGCGCGCGATGGAATGCGGCGATCACCAATCACCGACTTTGTCCTCCGCGCCTTCTCCGCGACCTTTGCGTCTCCGCGATTCCGCTCACTCACTGACTGGGACACACGACCAGGTCAGTGCATTGCCACATCGAGGAGGTGCGCGATGGATTTTCGGATGAGCGCGGACGATGAAGCGTTTCGTGGTGAGGTGCGCGGCTTCTTGAAGCAGGAATTGCCACCGGATTACGAACCGGCCAACGGGCGCGAGTCGGTCACGAATGAGCAATGGGCGTTCATGCGCGGCTTCACGAAAAAGCTGGCGAACCGTGGCTGGCTGACGATGGCGTGGCCGTCGGAGTACGGCGGCGGCGGCGCGACCCATACCCGGCAGCTCGTCTACAACGAGGAGATGAACTACGCCGGCGCGCCGATGGCTGTCGGCAGCGGCATCTCCCTCACCGGCCCGACCGTGATGGTCCACGGCACCGAAGAGCAACGCAAGCAGTTCTTGCCGCCGATCGCCGGAGGCGACGCCGTTTGGTGTCAGCTTTTCTCCGAGCCAGGGTCCGGCTCCGACCTGGCATCGTTGCAGACGCGCGCCGTGGCCGACGGCGACGACTTTATCGTCAATGGTCAGAAGATCTGGACCTCGGGCGCGCATCACTCCGACTGGGCGATTCTGATGGCGCGCACCGACCCGGATGCGCCCAAACACCGCGGCATCACCTACTTCCTGATGGACATGAAGTCGCCGGGTGTCGAGGTCCGGCCGCTGGTGAACATGCTCAACGGCCACGCGTTCAATGAAGTGTTCATGGAGAACGTGCGGGTGCCGCGTAAGAACGTGGTGGGCGAGATCAACCGCGGCTGGTATGTCGGCGCGACGACGCTCGACTTCGAGCGTTCGGGCATTGGCCGCTTCGCGGGTGCGCGCCGCACCCTCGAGGAGTTGACCACCCACGCCCGCGACACGCGCCACAACGGCGGACGGCTGATCGACGTGTCCGGCGTACGGCTGGCACTGGCGGAGCGGTCAATCGAGAACGATGTCGGCCGGTATCTGGCGTACCGGGTCGCCTGGATGCAATCGGCCGGAAAGATCCCCAACTATGAGGCGTCGATGGTCAAGGTGTACGGCTCAGAGCTGCAACAGCGCATCGCGAACACGGGGATGACCATGTTGGGCTTGAGCAGTCTGCTCACCGAGGGCTCGGCAAGCGCCCCGTTGGACGGGCGCGTCCCGGCGGGTTACATGGCCGCGGTTGCCAATACGATCGCCGCCGGCACGAGCGAAATTCAGCGCAACATCATTGCCACCCGCGGCCTTGGTCTACCGCGCGGGTAACACCTGCTATATTCAGGGGCGAACACACGCGGGAATGAGCAAGACGCGACGGGCATTTGTGATGACGCCTTCGTCTCGCGCGTTCTGCTGCATGACCGGCGCGATTCTGTCCGGGCAAGGGGACGGCGATGCGGACCACAAGTGAGCCGCTGCCCCCGGCCACATCGTCCGAGGGTCCGGCTGGCTTCGCGTGGCCGCGCCCGCTGACGGCACTCCGGCACCGCGATTTTCGCCTGTTGATCATCGGCGGGGGGCTTGCGAGCATCGGTTACTGGGCGCTGGTGGTGGCGCTCGGCTGGCAGGTGGTCGAACTGACCGCCTCAAAGCTGACATTGGGCGTGGTGACGGCCTGCCTGTCGCTGCCGTTCCTGCTGATCGCGCTGCCGGGCGGGGTAATCGCTGACCGCGCCGACCGCAAGCTCTTGATGACGATGACGCGCGGCCTGCTCACCAGTCTAATGGTCGCGCTGGCCGCGCTCACCTTCGCCGGCCTGGTTACCATCCCAATCCTGATCGGCATGGCGTTCGCCGCCGGGTGCTGCTTTGCCCTCGACCTGCCCACGCGCCAGTCGCTCGCCCCGGAATTGGTCGAGCCGCACGAGGTCACCAACGCGGTCGCGCTCAATCAGGTGATCTTTACCGGCGCGACCATGCTTGGACCACCAATCAGCAGCCTGATGATCGTCTGGAGCGGCGCCGGCGGCGCATTCCTGCTCAATGGGCTGTGCAACGCCGTGCTGCTGATCATGGTGCGGATGATGCGCCTTCCTCCGCGGGTGGCGCGCACCGAGCGGCGCTCATTCACGGGCGACATGAGCCAGGGCATCGGGTATGTGCTGCACAGTCCCGTGCTCCAGCCGCTGATGGCACTGGCGACCGGACTGGCGGTGCTGATTCAGCCGTATCAGTCGTTCCTGCCGGCGCTCGCCAAGGATACGCTCCACATCGGCGCGGGTACGCTCGGTCTGCTCTACGCCGCCGGCGGGTTCGGCGCGATCGCCGGCGCGGCAGTGGTTGCCAGTCTCGGGGAGATCCGGCGCAAGGGTGTGATGTTGCTGGTCGCGATGCCGCTGGTCGGTCTGGCGGTGATCGGCGTGGCGCAGAGCCGGTCGCTGCCGCTGACGCTGGCGCTGCTGGCGTGCGTCGGGCTGGGCAACGCGATCGGCGGCACCATGACCAGCACGATCATGATCACGACCGCGCCAGGCGAACTGCGCGGACGGGTGATGAGCGTCAACGTGCTGGTGTTCGGCCTCTCCCCGCTGGGCAACCTGCTCCTCGGCGCGCTCGGCGACGCCCTCGACGTGCCCGCCGCCCTCACGATAAGCGCCATGCTATTCATGACAATCGTTGTGCTGATGGCGGCCACCCGGCCACGGCTGCGGGGACTGTGACAGCGGGCCTACCTCTCCCCCAACCCCTCCCCTGCAAGGGGAGGGGTACCACGTTCTCCTCAAAATCTATGAGTCCAGACTGAAGGTCTGGATTCTCAGGTAAACGTGTTGACCTGAAGTGAACCCTGAAACCGGACCACGGGCAAAGTCGCTCTCAGACCGTCGGAGGGTATCCTCACGAAGGACTACCGCACCTTCGCCGAGACGGAGGCCAACCACGACCACTGCATCCGCGACGTGTACAACACCAAGCGACTGCATTCCACCCTGGGCTACCGGCCGCCCATCGAGTTCGAGGCAGCCTTTGCCCTGGCCGCAGCCGCCGGACCGTGACTTGGGCCGTGGTCCGCAATCTGTGGTGCACTACAAACCTGGACCCACCGACTAAGGTTCTCCCCCTTCCCTTGCAGGGAAGGGGGCCGGGGGGTTAGGTTCGCCACCTTAGTAGATCACTCCCGCCTCCTCTAGCCGGCGCATGTCGGCCGGTGAGAGCCGGAGCAAACCACCCAAGATTTCATCGTTGTGTTCGCCCAGGCATGGCGCTGGCCCGTAGGCGAGCTGGGGGATAGCGCTGAAGTGGGCGGGTAGACCAGCCACGCCGCGGCGGCCGACCTCCGGG
>JBBQJF010000421.1:0-4255 GCA_038325665.1 Dehalococcoidia bacterium | reverse complement strand
TTGGGTTGACGTGGCGCGACCGCGCGGACGCGACCAGGGCGAACACGGACAGCCCGTGTAGGTGCGACCCACCGGGTTGCCCCCCGTGCGAACAACCGGAGGCTGGTCTGTGGACGGAATAGATCACGGGTCAGACGGGACGGGCGACGGCGGCAAACTGACGGCGCACGGCTGGTCAGTCTCGGGGCAGCGTCAAGGGTGGCGTGAATGGGTGGTATGAGGACAGCTTTGTGATTGGAACCGAGCGCGCGGGGTCCGAGGGAATCAGCGAACAGGGCGGGCGGTCCGGCGCGGGTGGGGCGTCGCTGTCGGGGTGGCTGCTGGCGGCGATCATTGTCGCCGCGGTGCTGACGCCGGCGGCGACGCTCACGTCCGGCCTGCCCGATGTGCGACTGGAACAGGCGCTCGCGCTACCGGCCGTCGGGCTGCTGGTCGCGGCCCGCCGCCGGCATCCGTCCGTGACGCGGCTCGGGTTGATCGACCTCGGGTTCGCGGCGCTGGCCGGGGCGACGCTGATCTCGGTGGTGTATGCGCCGCTGGCGCTGGGCGAGGCGGCCACCCTCCGCGACGGCTACGAGGTGGTGAAGCTCTGCCTGTACTGGGTGTTGTTTCGCGTCGGCCTGCTGGCGGGGGGCGTTCCGGCGAACCGCCGGCGGGCGTTCACCGCGCTGTTCGCGGCCGGGTCGCTGTCGGCGCTGGTGGCGCTGGCGCAGTACGTCGATGTACTCGGAGTGGTGGAACGCACGGGCGGCTGGTGGGCGCCCGCTCACCACCTTCGTACGCTGGTACGCGACGGACGCGCATTTGGCACGGTCGGCAACCCGAATTACTTCGGCATGATGATGGCGCTGACCGCGGTCATGGCGCTGACCTGGCTCGCGAGCCAGCGCGCCCGCCCCGCCGTTGCCCCCCGACGGCAACGTGGTCCCGCCCCCGCGATACATGGGAGCGATCGCCCGGCGCCGAGCGGGCGGCCGGAGGCTAGGGGAGGTAGCTCTCTCGAACCGTCTCCCGCGCGGCGGCCAGATGACCGATTGATCGAAGTCCCGGTCGTCCGGCAGGCCGTGAGTACGGGTACGCCACCATCCACGGCCACGCGAGAACCCCGGACGGTCGGGATATCCCGGTGCCTGCAATGGCGCCCGCGACAGGATACCGCGACCCTCGCCGCCTGGTATGCGCTGGCGCTCGCGACGATGGGGGTTGTGCTGAGCGGCTCGCGCGGCGCCCTCGGCGCGGTGGTCGCTGCCGTATGCGTGCTTTGGGTGGTGGCGCTGGTGCGGCGCGCGAGCCGGCGGGAGTTGCTGACCGGCTCGGTCGTGCTGTGCGCAGCATTCGCGGCGGCGGTGCTGGTGGTCGAGATGTTCCCGCGCGGACGCGAGGACTATCTCACCCGCGTCGCCGGCGCCTTCAGTCCGACCGCGGAGGGCAGCCTCGGGCTGCGGATCGAACGCTGGCGTGGCGTGACCGGGACGAACGCGGGCCGCCCATCGCGCGCCGGGCCGGGCGCGGCGCGCACCGACAGCGGCCGTCCATCCGCCGGGCCGGATGCGCGCGAGCGGGACAGCC
The DNA here is from genome assembly GCA_038325665.1 of Dehalococcoidia bacterium. Lineage (GTDB taxonomy): Bacteria > Chloroflexota > Dehalococcoidia > CAUJGQ01 > CAUJGQ01 > CAUJGQ01. The sequence goes on along the minus strand of JBBQJF010000421.1, from coordinate 2,686 downwards.
GGCGTAAGGCGGGCACGCGGGCCATTGTCGCCGCCGTCACGCGCCACCGCGACGCCACCGGCCGCCTGCCGGACGGCCCATCGCTCGACGAACTCGTGCCGGACAGCATCGACAGCCTACCCAGCGACCCTCTCAGCGGCGCGGCCTACGACTACCAGCGCACGGCTGCCGGCTTCACGGTCGCGGCGCGCATCGAGGATCCGGCCGACCTCGACTATCCGCTGTTCGCCATTGGGACCGTTCGCACCTACATCGACAACGGCGACCTCGAAGAGGGACGCGGGGGCGGAGCCGCCGGCTTCCGCGCGCTGCCCGGCACCGCATACCGGCGTGACGCCGAGGCGGCGCTATTCGGCGAATCGGGAATCATCTTCCGGGGAAATCCACGCGATCCGGGGCAACGCGCGGCGGTCTACCAGCAACGCTACCTCAACCGGACTGGAGGCGGATCGTACACGGCCGCGGTGTGGGTCAAGCTTCCGCGGCAGGTATCGGGCGACGTGTTCCTCTACACCAACATCTTCTACACCGACGGTGAACGACGCGACCCCCACGCCAAGGTTGCCGCTGATAGCGCGTTGACCGGCGTCTGGCAGCGCCTCGCCGTGACCATCACGCCCGACCCCGGCCGCCGGATCGATTTCATCGGCGTCTATCTGCTATCCGACAGCTTCAGTGGCGAGGCGTACGCCGATGGCTTCGTGCTGGTCGACGGCCGTGTGCCGGTGAGCTTCCCCGGTTTGGAGGAAGCAGGAGCCGCCACCACCGGAGAGCGGGACGCGGGCGCCGTATTTCGCCGCTCGCCCGTGTTCGGCGCCGGACCGGGGAAGGCGGAGAACGCCGGTACGCTCGACAACGAGTATCTGGTGGTGGCGACCCGCTATGGCATCGTCGGACTGGTCGCCTATCTGCTGTTGTGGGGGGCGGTGATCGGAGTCGCTTGGCGGGGTGGGAGCGAGTTGACGATGCAGGCTTCCCAGGGCGCCGGACACGGAGAACCGGGCACGGGCGGGCACACACTCACGATCCGGGCGGCGGTCGCGGCGGTGGTGGCCGGCCTGCTCGTGTTCAATCTCGTGGCGGGCAGTCTGTATCACCTGCAACTAATGGGATTGTTCTGGCCGCTGGCCGGGGCGGCGCTAGCGGAGGACGACCATCCCGCCGCGGCGCGCGATACATAGGGGATCACCTCCCCCCCGGCCCCTCCCCCCGGCAGACCGGGACGCGCCGCGAGGGGAGGGGAGTCACCGTCATCCCCCATGGGCGCCACGATAGGCGATCTGGATTCGGCGGACGAGGGAGAGTCACCCTCACCCCCTTCCCTTGTGGGGAAGGGGGTCAGAAGGCTAGGTCGCCCGCGCCATCATCCGCCGGAGCGCTTCTCGCAGTCCTGCAAGCGTTGCTCCATCTCGCGCAGCCGGACGCTCATGACTTCGAGCAGATCCATCGCCAGGTCGGGACTTGATTTAACCTCGGCGACGAAATCCCAGCGGCTCATCACCAGGCAACTCGTCGTCTCGGCCGCCCGCACCGTGGCGGAGCGGGGCCGGCCGTCCAGCAGGGCCATGTCGCCGAAGAACTCGCCTTTCTTCATCGTGCGGAGCGGCATATCCGCCTGACCCTGCACGATCTCCACCGTCCCGTCGGTAATCAGGAAGAATCCCGCGCCGACGTCGCCCTCGGTAACGATCTCTGTACCGGCCGGGAAGCTACGCTGAACGGTAATCCGAGCCAGCCGGTCGAGCGTCTTCGCGGGCAGATCCTTAAAGAGTGGTACGCTGCTGAGCATGCCGCGTTGATCGGTCACGTCGCTCCTCCTCACCGGAAGCCCCGCGGTTCGCCGCATCAAGGTTGCGGGATTATAGCGTCTGGCCGACGTCGAGGCAATGCAGCGGATATCCGTCCATCCGTCCACGGAGTGAGGCATGAGTACCGCGGAAGTCACGGCAGTCATACTGGAGAAGATGGATTCGGTGCTCCAGTCGGCCGGATACCGCCGGCGGGGCCACACGTTCTATGCCTCGCGCGAGGACGTGGCGCTCATGGTGAATCTCCAGAAGAGCCGGTTGGGAGACGGCAAGGTGACGGTCAATCTGGGGGTGCATTCCCCCACTCTGGCCGCCAAGCTGACGCCGTCCTCGTCCCTGGCCGAGTCACTGCGTACGGCTCGCTGGCCGGAGCCGCTGATCAAGCTTCAGTTGGACCGGTCGGCGCGGCAACGACGCGCCAAGCCGTCGCGGACGCCGCCACCCGAGGAGGCGCACTGGTGGCAGCGGATCGGCGCGCTCGGCCCAGACGGGTCGAACGGAGCGGACATCTGGTGGGAGGCACGCGACGCCGCCGAGGCGAAGGCCGCGGGCGACCAGATCGCCGAGTTGCTCCGCACCAACGCCCTGCCGGCCCTCGACGCGGTGTCGTCCACCGACAAGCTGAAAGCGTATTGGCAGGGCGGCGGATCGGGCGGCCTGTCCGAGAAGCTGCGCCGGACCTACCTCGCCGCGCTCGGCGAGTGATGCCCCACCCGGCCTGACCACCGAAGCGAGGGTAGCCGTGTGACATCCGCGGACTCGCCGTCTCGCGTCCACCCCGCCGTGACGATCCTTACCTCCGTCCACGAGCCGTTCGACCCGCGCATCTTCTACAAGCAGGCGCGCACGCTGGCGGAGGCGGGGTATCGGGTGACGCT